>JAYOVO010000027.1:0-16181 GCA_038151495.1 Alphaproteobacteria bacterium
AATTTGTTACAAATTGATCATGGCTGATGAACAAACAAATATTAAAAATTTTCCGGTAGCAGGTGCGCCATCTAACACCCCGCGCAGCATGCCGCATAATTTGCCAGCAGAACAAAATTTGTTGGGCGCGATCCTGCTTGATAACAGTGTTATTGAACGTATTGATGACCGGCTTGTTGCGGCACATTTCTATGACCCGTTGCATGGCCGGATTTTTACCACCATGCAACGGCTGATTGAGCGTGGCCAGCTGGCCAACCCAGTCACGCTAAAAAGCTTTTTTGCCAATAGCACCGATCTTGATGATGGCGATGTGGCCACCTATCTCAGCGAACTTGCAGATGGTGTGATCAGCATCACCCAAGCGGCCGATTATGCGCATACCATTTATGAAGCGCATATCCGCCGTGAATTGATTTTAATTGGCGACGAAGTGATTTTTGACGCCAGCCAGCCGACAATAGACGCACCGGCAAATTTGCAGATTGAAGCTGCCGAAGCAAAATTATTCAAATTGGCCGAAACCGAAACCGCGAGCGCCGGGTTACGCGGCTTTGACAGTGTAATCACCGCCAGCATCACACAAGCCGATTTGGCTCGTAAAAGTGATGGCCATTTATCTGGTACCAGCACTGGGCTCACAGATCTTAATAATCTGCTTGGCGGCCTGCATAAATCAGATCTGATCATTTTGGCTGGTCGCCCTGCTATGGGCAAAACCGCACTTGCCACGAACATTGCCTTTCATGCGGCCACCACCACACGAAGCGGCGAAGCTTCGGTGCCAGTTGCCTTTTTCTCGCTGGAAATGGCGGCTGAACAGCTTGGCACGCGTATTTTGAGTGAACGTGCGCAAATTGATTCTGAACAGATACGCCGCGGCAAATTAGATGGGCCTGAATTTGATCGGCTTGTCGGGGCCAGCAACAACATATCGGCGGCACCATTTTTTATCGACGACACGCCATCTCTATCAGTCTCTCAACTGGCCAGCCGGGCCCGCCGGTTAAAGCGCACATCGGGTCTGGGCCTGATTGTTGTTGACTATTTGCAGCTTCTTACCCCGCAACTTGGTGTCAGGTCAGAAAACCGCGTTCAGGAAATTTCCAATATCAGCCGGACGCTAAAAGCCATCGCCAAAGATTTAAATGTACCAGTCATTGCGTTATCGCAATTATCGCGCGCAGTTGAGATGCGCGAAGACAAACGGCCAAATTTGGCTGATCTGCGCGAATCTGGATCAATTGAACAAGATGCCGATGTGGTTATGTTTGTGTATCGTGAAGAATATTATCTGAACAAACGTGAACCCGAACGCAAAATGGAAGAATCCGAAGACAGCTTTAACATCCGTCATGATGAATGGCTGTCGCGTATGCAAGCCTCTGAAAACAAGGCCGAGGTTATCGTTGCAAAACAACGCCACGGCCCCACCGGGGCGGTTCAGGTGCATTTTGAAAAACGCTTTACTCATTTTACTGATTTAACCGATGCCACCCACCTCCCCGAGGGGTTTTGATAGCCATGTCATTATTGGCTATGGGGCATGCAGATAGCTGTTTGTCTATCGATCTTGGGGCGATTGTTGCTAATTGGCGCTATATCGACAGCTTATCATCAGCCACCACCACAACGGCGGCCATGGTCAAGGCAAATGGCTATGGATTGGGCGCAAATCATGTGGCAGGGGCGCTGGCACAAGCAGGTTGCACCGAATTTTTCGTGGCAAATCTTGGCGAGGCCATTGCCCTGCGCAAACATCTTGATGACCTTGGTTATAACCAATCCCATATCATGACCCTGCATGGCTGTCATCTTGATCAGCTTGACGACCACGCCGCATTTCGTATCACGCCAGTGCTCAATGATTTGGAACAATTGTCACGTTGGCGCATGTTCAGCCAGCGGCAATCAGACAGATTGCCAGCTATGTTGCATATCGATACCGGCATGACCCGGCTTGGCTTTGATCCCGATCAAATTGACTGGCTGATTGAAAATAAATCCGCCCTTGACGCGGTTGACTGCCGCTATGTGATGAGCCATCTGGTGTCAGCCGAAATTGCCGATGATCCGACAAATGCCAGACAGCTTGATGCGTTCCATGAAGTGCGGCGGTGGTTTGCTGGCATGCCTGCAAGTCTTGCCAATAGTGCTGGCAGCCTATTATCGAAGGCGTATCATTTTCAGATGACCCGGCCCGGCATTGCGCTTTATGGGGCGCATCCGGCGGACCTGCCGACAGATAGATTGACACGCGTTGTCACCTGGCAAGCGCGCATTGTTCAATTGCGGCACGCCAAAGCTGGGGATCGCGTTGGCTATGGCGGCACTTATCTTCTGGATCGTGATTCGCGTATTGCCACAATTGGCGTTGGCTATGCTGATGGCTATAATCGCAAGCTTGGCGGTAAGGCGACCGTGTTGATCGGCACCCAGACTGCACCCGTGATTGGCCGCGTGTCTATGGACAGCATCACTGTTGATGTGACCGATATTGACCCAGCGCATTTGCGGCATGGTACCGTTGAATTACTTCATGATGGCTATGATCTGTCACGCATGGCCGGTGACGCCGATACCATTGCCTATGAAATTTTGACACGGCTTGGGACACGCCCAGCGCGCCACTACCAAAATTCATAAAAATGGTATTAACGGTAGCCAAAAAATGGAAATATCGGCATAACCAAAAGATAGATTTTCGCGATAACGATTGTAACAACTGCCAGCAATGCTCAGCTTTATCCAAAATATCGGTCGGACGGCCCTAACGTTTTTGTCGGCTCTTGGCCGCCTGACCCTATTTTCGGTGATTGCTGTTAGATGGATTTTTACGCCGCCCTATTACTGGCAACAGCTACTCAGACAAATTATTGACATTGGCTATTATTCTCTGCCGGTCGTGGGGTTGACCACGTTGTTTTCCGGGATGGTGCTAGCGTTGCAATCCTATACAGGATTTGCCCGGTTTTCCGCAGAAGACACCGTAGCCACCGTTGTGGTGCTGTCGGTCACCCGGGAATTGGGGCCGGTATTGGCCGGGCTAATGGTGGCGGGACGCATTGGCGCCTCAATGGCGGCCGAGATTGGCACGATGCGGGTTACCGACCAGATTGACGCGCTTGACACCTTATCTACCCGCCCGATGCAATATCTGGTGGCACCTCGGTTGTTGGCTGGCACAATTTGCCTGCCTTTTTTGGTGCTAATTGGTGATGTGATTGGGGTGTTTGGCGGCTATATTGTTGGCGTATTCCGGTTGGGATTTAACCCGGCGATTTATTTATCACGTACGCTGGAATATCTGGAAATTTCTGATGTCACACTTGGCCTGATTAAAGCCGCGGTATTTGGCTTCTTGATTGCCTTAATGGGATGTTATCACGGTTATCATTCCGGGCGCGGCGCCGAGGGTGTAGGGCGGGCGACAACCAATGCCGTTGTATCCGCATCTATCTTGATTTTGATTTCCAATTATCTTGTCACCGCATTGTTTTTTGGGGTGTAACATGACCGCAACGCCAAAAATCGAACTGATAGGCGTCACCAAAACCTTTGGTGATAACGCGGTGTTAAAAGGCATTGATTTACAGGTGGCGGCGGGTGAATCGCTGGTGATTATCGGCACTTCGGGCTGTGGCAAGTCAGTCACATTGAAATGTTTAAACGGCCTGATCACACCAGATGGCGGCAGTATAAAAATTGACGGCGTTGAAATTTTGGGTGGTGGCCGGGCGGCCATGGAAGATTTGCGCCGCCGGTTTGGCATGACATTTCAATTTGGCGCCTTGTTTGATTCACTTCCCATATGGGAGAATGTGACATTCCGTCTGCGCCAACGGCAAAAGTTGACCAAAGCCGCGGCCCGCGATATTGCCGTTGCCACTGTCACCGATCTTGGACTTGCGCCGCATGTGATCGATCAATATCCCGCCGAATTATCCGGCGGCATGCAAAAGCGTGTCGCACTGGCACGGGCGATTGCTGACAAGCCTGAAATTTTGCTCTTTGACGAACCAACATCTGGTCTTGATCCGATCACTGGCGGCGTCATTGACAGGTTGATCATTGACGCGGTCCAACGTTTGGGCGCGACCACAGTCACCATCAGCCATGACATGGCATCGGTGCGGCGTATCGCCGATAAGGTGGCGATGGTTCATAATGGCGTTATTTTATGGTGCGGTGATGTGAAAGACATGGACAAAAGCGGCGTTCCCGAGGTCCATCAATTCGTCCATGGTTTGGCTGAAGGGCCGCTCACGCAAACCGCGGCACCAACACAGCAAGGCCGCGAGTAATGGCACGCGCTTCGGTCAGCTATGTCTGCCAGCAATGCGGGTCAGCATTTCCAAAATGGGCCGGTAAATGTGATGATTGTGGGGCGTGGAATACGCTTGTTGAAGAACGCAAAGACGCCCCTGCTGGACCCGGCAAGCGGGCCGTTGGGCGGCAGATTGCACTAGAACCACTACAAAGCGCACAAGCCGCCGCACCATTGCCACGAATGCAATCAGATATTTCAGAATTTGACCGCGTGGCAGGCGGGGGGTTGGTGCCGGGGTCAGCCACATTAATTGGCGGCGATCCGGGCATCGGCAAATCAACATTATTGTTGCAACTTACTTGTAATTTATCCAAACGCGGCTTTCGTGCGGCCTATATTTCTGGCGAAGAATCGGCCGATCAGGTGCGTATGCGGGCCAACCGTCTTGGCCTTGCCAACGCCGCGGTTGAACTCGGCACCGCCACCAACGCCAGCGACATTGCCGCATCGATGACTGGGCCAGACCGCCCTGATATCGTGGTGATTGATTCGATCCAGACGATGTTTTTGCCAAGCCTTGATTCGGCCCCCGGTACAGTGTCACAGGTGCGGGCCAGCGCACAGGAATTGATCCGTGCGGCAAAAAATAACCGTGTCGCCTTGCTGATTGTTGGTCATGTGACCAAAGACGGGGCGATTGCCGGGCCACGTGTGCTCGAACATATGGTTGATGCGGTTTTATATTTTGAAGGCGACCGGTCGCATCATTTCAGAATTTTGCGTGGTGTCAAAAACCGTTTTGGCGCAACTGATGAAATTGGTGTGTTTGAGATGGTTGAGGCCGGACTTGCCGAAGTACCAAACCCGTCAGAACTTTTTCTGGCAGACCGGCGCGACGATGTCACCGGCGCGGTGGTATTTGCCGGTATTGAAGGAAGCCGCCCGGTGCTGGTCGAAATTGAAGCGCTGGTCGCCCCCTCATCGCTTGCAACGCCGCGGCGCAATGTAGTTGGCTGGGACAGTAGCCGCCTTGCCATGCTAACAGCCGTGTTAGAGGCGCGGTGCGGGGTGCCGTTGTCGGGGCGTGATATTTTTTTAAATGTGGCTGGCGGGCTGAAAATATCTGAAACGGCGGCTGATCTTGCCGTTGCCGCAGCGCTGATTTCATCGGTGACAGGCAGGCCAGCCCCAAAACGAACCGTGTTTTTTGGCGAAGTTGCCCTTTCTGCCGAATTGCGGCAGGTGGCGCAGTCAGATGCGCGGTTGAAAGAAGCCGCCAAGCTTGGCTTTGACAATGCGGTGATGCCGCGCCCACGCAAAGCCAGCGCCAAACATGCCGAGATCAACCTTTCGCAGCCCCCGACATTGGCAGATTTAATTGACATCATGGGGGGGATGAACTGACCATGATCCTGTCTATCGCTATTGCCTCACTTTCTGTTATAACCGTGTCATGATCGATTTTACCACACTTACAATTGTCGACTACGCCGTTGTTTTTGTGCTGTTTATGTCAGCTGTATTTTCGACATTGCGCGGCATGACCCGGGAATTTCTGGGGCTTCTTGGCTGGGTTGTGTCGGTTGTGGTCGCCAATTATGCCAAACCTCTGCTGGAAGATCCGATCGCAGATTTGATAAATGCTGATGGGTTAAGCGCGGCTTTGGCGTGGGGGCTTCCGTTTGCGGCAACGGTGATTATCTGGTTTTTACTGGCCAGTCTTTTGTCCCCCGGGCTCACCCGCGCTGGACTTGGCAGTCTTGACCGGTGGCTTGGCGTTATTTTTGGTGTGGCCCGTGGCTATCTGTTGGTACTTCTTGCCTTTATCGGGGCAGTGTTTGCCCTAGAGGGCGAAAACCAATTGCCGGCAACCATTCAAAATGCCCAAAGCACGCCGTTGTTCAGCCAAAGCGCCCAGTATTTCGCCAGCTTTATGCCAGATGATTACAATGACAAATTATCATCTAGCTTGATTGATCATAAAGGCGTCAATGCCACCGCCGCCGAGGCCATAGATAACATGATCGATAATGGTGCAGATATCGTAAAAAAACCGCTTGAATTACTGAATGATGAAAAGACCAACTGACCATGCTACACAAAACGCCAACCGGCCCGTTGCAACGCCCAGATGCGACGCCCACAGTAGCCTTGTAATTAATGTTAAGTAACCCGGTACCATTCACCGCCAGAGACAGGCCATGACCCGCACCACAACCAACCCATTTGATGATGATCATTTGCATGAAGAATGTGCCATTTTTGGCATCTATGGCACCAATGAGGCCAATATCAACACGGCTCTTGGCTTGCATGCGCTGCAACATCGCGGTCAGGAAGCGGCCGGAATTGTCAGCTTTGACGGGCGGCATTTTCATGCACATCGCGGCCTTGGCCATGTTGGTGAAAATTTTGACGCTGGATCGGCTGAAATGCAGGCGTTACATGGTCATGTGGCGATTGGGCATAACCGCTATTCGACAAGTGGCAAAACCAATGCCTTAATGGAAATTCAGCCATTTTCATCAGAACTTGCTTTTGGCGGATTTGCGCTGGCGCATAACGGTAATTTGACCAACGCGGCGCGGCTTCGTGCATCGCTTGTCGAAACTGGCAGTTTATTTCAATCCTCATCCGACACTGAAATTATCGTGCATCTGGTGGCACGTTCGCATCAAGATACGGTCATTGACAGGTTAACCGACGCGATCAAACAGATAGAAGGCGCCTTCTCGCTTGTTTGTATTGCCAAAGACATGCTGATCGGTGTGCGCGATCCGCATGGTGTCCGCCCGCTGGTATTGGGCAAGCAGGGTGACGCCTTTGTGCTGGCCTCGGAAACCTGCGCACTGGACATTGTGGGGGCCAGTTTTGTGCGTGACCTCGACCCCGGTGAAATGGTGATTATTGATAAAAATGGCATCACTTCACGCAAGCCCTTTCAACCGCAAAGCCACCGTTTTTGCATTTTTGAATATATTTATTTTGCCCGGCCTGACAGCATTCTAGAGGGGCGTGGCGTCTATCACGCACGCAAATCTATTGGCGCCGAACTGGCCAAAGAGGCACCTGCCGATGCCGATCTTGTAGTGCCGGTGCCAGATTCCGGGGTGCCTGCCGCCCTAGGATTCGCCGAAGCGTCAAAAATCCCGTTCGATCTTGGCATTATTCGCAATCACTATATTGGCCGGACCTTTATTCAGCCAACACAAAAGGGGCGCACTGACAGCGTCAAAATGAAACATAACGCAAACCCGGCAACGGTAGCTGGCAAACGTGTCGTTCTGGTAGATGATTCGATTGTTCGCGGCACCACATCCCGAAAAATCGTTTCGATGATCCGCGCCGCTGGTGCCGCCGAGGTGCATATGCGGATCGCAAGCCCGCCCACCACCAACCCCTGTTTTTATGGGGTTGATACGCCGGATAAAGACCAACTTATTGCCGCGCAAAAAACCATTGCCGAAATCACCACCGAGATTGGTGCTGACTCACTTGGCTTTATTTCGATTGATGGTTTGTACCGGGCCATGGGTGAAACCGCACGAAACGGCGATAATCCGCAATTTTGTGACGCCTGCTTTACCGGTGATTATCCGATAAAGCTTGCCTCTGGCCTTTCTGGCAAGCGCGTGTCACACGGCAATAGCCGCTAACCATTAAAGGGCATCATCATGGGCAGTTCAGCAGATTTGTCGGGCAAGGTTATTTTGGTGACAGGGGCCAGCCGCGGGATTGGCCATGCGGTGGCGCTTGCCGCGGCAAGGGCTGGTGCAGATATGATTATCACCGGGCGCACCATTGGCGCGCTCGAAGAACTTGATGACGCGATCAAGGCAAGCGGCGCCCATGCCACCATTGTCGAGCATGATATGAGCGATGTCGCCGCCCTGCCCCGTCTCGCCGCGGCAATTCATGAACGCTGGGGGCGGTTGGATGGGTTGGTGGCAAATGCCGCCATGCTTGGCACATTGACACCATTATCGCATCTTGATCAAAATGTCTGGGATGAAACGATCTCGATTAATCTGACTGCGCAATGGCATTTGATAAAGGCGATGGAACCATTATTAATCGCCGCGCCAGCTGGTCGTGCTCTATTGGTATCGTCCGGCGCCGCACATGGCAGCTATCCGTTTTGGGGGGCATATGCCGTGTCCAAGGCCGGGCTTGAAGCCATGGGGCGGGTGTGGGCTGGCGAGACCGAACAAACCAATTTGCGGGTGAATATGATAAATCCCGGCGGCACCGCCACCAGCATGCGCGCCGCCGCTTTTCCGGGCGAGGATCCCCAGACATTGCCAACGCCAGATGCCATTGCCCCGGCATTTTTGCAGCTATTATCCAGCAGTTGTCAGAACCATGGCCAGCTGTTTCAGGCCCGCGACATGCTGGGCCTATAGCCCGCGCCGCAAGCGAAAACGAAACGGGTCAAGCGCGGCCTGAATGGTCTGGTTCAAACAATTTGGCATCAAGGCAATCTGTGCCGCCAAATATTCACCCAAGAGCGGGGCCATGGTAAACCCGCGCGCACCAACCGCGCCCAATACATAAATGTCTTCGGCAAGCTGTCCCATAACCGGGGTGCGATCAGGTGTGCTGGCGCGCTGGCTGGTGCGCCCAGAACAGCTATCTAAATGAAGCAAAATATCTCTTAGCGTTGGTGGCAAGAGATCGCGATTATGGCAAAAGGCATCTTGATCACCAATCGCCTGCCCGCTTCGATCAAATGTCGCCCCCAATTCATGAAATCCATCATGACAAGGGGTAAGATAGCCACCAAAGCTGAGACCAGCTTTCAGCGCGTTCAATGCCGGCTGTTGCGGAATATGGCTGACCTGACCGGTGGTAATATCGACCCGCACCCCGGCAATTGCCAATTGGCGCAAGGTTTCGGGCAAACCAGCACCGGTCGCCACAACGATTTGATCAAAGCTGAACCGGCGTCCATCTTCTGCCATCAGCATCAGCCCATGGTCATCTCGGGTGATGTCTGAAATCATAGCATCAACGATAAGCGGCGTAGACCCGGCCAAATGCTGGCAGAGACGTGCTGGTTCAATCACCCGGCCAAAATCATGGACAACCCCGGCCATCGGTAGCGATATCCCGGCATGTTGCGCCGCCATATCAACATCAACGGCACGCAACAAATCATCTGGCCAGAACTGGCCACGGAATTTATCTTGCCGCGCGGCTTCACGATCTGGCCAGTCAAGCGAAACAACCTTATCGGCAAGCGTGGCACCAGCCTGATCACTGCAATGGGCCGCAAAAGCCAAGCAAGAGGCAGATAGCTGGCTGGCGTCATTGTGATCGACCGTCAATCGCGGCGTCTGCAATGCCAGCCGATTGCCAGATGCCGCTGTGGCCAGCCCCGGCCCCGCATCCAGTATTGTGGCATCAATGCCGCGATGCCGTAGGCCAGCCGCAACAGATGCACCAGCAATGCCGCCACCAATGATTCCAACCGTTCTCGGTTTTGTTGGCACTGCGGCGCTACCAGCCTTTACCCCGGTGATCATATCGCGTTTGCGGCCAAATCCCGGTTGTTTTTGGATGCTGAACCCAGCCGCGCTTAATCCGCCTCGTACCGCGCCAGCCGCGGTAAAACTGGCAAGATGCCCACCAGCCCGGGTTAACCTGCCAATATGGTTCAGAACCGTTGGCGACCATATTTGCGGGTTTTTCGCTGGTGCAAACCCATCAAGAAACCAAATATCAGCTTGAAATGCACTCTCAGCCAACGATGCTTCAGCCGCACCATAATATAGATGCAACCTTACCTGCCCATTGTTGAAATGCCGCAGATGTAGCCCCGGCCAGCGTGGCGGCAAATTATCTAGCAACGCCGCACTGTATGATGCCAGCGATGGAAATGCGGCATGCGAAGCCGCCATAATTTTGGGCGATAGCGGTCTTGATTCATACGATATGTAATCAATCTGATGGTGCGGAAATGCCGACAGCAAATCCAAAACAGCTAAAAAATTTAAACCGGTGCCAAAGCCGGTTTCAGCGATTGTAAGATGGCTAGAGGTACGCAATTTACCGGGAAGTTGCGTGCCTTTAATAAACACATATTGGCTTTCAGCCAGTCCATCTAGCGCGTCAAAATACAAATCATCGAAATCATCAGCGCGCAATACGCCATCACGCCGCGACACAACAGGCGCGTCAAGCTGGTAGTTGGCCCCTTTATGCGGCGATAACTGATCGTTGGACATAGGCTAATGTGCCTAGAATCTGAATCCGCGGCAACTTGATAATAATCTGTTGGCACCATCACCCATTGGCATCAATTAAATAGCCGGGTTTTTTCCAGTTTTAACGTTTTCTTTGGATTTAACCTTTAGTCTAAGTCCATCAAAATTATGGGGGACTAAAACGTCATGCGCATGAAATTGGCCTGTTTCATTTTACGTCAATTCATGGCCGCCGGGCATTTATCAATCGCTGTTGCCGATGGTCCGATGCACCATATAAAAGCGCGGCGCACCGGGCCGCAAGTGGCCATTCGCCTTGCCCGCCGTGGTGTTTTATGGCGTTTGATGTTGCAACCTGATCTGGCGTTTGGTGAATGCTATATGGATGGTGATTTGCAAATCGAATCCGGCACTATTGATGATTTGATGGCATTGCTTATCGCCAATAACAACCAATGGAACAAACATTGGTTTGCCCGTCTGGTCATGGCGTTTGACACGCATCTGTTTCGGTTTAGCAGCTTTAATTTTCCCGGCCGGTCAAAGCGGAATGTGGCGCATCATTATGATTTGAAAGACAGTCTTTTTGACACATTTCTAGACCCTTGGCGGCAATATTCCTGTGCATATTTTCGGTCACCTGACGATACATTGGCCGAGGCGCAAATCACCAAATTGGCGCGCATCGCCGCCAAATTGCGACTACAACCAAACGATAAAATACTTGATATTGGTTGTGGCTGGGGCGGACTGGCCTTTGCCCTTGCCTCGGTTGAACCGGGGGCATCTGTAACAGGTATCACCTTGTCAGAAAATCAACATGCCTATGCCAGCACTGGTGTAAAGCCAACGCCGCAAGCCAGATATATTCATTATGAACTTCGCGATTACCGGCACCAGACCGGCCATTTTGATAAAATTGTATCAATTGGCATGCTGGAACATGTCGGGGCAACACATTTGAACAGCTATTTTGCTAGCATTGCCAGATTGCTCGCCCCAAATGGTATTTGCCTTGTTCATTCAATTGGTGTCGGCCACAAGTCGCGCCGCTGCAACAGGTGGATCAATAAATATATTTTTCCCGGCGGATATCTGCCCGCACTCGAACAGGTGACAGCAGCCGCCAGCCATCACGGGCTGAAAATTCTTGATATTGAGATTATGAGCGGCCATTACGAAGAAACGCTCAGACAATGGCGCCGCGCATTTTTTGCAAATATTGCTACGGTACGAACCCATTATGATGAGCGTTTTATCCGCATGTGGGAATTCTATCTTGCTGGATGTGAGTGTTTTTTCCGATCACAAGCTGGTATGGTATTTCAGCTTCAGCTTGGCCATAATTACAAGGTCACGCCGCTGGGGCGACGTTACATCGCGCAAAAAGAAGACAGTTACCGGGATATATTGTGCAAGACGATTTTTTTTGGCAACACACCCCCCTCGACAAAATGACGTCAACACAATGGGAATCATTATGTGATGGGTGCGGGAAATGCTGTGTTCTCAAGCTTGAAGATGTCGACACAAATGACATTTATTACACTGATGTTGGCTGTAAGTTGCTCGATTGCAAAACGGCCCGTTGCCGCGATTACCAGAACCGTAAGGACTATGTGCCAGATTGCATTGTTCTCTCGATGGATAATTTGCCGCAATTGCGCTGGATGCCAGATAGCTGTGCCTATCGTTTGTTATATGAGGGCAAATCTTTGCCAGATTGGCACCCGTTGGTTAGTGGCAACCCAACCAGCCCGGTAACGGCTGGACAATCGGTGGCCGGGCGCATTTTCCCAGAAACCGCCATTGACGAAGATGATCTGCCTGACCATATCACCAACTGGTAGTACATTATTCACGACAGGAGGCCGCTGATGAGCCGAACAATGTGGATCCTTCTTAGCCTGCTGGCCATTTTATCTATTGGCACAATCTGGCGGCACGAATCAGGCATGCCGACCCCGCAGCACCAAATGTGCAAAGAATCACTATTTACCCAAGTTGTGACCGGGGCATGCACGTTGCGATTTGACGGCGAAAAACAACCATCCTAGTTGGCATTTACCGCACCGCTAAACTGATCCAACCACGCATTCTCGGTCATATCTTTTGTCTCGGCGCGGGCTGATGCTCCAACCTGTACCCCGGCAAGAAATGCCGGGCGATTGATCAGCATGCGACGCCAACGCACCACATGCGGGTAATCATTAAGATCAACACCTTGGCGCCAGACTGTTCGCGTCCACGGAAAAATCGCAATATCGGCAATTGACAAATCCTGACCAGCGACAAATTCATGCGCGGCAAGCCGTCGATCCAAAACGCCGTACAACCTGTTGGCTTCCTTGTAATAGCGTTGTTTGCCATAGGCGCTTTGTTCTTTGGCGTGCAGGGTAAAATGGTGCGCTTGTCCAAGCATGGGGCCAAACCCGCCCATCTGCCACATCAACCATTGCATCACATCTGCCCGGCCTCGCACGTCATGCGGCATCAACTGGCCAGTTTTTTCCGCCAAATAAAATAAAATGGCACCAGACTCAAACAGGCTGATCGACTGGCCATCCGGCCCATCATGGTCAATGATTGCTGGAATCCGGTTATTTGGGCTAAAAGCCAAAAAATGCGGGGCAAATTGTTCGTCAGCCCCGATATTGATTAAATGCAAATTGTAAGCGAGGCCTAATTCTTCGAGCGCAATAGAAATTTTCTGGCCATTTGGTGTGGCCCAGCTGTAAAGATCAATCATTCCAAATCCCTTTTTTACACAAAATTATAAATCATTCATTGCGCCGCGCAGACCTCTAGTAAGAGCTTGCTGTTTGTTTTGTTTGTAGCCTATATACAGGCGCAGCGTTATATCAGGAGATACCATGTTTTTTACCCCCGGAACACATCTTCAAGCCGGCCTTTCGCATAACCCGCTAAAGGCCATTGTTTCGCCGCGGCCAATCGGCTGGATTTCAAGCCGCGGTCATGATGGGTCGGTGAATCTGGCACCCTATAGCTATTTTAACGCGATTGCCGAACAACCACCAATGGTGATGTTCAGCAGCGCCCCAGGCGGCAACACATCAAAGGATTCGTTGCGTAACGTTCTGGAAACCAAAGAATTTGTTGTGAATATTGTGAGTGCCGCCCTCGGCGATGCGATGAATGTCAGCTCCGGCAGTTTTCCCTATGGCACGAATGAGTTTACCGAGGCCGGTCTGGCCATGGCCGATTGTGAAACCGTTTCGGTGCCACGGGTCAAAGCGGCACCAGCCGCACTGGAATGCCGTTTATGGCAGGCCATTGAACTGCCAACCCCAGAAGATGGGGCGGCATCAACAATCGTGCTTGGCACCGTGACCGGTATTCACATTGCTGATGAGGTGATTGTGGATGGCAAAATTGACGTGACAATCTATCAACCGCTGGCACGGCTTGGTTATATGGATTATGCCCAAATTACCACGCTGTTTGAAATGAAGCGACCAGCCATGTAACCCGCCGCAAAACCACAATAGGTTTTTGGCGATAACGTTTTGTCAGCGTAATGGGCAATTGAGTACAGTCGCCGTCACATACCCTTGCAGATCAGCCTTTTCATAACGTAATTTTAACACCCAATCTTCAGCGGGTATGATGGTTTCAATTGGCAATCTACCCGAAACGGTCTTTTGCCCATTTAAAAAAACCTGCCGAATTTTAATTGGTGCGCTTGGATCAAACCACGGGGTATCGCGTTGCGCCTGCTGACCGGCGCTCCCCTCAATAAACAGGTTCAACCCGCCATTAAACAAAGACAATTTTGATTCAGGCCCGCCATAAAGTGGCGTGGCAACTGCCACATCATTTTTTTCAACGACGCGGCAATTAATCGGCTGACCAAGAGACTGAATAGATTGCACAATTTGTTCTGAACTCACACCATTGGCGATCTGTTTTGCAATCACCCGCCGCAAATCATCGCGGTTGTCCCCGGATACAAATCCGGCTGTCTTTTCCGCTCGTAATGCGGCGAGACGCCGTTGCAATGCCTGGTTTTCGTTGCTTAGCTCACTGATTTTGACATTATTTTCATAGATCACTAATTCGGCTTCAGCTTGCAAGCTGGTTTGTTCGGCATGGCCCCATAACCAGCCAAGCCACAAACATCCGCCGATCACCGCCGCGCGGACAAGCAAGGTCATCCAGCCGCGCATTTCACGGCGGCGATAGCGTTCTTGTGTTTCAAAAAAATCCATTGATAGGCGTCTCGTTCAGCGCGGTTCTTGCCCCTTTGCATACAACAACCTGATGTAAAGGCCAAGCGATGACTACGGCCAATGATCAATAGCAGGTTTGCCGCGCGTTCTTGTTCAGCTTGCAACTTTATTTGCGGCTTGTCACAATGCCGTTTGGCCATTAACCAGAGCGTATTTTTGGTTTCCGATTGAGACGCCACACCATATTATTCATGCCGATTGATACAGGGTAAACATGCCGTTTTCCACGTCCAGCCAGCCAAAAAAAATGCCAAAACAGCGTAAACAAGCGGTGAAAAAAACCGATGGCGCGCCAGAACCACGTGCTTGGCAACGTATGTTAAGTGGGCGGCGTCTTGATATTTTGAACCCCTCACCGCTTGATATCGAAATAGAAGATATCGCCCATGGATTGGCACGGGTGACACGATGGAATGGGCAAACCCGGGGCAAATACGGGTTTTCTGTGGCCCAACATTGCGTGTTGGTAGAACGTTTGGTGCGGCTGAATGCGCCAAAAACCGATCAGAAATGGTGCCTTGCCGCATTATTGCATGATGCGCCCGAATATGTGATTGGCGATATGATCACGCCGTTTAAATATGCATTAGGCGGGATTTACCGAGACATTGAACACCGGCTTGATATGGCTGTCAGCATCCGTTTCGGATTGCCGCCGCAATTACCAGATGCGGTGCAACGTACGATCAAACGTGCCGATCGTATGGCGGCGTGGATTGAAGCAACGCAAATCGCCGGATTCAGCCATGATGAGGCGGCGAAAATCTTTATCAAGCCGTCTGGTACGCCGTCACATATAAAATTGCGTGTCCAACCCCCAGCCGATGCAGCCGCCACCTTTTTACGGCGATTTGCCATTCTTGGCGGTCAGAAAAAGCAAAAATAGCCTAGGATTTTGTTCGTAGTGCCGATGAATCGCGCTGTTGCTTTTTGATTTTGCGCATTTTGGTGATCTGCTTGGCTTTGCCAAGTGTCATGCAATCTGGGCAGACACAACTGCCAGCAAGGTCAAAGCTACCCCGCAGATTTGGCAAATCCATGCACCAGCAACGCGATTTTCCGGGCGGCGCCCCACAATTAAAACTTGTGCCGCATTCATCACAAATAAGCCTGTCCATGATGCCACCCTTTTCATGCTTATGACGCCAGCCTGAGCAATGGGCAAAACAAAGTCAAATAACTTTTCCGTGACGACCAGCGGCGGATGCGACCGGGAAAAAAATGGCCTGCCCCAAAAGTCTGGCGGTCAATTGCCATTGATCAGCCCGATCCGGCGGCAAAACCTGAAGGGCGCAAAAAAAATTTGCGGTATTTTGGTGAGTTTCTTTTGCGTCATAGCCGCTGTTAGGCTATCAGATTGATGCCATAACCAAATGCGTGGTTTTATCAGACACCGTTGTTGGCGCTTTTGCGGGCGTGATGGAATGGTAGACATAACGGACTTAAAATCCGTGG
>JAYOVO010000028.1:0-14529 GCA_038151495.1 Alphaproteobacteria bacterium
CAACATCGCAAAAATGCGTGCGGGCTGGCGGCAAGCATAATGACCTTGAAAATGTCGGCTATACAGCGCGTCATCACACATTTTTTGAAATGCTTGGTAATTTTTCATTTGGTGATTATTTCAAGGAAAATGCCATTGAGCTTGCATGGCGGCTGATCACTAGCGAATTTGGTCTGGATCCGAAAAAACTTCTTGTCACTGTCTATCATGAAGATGATGACGCCGCGGCACTATGGCGCAAAATTGCCGGACTTGGGGATGATCGGATTATCCGCATTGCCACGTCAGACAATTTTTGGGCGATGGGCGATACCGGGCCTTGTGGGCCGTGTTCAGAAATTTTTTATGATCATGGCGACCATATTCCGGGCGGGCCGCCAGGTTCGCCAGATGAGGATGGTGACCGCTTTATTGAAATTTGGAATCTGGTGTTTATGCAGTTTGAACAAACCGCAACCGAACGTCTGTCTTTGCCAAAGCCGTCAATTGATACCGGCATGGGGCTTGAACGGATTGCCGCGGTTTTGCAGGGCAAGCACGACAATTATGATATCGATTTGATGCGCAATTTGATTCTGGCATCGGCCGATGCATCAGCGACTGATGCCGATGGCGAACATAACATCTCGCACCGGGTGGTTGCTGACCATTTGCGGGCATCATCTTTTCTGATTGCTGATGGGGTGCTGCCGTCAAACGAGGGGCGCGGCTATGTGTTGCGGCGGATCATGCGGCGGGCCATGCGCCATATCCATCAGATGGGGTGCGTTGATCCCACCATGTACAAATTGGTGCCAGCTTTGGTATCGGAAATGGGCGGGCAATATGCGGAACTTGGCCGGGCCCAGTCACTGATCACCGAAACATTAAAGTTGGAAGAGACACGATTTAAAGAAACCTTGGATCGTGGTCTGCGGATCCTGCAAGACGAAGTTTCCGGCAAAGCATCATCAGGCACGCTGGATGGGGCCACCGCGTTTAAGCTCTATGACACTTATGGATTTCCGCTTGATTTAACACAGGATTTTATGCGGGGCTATGGCTGGCAGGTCGATCTGGAAGGATTTGATGCGGCGATGCAGGCACAAAAGGCCGCCGCCCGCCGCGCGTGGAGCGGGTCAGGTGATGCCGCGACAGAAGCGGTCTGGCTTGATTTAGGGCAACGTCTCGAACCTACTGAATTTTTAGGCTATACGGCCAATACGTCCGAAGCTGTCGTGGTGGCATTGGTTGATGACTCGGGCGAGATTGACGCGGTGAATGCGGGGGCACGCGCCCGCATGGTGGTTAATCAAACCCCGTTTTATGCCGAGTCAGGCGGCCAGATTGGTGATACCGGCACCGTGTCTTGGGATGGCGGACAAGCCAAGGTGCTGGATACGGTGAAAACCCCATCTGGATTATTTGTGCATCATCTTGAAGTGATGGACGGCATTTTGACAATTGATGTGGCGGTGCGGCTGGAAATTGATATCACGCGCCGGTCGCGGCTTCGCGCCAATCATTCGGCGACACATTTGTTGCATGAAGCATTGCGCCATGTTCTTGGCGACCATGTGGCGCAGAAAGGATCGATGGTTTCGGCCGATAGATTGCGCTTTGACTTTTCGCATCCAAAAGCCGTTAGCCCCGCCGAATTGGCCCGGGTTCAAAATATTGTGAATGAACGTATTCGGATGAATAGTGATGTTTCAACACGGATTATGACCCCTGATGCGGCCATTAAGCTGGGGGCATTGGCGTTATTTGGTGAAAAATATGGCGAAGAAGTGCGGGTCGTACAGATGGGTGGCCCGGCTGAAAATGGTAGTGATAAAGCCTGGTCGGTTGAATTATGCGGCGGCACGCATGTCACCCGCACTGGCGATATTGCGCTGTTGAAAATCGTCTCTGAGTCAGCTGTTGCAGGCGGGGTGCGCCGGATTGAGGCGGTAACCCAATCTGGTGCGTTGGAATGGATTGAAACACGCGATCAGATTTTATCAAAAGCCGCTGATCTGCTGAAAATCACGCCTGATCAGCTTGCTGACCGTGTCGCACAATTGCTGGAAGAACGCAAAAAAAGTGAACGTGATTTGTCGCAACTGCGCCGCAAATTGGCCGCCGGGACAGGCGCGGCAACCGCTGGGGATGTAATCAATGGGGTGCAATTTGTTGGACGTCTTCTTGAAGACACCCCAGCACGCGAACTCAAATCAATGGCGGATGAAATCAAATCTTCGCTAAAAAATGCGGTGATTTGTTTGGTGGCAACTGAAGCTGGCAAGGCGTCTGTTGTGGTGGCAGTCACTGATGATCTGACAAATACGAAAAGCGCTGTTGATTTGGTTCGGCTTGGTTCGGCGGCTCTTGGCGGCAGCGGCGGCGGTGGACGGCCTGATATGGCGCAAGCCGGCGGGCCGAATGCAGATGACGCACAAGCGGCCATAGATGCCGTGGCGGCGGCGTTGTAACCTAGCGAAATGTAACGCGTACAGCATAAATGGGAATGGATGGGGAACATGGCTGACATTATTTATACGACTGTTGATGAAGCACCTGAACTGGCAAGCGCATCGCTGTTGCCAATCATCAGGAAATTTGCCTCAGCGGCGGGCTTGCAGATTGAAAAGCGTGATATTTCACTGGCTGGCCGGATCATTGCTATGTTTCCGGAAATTCTGACAGATGCACAACGCCATGGTGATGATTTGGCGGCTCTGGGCAATTTGGTAAAAACGCCGCAAGCCAATGTTATCAAACTGCCGAATATTTCTGCATCCGTGCCGCAATTAAAGGCCGCGATCAGTGAATTGCAATCACAGGGCTATGCCCTGCCTGATTACCCCGACACGCCGCAAAATGATACAGAACAATCGGCACGCGACCGCTATGATGCGGTCAAGGGCAGTGCCGTAAACCCAGTATTGCGCGAGGGCAATTCTGATCGCCGTGCGGCCCGTGCGGTGAAAAATTATGCCATGCAAAATCCACATAAGATGGGGCTCTGGCAGAAAGATTCGGCAACGCATGTTGTCTCGATGCCAGCAGATGATTTTGTATCAAACGAAAAATCTGCGACCGTGTCAGATGAACAGGCTGGGTCGTTCAAGATTGTGTTTGAAAACCAGCAAGGCCAGCAAACCGTGTTCAAAGACGGGCTGGATATCTCCGCTGGTACGGTTGTCGATGCGGCCTTTATGCATGTTGCGACCCTGCGCCGGTTTATTGCTGAACAGCTTGCTGATGCCAAGGCAAAAGACGTTCTGTTTTCAGTGCATTTAAAAGCCACCATGATGAAAGTGGCAGACCCAATTGTGTTTGGCCATGTGGTATCGGTGTTGTTGCAAGATTTCGTCGCAAAACATCAATCCATTTTGGACAATATCGGGTTTAATCCTAATCTGGGGTTGAGTGATCTTGAACAGCGCCTTGCCGGTTTACCAGCTGATCAAAGATCTGAGCTGGAAAGTGATTTGGCGGCCAGTTTGGCTGATCAACCGCGTCTATATATGGTCGATTCTGATCGGGGGATCAGTAATTTGCACGTCTCGTCTGATGTGATCATTGATGCATCCATGCCAGCATTGATCCGGGCTGGCGGCCGGGCGTGGGGGCCTGATGGTCAGGAAGCTGATTGTAAATGCGTTATCCCAGATAATTCCTATGCGCCGATTTATGATGAATCTATTAACTTTTTCAAGGCGAATGGGGCGCTTGATCCAACAAGTTGTGGCACCGTCTCTAATGTTGGTTTGATGGCGCAAAAGGCCGAAGAATATGGCTCGCATCCAACCACTTTTGAAATGCCTGAAGCTGGCGTTATGCGGGTCATGGCGGCGAATGGCGATGTGCTTCATGAACACCGGGTTGGTGCTGGCGATATCTGGCGTATGGCAACAACCAAACCAGCGCCTATTGCTGATTGGGTCAGGCTTGGTGTGGCCCGGCAAAAGGCCACCGGCGCGGATGCGGTATTCTGGTTAAATGCCGACCGCGCACATGACGCACAATTGATCAGCTATGTTGAAAAGATTTTGGCCGAGGATCAAGTTGACCGTAGCGCCATCCATATTATGGCGCCGCGTGAGGCAACAAATTTTACGCTGAAAACGATTACCGCTGGAAAAGACTGTATTTCGATCACTGGAAATGTGTTGCGGGATTATTTGACCGATTTGTTCCCCATTCTTGAGCTTGGTACATCTGCCAAAATGCTGTCGATTGTGAAATTGATGAATGGCGGCGGTTTGTTTGAGACTGGCGCGGGTGGATCGGCACCAAAACATGTTCAGCAACTTGTTGAAAAGGGGCATTTGCGTTGGGATTCGCTTGGAGAATTTTGTGCTCTTGGCGAATCTCTTATGTTTGCGTCTGAATTGTTGCACAATGACAAAGCGGCGATTTTGGGCCGGGCGGTTGATGCGGCCACGCAAAATATTCTAACGCATGACAAATCCCCGCGGCGCGGCGTTGGTGAAACGGATACAAGAGACAGCCATTTTTATTTTGCGCTGTATTGGGCGCAGGCTGTTGCCGCACAAACTGACGATGCCGAGATGGCGGCAACTTTCGCCGCCATGGCAACCGAGATAGAATCACATGAAAGCCAGATTGTTGATGAGCTTGCATCAACACAAGGTCAACCATGTGATTTAGGCGGCTATTACCGGCCAAATGCGGACCTGGTTGCAAAAATTATGCGGCCAAGCGCCACCTTTAACCGGATTATTGGCTAACGTAGGCAATCCTGTTACCGGTATTTGATACGGCGTGTTTCGCGATGCTTGGATCTGGCAAGAATGGCTAGATTTGGCTAGCGGCGCCGTGGCTGGCCGGAAAATATGAATCCAGCCTGTCGGCAAGTTCATCCATATCATTGACATGTTCAAAATGGCCGGTGTGGCCATGATGCATGAAGCCTTCGTCAATGATGTTTTGAAATAGCAACAGCATGTGATCCCAATAGCCATATAAATTGGCGATGATGATCGGTTTGCGATGCAGGCCAAGTTGCCGCCAGGTGATGATTTCCATGGTTTCATCAAGCGTGCCTAGCCCGCCCGGCATGATGATAAAGCCATCAGCGATATCATACATCATATTTTTGCGCTCATGCATGGTATCTATGACATGAAGATCGGTCAGCCCCCGATGCGCAATTTCCACATTATCAAGGAATTTAGGAATGATCCCGGTGGCATGCCCGTCCGATGCGATGACGGCATCAGCAATTTTCCCCATCAGACCGCTTTTACCCCCGCCATATACCAATCCCAGATTGCGCGACGCCAATATCTGGCCCAGTTGATGCGCGGCTTCAGCAAATCTTGGGTCACTGCCTGTGGCGGCACCGGTAAAAACACATAATTTTTTCATCATTTTTCCTTAAAATGCTCTATTCTTAAAAATATGACCCTGTGTCATTGAACCGGGACTATTTTACCATTACGTTTGTAGCTATCAAAAGCCAGAAAAATTGGAAGCTAGACGGTGCGCTTTATTCTCTACATGCTCTTTGGTGTTGGTGGTGTGCTTGTCGCGCTCGCGCTTGGTGTTGTTTTTCTTGGTGATGATGAAACCGCTGAAGTGGCACCACAAACCCAGTCCATTGATCTATCAAGTAAACCAGTTGACGAACCTGCAAACACGGCTGGCGACAATGCCCCGGCACCGCAAGTCGATGGGGCGACGCCTGAATCACCTGCGCTGGACACGCAACCAACTGTTGGACCTGCGCTTAGTATAGAGATTGCACGGGTCAAGCCTGATGGCGCGGCGGTGGTGGCTGGCAGTGCGCCGCCGGGGGCCACGGTCAGCGTGTTTGAGGATAAAATCCTGCTTGGCAAAACTACCGCTGATGCGAATGGAGAGTGGGTTGTTGTTCTGGAAAAACGTCTTGGCCCCGGACAGCATCTGATATCGGTGGCGGCAGAACGTGAAGATGGCAGTTCTATCATGGCTGAAACCAGCATTGCGATCGAGATATATGCCGACCAATCCACCAAACCGTTGGTGGCATTATTACCTGAAAACCAAACAGAAATGCCGGTTTTGTTGCAGTCTCCTGATGATGAAACAGAAAAAAGCACCGCTGATTCCGCGGCGACAAGCACGGTGGCGCAAATTGGCCCGCGCTCTTTGGTCTGGCAGGACGAAACCAAGTTATCAATTGGTGGCCAATCACGCGGCGGGGTGCGTGTTACGGTCAGCGCAAATGGCACCTTTTTTGGTGATGCGCTGGTCTTGGCAGATGGCGGCTGGCAGGTGACCGGGCAGGTTGATAACAGCCGCAACACCCACCGTCTTGAATTTGTTCTGGTTGATAATGCCGGGCAAGCGGTGGCGCGTTATCTCTTGCCAGTGCGGGCGCGTGATTTGCAAAAGGGACTGGATGGGTCACAACTTGTTGTGGTGAATAAGGGCGATGCGTTGTGGCGGATTGCGTATCGCAGCTTTGGAAAAGGTGTGCGCTATATTGATATCGTCCGAAAAAACACTGGTGATATTGATAACCCTAACCTGATTTACCCAAACCAGATTTTTGCGCTACCAAAACCGGGTGCCGCAAATTAGATGGGTCGCCGCGTTTGTTGGTAGCGGCGCGATCTGATGTTCATAATCTGTCATGTAAAGTGTGATCAATGAACCGTCTGACGAATGTTGACATTGCTGATGAAGGGTGGCCGGTATTGGCGGTGGCTGGTGCGGTGACGATCTTTGTCAGTTTTGTGGCCTTGCCGGTTGGCTGTTTTCTTCTTGGTGTCATGATCTGGCTGGCGCATATATTGCGGGTGCCGCACCGCTTGCCGCCACAGGATGAAAATCTGGTTGTTGCCCCAGTTGATGGCCGGGTTGTTCAGATCAGACATTGTCCGGCAGATACTGGTGTTATGCCGCTGTCATATGACACTTTGCGAATAACCATCCGCACCAAATTATCCGATACGCAGATGCAAACCAGCCCAATAACCGGTCATCTTATTGATAATTGCCTGTTTCCGGGGCTGTTTGCACCGTGGACAAATATTGATCATGCCAATAGTGACCGCCATCAAGATAGCTGGGAAGATGTGCGCCGGCTGAATGAACGGCGTGAAATCACCCTGCGTCACGCCCAAGGCCATGAAGTGGTGATGGTTCAGCTTGCCACCAAAACAGCACGCCAGTTGGTGTGCCGCCTAGCAGAGGGCAAACATCTTGCGGTGGCTGATCCCATCGGTATGGCGCGTCTTGCCGGGGTGACGGATATTTATGTACCGGCGGCAAGTATCAGCGATATGGCCATTGGCCAGCATGTTGTTGCCGCCGAGACAATTTTGGCGCGTCTGCCATCATCTGTGCCTGCTGGGACATAAACATGTTTGATGCCAAACTTCGACCCTTGATTGATCGTGGTTTGGACCCCATTGGCCGTTGGCTTGCCGGCCTTGGGGTCAGTGCCAATCATGTCACTATCGCTGGGGCTGGTTTTGGGCTGCTGGCCTTTATCTTCATTGCTGTTGATCTGGCTTTTATTGGCCTATGGATGATCATTTTGAACCGGGTGGCGGATGGCGTGGATGGCGCGGTTGCGCGGGCCTCTGGCCAGACTGATTTTGGCGGTTATCTTGATTTGGTTGTGGATTTTATATTTTACAGCGCGATTCCGCTGGCATTTGCCATTGCCAATCCAGACCATGCGCTTGCCGCTTGTTTTCTGTGTGTCAGCTTCATGGGAACCGCAAGCAGCTTTTTAGGCGTTGCAATTTTGGCGGCGAAACACAATATCGAAACGGATATCCGTGGGAAAAAGGCATTTTATTACCTTGGCGGATTGACCGAAGGATCTGAGACGATTTTGCTTCTTTGTGCGATGGCACTATGGCCGGACTATTTTGCTTATTTGGCATGGGGGTTTGGTTTGCTCTGCTGGGTAACAACTGGCACCCGTATTTATATGGCCCACAGCATGTTTGCCGCGCGCTAGGCCCGATATTGTTTTTGCCTGTTTGGGAGTTGTTGGATGAAATTTGGCGTTGGTCAGTCAGTTGGGCGGGTAGAGGACAGACGGTTTATCACCGGCAGTGGGTGTTACACGGATGATGTGGATCCCGGCGCCGGGTTGCGGGTTGCTTTTTTGCGCGCACCTTATGCACATGCCAGATTGAAAAGCCTTGATTATAGCGCGGCTGAAACTGCACCGGGGGTCAGGCTTGTGGCAAGTCAGGCCGATCTTGACGCTGATCAAATTGGCGAAATTCATTGCCAGCTTCAAATTGAAAATTTTGATGGCAGCAAAATGCCAATGACAACAAAGCCACCCATGGTGCGTGATATCAATCGTAATGCTGGCGATATTGTGGCGATGGTTGTTGCCGACACGCAAACCGAAGCCGATGATGCGGTTGAATTGATCGCGGCATCCTTTGACCCCTTGCCAGCCGTGACCGATGTCTATGCGGCGATGGCAGATGGGGCGCCACAGCTTTATGATTGTTATAAGAATAATGTCGTTTTTGACTGGCACGCTGGCAATCACACTGGCGCAGATGCGGGGTTTGCAGAGGCCGAACAAAATGGATGGCAACGTGTTGACATTGATGTGGTGAATAGCCGTGTGGTGATTAATTCGATTGAAACACGGCCAATGCTGGCTGGCCCGGGTGATACCGCTGATAGTTTGGATATTTGGTGCGGCACGCAAGGGCCGGTTGGCATTGCCGAACAAATTGCCACAGCCCTGTCGATGCCATTGGACAAAGTGCGGGTCCGTACGCCAGATGTCGGCGGCAGCTTTGGGTTTAAAATTTTCCTGCACCCTGAACAAATCTGTCTGGCATGGGCGGCCCGCCGGCTTGGGGCGTTGGTGCGGTGGCAGCAAAATCGATCCGAAGCCTTTGTTGCCGATCTTCACGGGCGCGATAACCGATCACAAGCATCTGCTATGATTGATGAACATGGCCGAATCCATGCAATGAAAGTCACAGCGCACGCCAATATGGGGGCCTGGCTATCAAATTTTTCCACCTATATCCCCACCATGTCGGGCTGTCGTACCTTAACCACAATTTATGATATTCCCGCCACCAGCCTGCGGGTGATTGGCGTGGTGACCAATACACCGGCTGTCGATGCTTATCGCGGCGCTGGCCGCCCCGAAGCGAATTATCTGATGGAACGTTTGATGGATCATATTGCCAGCATCACCGGCAAGAGCCGGGTTGATATTCGCAAGCTAAATATGATCAAAGCGTCACAAATTCCCTATGAAATGCCAGTTGGTGGCACCATTGATTCAGGTGATATGCCCGCCTTGCTGGATATGGCGGTGGACAGGGCTGATGTTGCCGGATTTGCCGCACGAAAACAGCAGGCTTTGGCAAATGGGCGGCTTCGCGGCATTGGCTATGGCATGTATCTTGAACAATGTGGTGGTGGTACAGATTCCGGCGTGGAAATAGAATTTTTCGACGATGGGCGCGTGGTTTTGCATGCGGCACAACAATGTAACGGGCAGGGACACCGCACCACTTTGACGCAAATTTTATCTGACAGGCTGTCTTATGATGCCGATAAAATAACAGTGATGCAGGGCGATTCAGCGCGTGGATTGCGGGGTACCACTGGCGGTGCGCGCATGACTGCTATTTTGGGGTCGGCAACCGCCGAGGCGGCGGCAAAAATCATCACCGCCGCCTTGCCCTATGCGGCGCAATTTCTGGAAACAAGCGAAGACCAGATCCATTTTGAAGATGGCTTGTTTATCGCGCAAAACACCAACCGTTCGATTGATCTGGAACATTTGGTGACAAAGCTGGCGGTCGTGGGCCAGCCACATCCATTGAATATTGCCCATAGCTATGAAACCGCGGGGCCGACTTACCCCTATGGTTGTCACATTGCCGAGGTTGAAATTGACCCCGCCACCTGCGCGGTGGCGTTGGCACGCTTTACCGTGGTTGATGATTTTGGTCTGGTGATTAATCCGCAGATGCTGTCTGGCCAGATCCATGGCGGGATTGCTCAAGGGGTTGGACAGGCCCTCTATGAACATGTGGTGTATGACGATGAAGGGCAAATCCTGTCTGGATCATTTCTAGATTATGCGATGCCGCGCGCGGATCATTTCCCGCCGCTAGACATCCACATGCATAACACGCCCTGCAAAAATAATATTTTGGGGATCAAAGGTTCGGGAGAGGCCGGGGCGATTGGCGCGCCGCAGGCGGTGATTGGCGCGGTGTGTGATGCGCTTGGCATAGGTCATGTTGACATGCCGGTCACGCCACAGAAAATTTTTGATATTTTGCATAATAAACAGGTTGATAGAGAGGCGGGATAAATGGAAAAAATCATCAAATCTGACGATGAATGGCGGCAAATTCTGACCGAAGAGCAATTTCGCGTGACTCGCAAACATGGCACCGAACCCGCCTTTTCTGGCGCCCTCTATGACAAGCATGATGCCGGTATTTACCATTGTGTTTGTTGCGGTGCGGCGTTGTTTGACTCGCAGACAAAATTTGATTCCGGGTCTGGCTGGCCCAGCTTTTACGCACCAATGGCCCAAGCCCCCATTGAAGAAACCGAAGATAACAGCTTTTTCATGCGGCGTACCGAGGTGCATTGCAGCGCTTGCGATGCGCATCTTGGTCATGTGTTTCCAGATGGGCCGCAACCAACCGGGCTTCGCTATTGCATCAATTCGGCGTCACTTGATTTTCAAAGAGACGAGTGAGCAAAAATTCATTCCCCCAGATCGGGGCGGCTTTGACCTGCACTGGCATGGGCAGATGGCTGGAGGAGGCCACGAAAACCCCATCAAGTTTAGGGAGAGTCACTTGGCCAGCGCAGGTCATGCGGGCGGCGTCTTTTGACGCGTCAGCTGTTTTTGGTGGGGTCTGACGGTTTGTCGCCATGCTGATGTTGTTTGCCGCCATAGCGGTGGCCCGGCAATTCATCACCCTGCAACACCCCATCCCCATCACGATCCATCCGATGAAACATGGTGATCAGGCGGGCATTAAATTCATGCTTTTCGATCATCCCGTTTTCGTCGCGATCCAGCTTGGCAAAGCGGCGATCTTGGCGTGCGGTAAGTTCGTCAAGGCTGATCGCGCCATCGTCATTGGTGTCGAGTTTTTGGGCGTGCATCATTGATTTGTTTTTGCGATCGGTCGTCATATCGGCGCTGGCTAGGCCGGTGATCAGCGCCGCTGAAACGACCAAAAATCCAGTCATAATGGACAGGGTATGTTTTTGTTTCATCTGATATCTTTCTGTTTTACGGCATAAGATGTTTTTAAAAGTCAGGCGCACCAGCACTTGTCAAAACAGTGGGTGAGGATTCAACAAGCGCCGGTGTCATGATCAGAGATAGGCGCGAAAAGCGGCTGAAAATGGGCATTGCTGTGACCATTTTTCGATTTTTTATTATTTGCAAATAGGCATATGCCGTATCTGCCCGCTGGTCATTGCGGCAAAGCTGCGATAGAGTTTTGCCGCGCCAAAGCGCATGTTGCTTGATGATGCCAGAGGGGCCTATGTCAAAGATTGATGAATCTGCCGCACCGCCGATGCCATGGGTGGATGGCAATAGCCGGGTTTTTGGGGTGATTGCGCATCCGGTCACGCATGTGCGCGCCCCCATGGTGTTTAACCCGCGATTTGCCGCGGCTGGGTTGGATCACATCATGGTGCCTATTGATGCCCCACCAGACTCGCTGGAAGACATTATTCGGGGCTTGCAACGCATGCCGAATTTTGGCGGTCTGGCCGTGACCATTCCGCATAAACTGGCGATGGCCGAATTATGTGACGATTTGGGAACAGTGGCGCGGCTAACCGGTGCGGTGAACGCGGTTCGGTTTGATCCAGATGGCCGTCTATATGGGGATAATTTTGACGGGGCCGGGTTTGTTGCTGGCTGCCGGGGCAATGGCTTTGAGGTTACCGGAAAGACTGTTTTGATGCTTGGTGCGGGCGGCGCGGCGCGGGCAATTGCCGCCGCTTTATGCGAGGCTGGGGTCGGCCAACTGACCATTGCCAACCGTAATTTAGCCAACGCGCAACAGCTGGTTGACCTGCTGGTCACAGACGGCGGGTTCGCCAATGTTTCCGCCCAGCCCCTGGCCGAAACTGATGGGGCGGGTGTTGATATGATCATCAACAGCACCAGTCTTGGTTTGCATGCTGATGATCCGGTGCCACTGGCGCTTGATCAAGTGTCTAAAGATACGTTGATTGCCGATATCATTATGGTGCCAGCCGAAACAAAATGGCTACAAGATGCCGCACGGCGGGGCTTTGCTGTCCATTACGGTCGCCATATGCTGGATTACCAAATTGATTTGATCGGCCGGTTTATCGGCGCATTTTGACCGGCAAGTTTGATTCGGACGTTGAGTTCGATGCGCTGGACCGGTATAACGGGCCGTGATATACCCCCGGTCTGCAACATTGCAGACAGATGCAAGCGAAGTGAGGGATTTGATGAGTGACACAGGCAATGTGTGGACGGACGAACGGCTAGATGAGTTGAAGAAACTATGGGCCGAGGGTTTGTCCATATCACAAATTGGTGAAGCACTTGGCGTATCGCGCAATGCCATTGCTGGCAAAGCACACCGGATGGGACTGCCAAAGCGGCCATCGCCAATCAGCAAATCAAAAACAGAAAAAGCCGAACCTGTTATTGTGGAAGAGGAACAGGATCTGCCATTGCGTCTTGAATTGCGCCAACTTGAATGGTCGCGCAGTAAATGTTGTTGGCCGACAGGTGATCCAAAGAAAAACGGCTTTGTTTTTTGTGGTGATGCGGTTGTGCCGGGCAAGCCATATTGCCTGCCGCATTGTCAGGAGGCCTACACCACCTCACGCGACGCCAGCTAGCCGCTATGCTCAAACGCCGTCAGGACTATCAGCCGCCCGCATTTTTGGTGACTTCGGTATATATCAGCATAGATATTAAAGATGATGTTACTGACGTAACGACCAAGCTAGAACTACGCCGAAACCAAAAAGCCGACCCAGATGCCGCTTTATGGCTGGATGGTCAGGATTTGGAACTGACGCGGCTTATTATTAATACGGTTGATGTGCCGATTGGTGATGATATGCCAGATCACCTATCGCTTGACGATCAGGGCCTGTCAGTGGCTGGTCTGGGCGATGAAGCGGTGATCGAGCTGCAGTCACGATGCTATCCACAGCATAACACCGCGCTTGAAGGATTGTATCTGTCTGGCGGCATGTATTGCACCCAATGCGAGCCGGAAGGCTTTCGCCGGATTGGGTTTTTCCCAGACCGCCCGGACGTGATGAGTGTCTTTACCGTCAGGATTGAGGCATCGCAAAAATTTCCACAGCTTTTGTCTAATGGCAATCTGATCGAAAGCGGTATGGCCGGGTCTGATCGGCATTTTGCCATCTGGCATGACCCGCATCCAAAACCCAGCTATTTATTTGCCGCGGTTGTGGGTGATCTTGATTGTGTTACATCGCCCTATGTCACAGCATCTGGCCGCAAAGTTGATCTAAAAATCTATGTGGAAAAGGGAAATGCCGATCTAACAGCCCATGCCATGGATTCGCTGATCCGGTCGATGCGTTGGGATGAACAAGAATATGGCCTTGAATATGATCTTGATTTGTTTCAGATCGTTGCGGTCAGCCATTTCAATATGGGGGCGATGGAAAATAAGGGCCTCAATATTTTCAACAGTAAATTTGTCTTGGCTGATACCAGAACCGCGACAGATGAAGATTTGCATCGGGTTGAATCGATTGTAGCGCACGAATATTTCCACAATTGGACCGGTAACCGTGTGACCTGCCGTGATTGGTTTCAACTGACCCTGAAAGAGGGGCTTACGGTGTTTCGCGACCAGTGTTTTTCCGCAGATATGCATGATGCGGGTGTCCAGCGGGCAACTGACGTGGCGCTTCTTCGTGCGGCGCAATTCCCCGAAGATCGCGGCCCCACCGCACATCCTATCCGCCCTGAAACCTACAAAGAAATCAATAACTTTTACACGGCGACCGTATATGAAAAGGGCGCCGAAGTGATCCGTATGCTGGCTGGATTTTTGGGCCGGGACGGGTTTCGCCGCGGCATGGATTTGTATTTTGCCCGTCATGATGGCCAAGCGGTGACATGTGATGATTTTCTTGCGGCGATGGCGGATGCCAATCATGTCAATCTAGAGGCGTTCGGGCGCTGGTATGAACAGGCGGGCACGCCGCAAATTACCATGCGCCGTAGCGCTGGTAGCGGCCCAGATGAAATGGTGCTGGCATTGGCCCAGCATACCCCAGAAAACGCCGCGAAAACGCCGCGTCATGCCTTGCCCATTCCGATACGGATTGCGTTTTTAGATGCAACAGGTGCGATTGTACCAACCAAGCTGGCCGAAGATGCCCCAGCCGAATATGAACATGTGATTTTGCTTGAAAAAGACCAGCAAGACCAACCCATTTACGCGGCAAATGCGTCTGGTCTGACGCCAAGTATGTTACGAAATTTTTCCGCACCAGTGACCATTGACGATGATTTGAGCCGTGATGAAC
>JAYOVO010000029.1:0-14211 GCA_038151495.1 Alphaproteobacteria bacterium
ATAAGCCAGCCAACCTCATAATAAGTGTTATATATGTTATATAATAGTATATGGACGGCCCTGTTATATTGCGTCGCTTGGCTGCTGTAACGCGATCATGCTTTGCACAAGCCGCCCCCGCGCATGATTTCGATGGGGGGGTATGGGCGAACGGGCGCTACGGTCGTAGTTTTGGTCGTAGTTTTGGCTTGTGCCACCGCAGACCAAATGGCAGAATCATGCGGATTAGAGGGCTATCGCGATGGTGCTATTACTTCTCAGCCGCACCCCTTGCGTCCACCAGATGGCCGTCAGACAGCTAGTGTGACGCCATCATCCGTTCATGAACCGCGCGCATGCCTCGTTCAGACATATCACTCACCTCTGCGGCATGTTGCTGTAACAACGCAACAACCTCGCTATTTGAAGATGTCTGAATGAACTGAACGCCGTGGTCTGTAACTTCCACACTGGTTTCAATCTCATCATAGCGATCAAACAATAAATCGAGGGTAGGGGATTGAATAATCACCTGTGGGTTTCGCCCGTCTTCAAGCCGCGTAACCATTAATGCCACATGGGTGACGATTGACTCGCGCAGATCATCATCATCGGTTTCGGTAATGGTTTTGATGCCATTTGGCAGATGTTCAACACTGCGTCTGATTTTCATGTGATTCATGAAAATATTTTTTAGATCGCTGATTTCCACTGCTGTCGTGTCGACGCCGCGTAGCCCCGGCATATTAACCTGGTCATGCTGATGGCGGCGATGTTTTTCGGCATTTTGTGCGGTTTCGTCATCGTCATGCCCCATAGATGATTCATCATGATGCCCATGTCCGCTATGCCCCGCACCATGATGTTCATCATGCATTTTTTGATAGCTATCACTGGCATGTGAAATCGTTGCAAAGGCCAGCCATGGCACCAAAATAATCCCGGCTTTGATTGTTTTTATCATCTTCATTTACGCAGAGGTTTGGCTGTTGAGCAATGGGCCAAGTTAAATGGTTATGCCAGACAGGTCTAGCCCAGCTGTTATTTGCATTTGATCTGGCAGGGCTTTAATAATTTGCCGGTATAGTTTGCTGATGTAATTTGCTGGTATCATTTGCAGAGATTTGCGCCAGCCGTTTATCGGCGGGCTTCACCGCATGAAAAGGGGGCGTTAATGAAAATCAGTCAGGCCGCGGCGGAATCTGGCCTCACCGTTAAAACCGTGCGCTATTACGCCAATATTGGGCTTGTCTGCCCGACCATCGACACCGCCACCGGCTATCGCCATTATGACGCCAGCGATATTGCCAAGTTGAAATTCGTTGGCACCGCACGGCGATTTGATTTTTCTATAGAAGATTGCCGCGAATTGCTGGCGCTTTATGAAGACAAAGACCGGCCAAGCCGTGATGTCAAAAAAATAGCCATGAACAAGATTGCCGATATTGATCGGCGGCTTGGAGAATTGCGGCGGCTGAAATCTGAATTGGCGGCGCTGGCCCATGCCTGTGATGGGGATGACCGGCCAGATTGTCCGATTATAGAAGGGCTGGCAGGCACCCAGCGTGGGGGATGATCATCACGCGTTATACGCGCGGCAATCGTATGCCAGACCGATCAAAAATTTGAAAAATTCCAGATGATGCCCGAAGTCCTGGAAGTGGTATCTGATGTTGTGACCGGGGTGGATGCCGCCTTAGATAATGGCGCCGGGGATGATGGCGCCGGTGGGATCGCCGGGGGTGTTGTGGTTGCTGATGCGGCGACGTTACTTTGTGGCGGCACTAATATATAGCACACTAATTTACGTCCATCAGGCCCGATAATCGGGATCGACAGTGCATCTTCTTTTGCTGGTCTGCATCTATCTAGTTTTTGCCATGTGTAGCCTTGGCTCATCAGCGCATTTCTTTGTGTAAAAAATGCATTTTGACTGCTGGAACAAGATGCCAGCATCATACAAGTTACAAAAATGCCTGCATATTTGGCCGGGGCACCGATTTTGACGCGCTTGGTTTGAACAGTTCTCATTACTCACCTTGACCCATAAACCTGTACGTATCATGCCTATAACTGGCGCGCTGGGCAATAATCAAAAATATTTTTGATGATCAGCCACTATCAGGCATTTTTCTTGGTGGGACTCTCTTGAAAATGCCAGCCTGTTTTCCCAAATCTGCACCATCCGGTTTTGTGTGGAGGGGAGCATGTCCGAACAATATCAATTCGCCGCTGATACGGGTAAAATTCTCGATATCGTTATTGATTCACTCTATTCGCAAAAGGAAATCTTTTTGCGCGAATTGGTGTCGAATGCGTCTGATGCCATCAGCAAGCGGCAGTTTGACTCGCTTCAGGGTGCGGCGGCTGGTTCGTTTGATGGGATGATCTCGATTGCCGTCGATAAAAAGGCAAAACGCCTCACCATCACCGATAATGGTATCGGGCTGAACGACGAAGATTTGAAAAATACCCTTGGCACCATTGCCAGTTCGGGTACCAAAGCCTTTCTTGAACAAATGGAACAATCTGGCGAAAAATCGAACAGCCAAAGCCAGCTGATTGGTCAGTTTGGCGTTGGATTTTATGCGGCGTTTATGGTGGCCGAACGTGTCGAGGTATTGTCAAAAAAATCAGATAGCGACAACGCCTTTTGTTGGGCCAGCGATGGCAAGTCTGGATTTACCATCAGCCCGGCAGACAAACAGGAAACCGGTACGCAGATCACTTTGTTCCTAAAATCCGATGCCAAAGAATTTTTGGAAGAAGCGCGTATCAGCCACCTGATCAAAAAATATTCTGATCATATTTCCTTTCCCATTAACTGGCTGGACAAAGATGGCGAGTTAAAGCGCCTCAATGCCTCGACGGCGCTGTGGACAAAACCGGCAAAGGATATTTCTGAAGACGATTATAAGTCATTCTATAACAGTGTCAGCGCCAGCTATGACGCGCCATTTGCAACGCTTCATAACAAGACCGAGGGCGTTGTCGAATTCACCAATCTTTTATTCATTCCGTCTGTGGCCCCGTATGATCTGTATGATCCGGATCGCAAATCTAAATTACAGCTCTATGTGAACCGCGTATTCATTACCGACCAATGCGATGAGTTGGTGCCAAAATGGATGCGGTTTTTGCGCGGGGTGATTGATACGCCTGATGTAAATCTGAATGTCAGCCGTGAAATGTTGCAACATAGTCCGGTGATCACAAAAATCCGTAAATCGCTTGTCAAACGGGTGTTGTCAGAACTGAAGAAATCGATCGAAAAACGCCGTGATGCGTATCAGAATTTCTGGGATGGGTTTGGCCGGGTGGTCAAAGAAGGTATTTATGAAGATGCTGAAAACCGCGCCAAAATTCTGGAAGTAAGCTTTTTCAAATCTGCAAAATCAAGCACAATGTTGACGCTTGATGAATATATCGACGCCTTTGCCGAAGGTCAGGAAGAAATTTACTATCTGTCGGTTGAAGACCCAGCACTTGCCAGTGGTAGCCCGCATCTTGAAGGGTTTGAAGCGAAAGGCGTTGATGTGCTGATATTGTCCGATCCGGTTGATGATTTTTGGCTGGCCAATACCCCGGACTATAAGGGCAAGACATTCCGTTCAATTTCGCGCGGTGATGTTGATCTGACAGCCATAAAATCTGCCGATGGCAAGGACACAGATGACGATCAAAAAGATACAGATGAAACCAAATCAGCCGATACCGCCGTTGCCAAAATCAAAGATGTGTTGAGCGCGCGGGTGGCCGATGTAAAACCATCAAAAAATCTTGCCAAAAGCGTGGCCCGCCTGATTGCCGATGAAAACGCCATGGATGCCCAGATGGAACGGTTTATGCGCATGCATGATGCCGATTTCAAAGGCGCCCCGAAAATACTAGAGGTCAACGCCAAGCACCCATTGATCGCCGCTTTGAATGATCGTTTGGCCAAAGGCGATTTTGCCGAGGCGGATGATTTTGCGGAACTGATTTATCAATCAGCACTTATTTCAGATGGCAAGCAGGTTGATGACCCGCACGCCTTTGCTGAAAAGCTGGCCAAAGTGATGCAGAAAGCGCTATAGGTAACGCGCTTCGTTCCATGCATCTGATTGGGACGCCACCGGCAAGATAAGAGCGAGTTGATGTCAGAGCGTGACCAAAATCAAAAGCCCGAGCCGAATTCCGGGGCAACGCCAAACGCAAAGCCCAAGGCAAAACCACGTGCGGCCTTTCGTCATTTCGCGTCATTTGACACAAGATGGCGTGACAATGACCGCTATGGCCATCTGAACAATGCCATCTATTACGAATTATTTGACTCGGCAATCAATCAATTGCTGATCGATCATGGTATGCTTGATTTTGAATCGGGTGACCATGTGTTTTTGGTGGCGTCGTCGGGGTGCCATTATTTTAGCGAGCTTGCCTATCCAGATAAGCTAGAGGTTGGCCTTGCCATCACCAGACTTGGCAATAGTTCGGTCACCTATGATCTTGGTCTGTTTAAAAAAGGCGCCGATCACACCGCGGCAACCGGGTTTTTCGTTCATGTACATGTGACCCGGGACGGCTATCGCCCGGCGCCTATTACCGCGCGGGATCGGGCGGCATTCGCCCCGTTTGTTGTCGCTAACTAGATTAATTTTAGACAGCTAACCCCGTCCGAGGCCACTAACACAGTCTGATTTGCCTAATTATGAGGTGCCTTCGACGATCCGTATTTCGCGCACAGCCCCGTCACCAAGTGCCGCCAGCGCGGCCGCATAGCCGTCGCTGTCATGGGCCGCGATCGCGGCGTCTACACTGGGAAAGACCGACAAAACTGTTCGTTCTTTGATGCCAGCCTCATAGGTGGCAACAGCAATTCCGCGTGCCAGATATATGCCGCCATGCGCCTCAATCGCTGGGCCAGCAAGCTTGGCATAAGCCTCGACTTTGCTCATGTCTGAAATTGATTTATAGGTGGTGATCCAATAGCCTTTTGCCATAAAACCTCTCCAGATTTATTTTGGTTTGATCATGCAGACAGGCTGTAGTGCGCCCGTCTGCAACACGGCTAACTTACCGGGTATTTTGAAATAATGGCGCGCTATGCCCCCTCGATAATCCGAATTTCACGGATGGCACCATCATCCAGTGCCGCCAACGCCGCCGCATAGCCCGGGCTGTCATGCGTGGCGATTGCCGCGTCAACCGAGTCAAATTCAATCACCACAGTCCGTTCATTCACGCCAGCTTCATAGGTCTTTGCAGGCATGCCCCGAACAATGAATTTTCCGCCACCAGCGGTGATCGCCGGGCCAGCAAGTGCCGCATAGGCCGCCAGTTTGTCTGGATCATTTATCTTTTGATAGGTGCTTATCCAATAGGCTTTGCTCATTCTTCTTTTCCTGTTTTAGCCGCATATGAAAAGGTGGCGCAGAACAAGCGGCCAGTGACGCGGAACAAACTGGTCGCCGGTGCGCAATTTGAGGACATAAATCTTTTTTGTCCTTTGCCTGCGCCTGATCTTGGTGAAGAGTGGCAGTACCGGTGATGAATTTCAATAGATATATCCGACTGTTGCGGCAAAGCCATCCTATGCAAAGGTCGATCTCGTCATTGCCATGTCGGCGGCAATGGCCTATATCAAAAATCGCGCGGTACTTATTCTGCGGTTGAACATAGTTACGATACTGAGGACAAATTAAATGGAAATTGCATGGGCTGAATTTACCCCGGCGGCATCATTTGCTGGCGGTGCAATGATTGGCGTGGCCGCCCTGTTTTTGATGCTGTTGAATGGCCGCGTCATGGGAATGAGTGGTATTTTGAGTGGTTTGTTGGTCAAACGTCCAGATTGGCCATGGCGGCTTGCCTTTGTTATCGGCGTGATTGTGGGGCCATTTATATTTATGGCTGTTACCGGCGCACCGATAGAACGCCAGACGGTTATGTCAGGCCCGCTTGTCTATGTTGCGGCCTTTCTGGTTGGTTTGGGTACTGCTGTCGGGTCAGGCTGTACATCAGGTCACGGCATTTGCGGTTTGTCACGTTTGTCACTGCGGTCTTTTGCGGCGGTTATGGCGTTTATGGTCAGCGCCGTGATCACCGTTGCACTTGTACGTTTTTTAGGGTGAGGTGGGCGTGATGTTGATGATGATTACAGCGCTTGGCGCCGGGGCTATTTTTGGTGCAGGTCTGGCGCTTGCGGGCATGTTAAATCCAGCTAAAGTTGTCGGGTTTTTGGATATTTTTGGGATGTGGGACCCGTCTTTGGGGCTGGTAATGGCTGGTGGCATTCTAGTGAACGCTACAGGTCATTATTTTGTGATGAAACGCAAACGCCCAGTTTTTGATGCAAGTTTCGATTTGCCATCGTCAAATAATATTGACCGGCAACTTCTCATTGGAAGTGCGATTTTTGGCATTGGCTGGGGTTTGGCCGGATATTGCCCGGGGCCTGTTGTGGCTAGCTTGTTGCTTCAGCCAGCTGATATGTTGCCATTTTTAGTCACTTTGCTTGCCGGGGCCTTTATCGGCCGCTGGTTGCGAAGCTAACAATACATGGGGGTGGCGGCACCGTCATGCAGAATGATCAGCCATTGGCCTATATTGAACGGATCAGGAATTACTATCAAATTCTTGGATATGGGGCGCCCTATGAATGGGCCTGTCACGATGACGTACCATTTGCGCCATTGCAAAAGCCCCTAGGTGAGGCCCGTATCGGTATTGTCACGACGGCGGCGCCATTTCAACCTGATAAAGGCGATCAAGGGCCCGGCGCCCCTTATAATGGCGAGTCAAAATTCTTTCAGGTTTATGCCAGTCCGATTGATCCGTTCCCAGATGTGCGTATTGCGCATATCGCGATTGACCGGGCGCATACAACAGCAAGCGATATCGCCAGCTATTTTCCGCTTACCGCCATAATGAAACTGGCCGAGGCTGGATATATCGGGTCTGTATCTCCGCGTTTTTATGGCTTGCCAACCAATCGGTCTCAACGCACAACGCGCGATATTGATGGCCCGGCATTGCTGGCATATTGTCAAGAGGACAATGTCGATGCGGTTGTGTTGGTGCCGAATTGCCCAGTATGTCATCAGTCAGTGGCCCTAGCGGCGCATTGTCTTGAATCAGCCGGAATTGCCACGGTGATCATGGGCTGTGCCAAGGATATAATCGAATATGTCGGGGTGCCACGTCTGTTGTTCAATGACCTGCCACTTGGCAATGCGGCGGGTCTGCCGCATGACGCAGATTCGCAAAATCTTGCGGCAAAATTGGCAGTTGATCTTCTTGCCGATGCAACAGCACCGCGCACCACAAGGCCATCACCGCTGGTTTGGTCAGGCGCGCCTGACTGGAAGAAAGATTATTCAAATGCGGCATTGCTCTCGGCTGAAGAGATCGCCGAACGCCGCGCTGAATTTGATCGGGTGAAGGCCGCCGCCGCGGCCATTAAGTCAGCCAGCAAAATAGGCTAATTCAGCTTGGCAATTTCGGCGGCGAGGGCCGCGGCCATTTCGCTTTTGGCTGGCATGGTGCCCAGCAATTCTGTCCAGACACTGCGGGCGGTATCGTTGTCGCCTGTTACTCTGGCGATATGACCTTTGAAAAACAGATATTGCGGCCCGTTTGTGCCGGTTGTGGCAAGCCGCGTTAACACAGTTTGTGCCATGCCGATTTGTTCGGCTGACATTTCCATGCCGATCGTGCGTTCAAGAAATTGATAAGCAAGCCGCGCATCATTGGGTGCGGAATCTGTGGCGCGTGCCAGCGCGGCAAAGGCGGCGTCAAGATCGCCCAAAACATCATAAGCACGCACCAGCCGTAGCCAGCCTTCGGTATCGTTTGGCGTTGTGTTTAAACGGTCTCGAAGCTGCTCTACCATTGATAAAATCATGGCGTTTCGATCTGTGGCTGACATCTCTGCCGCCGCGGCAATGCTGTCTTCATCAGGGCCGATGGCCGGGTTTAATAGAATACCACCAGCTTCGGCGGCTTGCTTGATATTATCGCGGACAATCGGCAACCATGGCGCATCTGCAGTAGATATCGACAGTAAGTTTTGCCAGCGGGTGATGGCGGCCTGATAATCGCCATCTTGAAATGCGGCAAGTCCCCATAAAAACAGGGCGCGTGGCTCGTTGGGATCGGATGCCAATACTGTAGCAATCAAATCGCGGGCTGGTACAGTGACCTGCCCATCGGCGGCGCGGCTCAATGCTTCGGCCAAAAGCGAAAGCACGCCGGGGTCGTCACTGGTAAGTTGCCGGGCCATACGCAATGCACGAATCTCGGTCGCGCTGTCATTTACCGCCGCCGCCGCTTCGGCTAGCTTTAACCAGCTTTCAATATGATCTGGTGTGGCCACTGTCGCCGCTTGTGCCCGGGCCAGATTTTGCGCCAGATTTTCTTTTGTGGCAGTTATCGTCTCGCTTTGGCTGGCGATTTCGGCGGTACGTTTGCTAAGCGGGTTGTCGGCCAAGTCCGGGCGGCCCAAATCGGCATAGATAAGCGCCGCGCCTAATGGCAGGGTTATGGCCAGTCCAACGGTTAGCCGGGTAAATATCTGGTTTTTCGGATCTTGCGGGTCTTTTTGGTCTGATGCGCCGCTTTGTGCCAATTGATGACTAAGGCCAAGTAAGCGGCGGTCAATCTCAAGGCAGGTGGCGGCGTAATCGCTGTCGCCAAGGCGGCCTGACTGATGATCTGCATCGAGGGTGGAACGGGCACGCATCAGCTGGTTAATCTGATCATGCAAGTTATCATCCCGGTCAGCGACGTCTATGCCGCGCTGGCGGCGTATATAGGCCAGCATCAATGCGACCAACAGCAAACAGAATATACCGCCAACTAGAAATGTCACAATCATGTTCCCGCCAATTGTTGTCATGGCTGGTCACATGTTCTGGCTGTTTTATGCTGTTGTTTGAGCGCTTCAATTTGGGCACGTTCAGCTTGGCTAATCGGCGAGGGTGCTGTCGCAGAGGCCCGCCGCCGCACACCCAACGTTATGGCAATGCCAAGAAGCAAAAAACCAATTGGGGCCAGCCACAAAGCCATGGTGTTTTTCGCCAGTGGCGGGGCCAAAAGAACAAAGTCACCATATTTGGCGCGTAAATCAGATAAAATGGCCTCATCAGTTTTGCCTTGGACAAGCTGTGCGCGTACTTCGCGCCGCAAATCTTTGGCAAGATCGGCATCACTGTCGTCGATAGATTGATTTTGGCAAACAAGACAGCGCAATTTCTGGGATAAATTACGGGCACGATTTTCCAACAGGGGATCGGCCAGCATTTCTTCAGCCGTGATTGCATTTGCGGTGCTAATCAGCGGCGGTATCAGCCTAGCAGAACCCATCACAAAAACGCCGATCAGCAAGATATAGAGACCAGAACGGATCATTGCATTTCCGCCAATTTTGCCAGAAGTTGGGTGGTAATCACATCACGGGTAAGGGGGCCAGCATGCCGCCATTTAATCTGGCCGGATGGGGCAATCAAATAGGTTTCCGGCACCCCGTAAACGCCCCACGCCATGCCAGCACGGCCATCATCATCACGCCCAATCGCAACAAACGGGTTGCCATATTGTTGCAGGAATTTCCGCGTGTCTTGCGGCCGGTCTTTATAGGCAATGCCAATGATACTGATTTGCTTGGACAAATGTTCGAGTGCGGGGGCCTCGGCGCGGCAGGGGGCGCACCAAGACGCAAAGAAATTTACTAACAATGGCTGTCCCCGATAGGCGTCTAATGCCAGTTCAGCCTGATTATTCTGCAACAAGGGTAGCGGCACATCAGGCGCAGGTTTTCCGATTAGCACCGAGGGTAATTGGTTGGGGTTGCGGCTTCCTGACAAGGTGCCTTGCAGTGCCAGCCCCCCAATCATCACCAGCCCTAGAAAAGCGATAAGTGGAATAAAAAATGTCGGTCGAAATCGGCTCATGCTGTATCTCGTGCCACGTTATCAGGCAGTGGTGCCGTGACCGCAGATCGCCGCCGCCGTCCAATCATCGCGACAAGCCCCCCAGCGGCCATCAGCGCACCGCCGCCCCAGATCCAGCTAATAAGCGGCTTGTAATATAGCCGCAAGCTATAGCCAATTCGATCATCGCCATCACCAAGAACCGCATAGTCATCACCGCCCAGCCGTGGGCGAATGGCGGCTTCAGTGGTTGTTTGCCGTTCCGCTGTATAGACACGTTTTTCCGGCATCAGTCTGGCAATAAATTTACCGGATGCGGCGTCTTTATATTCTAGCTCGGCTGTTAGTGCCTGAAAATTTGGACCTTGGCGTTCAAATACCCGCACCAATGTCACATCACGCCCGGCAATGGTGACAACTTCACCCGGTTTGATGCGAACCACTTGTTCGCTTCTAAACAAACCGTCCCCTGTCGCTCCAAGCAAAAATACAACGATCCCGAAATGCGCGATCCACATGCCCAGAACTTCAGTCGGCAAACGGTGCCAGCGCGCCGCTAATCCGCCGCGTTGCAGGGGTTTTAGTTGTATCCAGATGTCTGCGGCAATGCCCATGGCCAGCCATGCAATCAGCATGATCGCACCGACGGCACCGATGGCGATATCCTGCACCATGGCGACACCAATGATCCCAGCGATGATCGCAGAGACACTGGCCGCCAGCAAGGTTGTCTTGGTGCGTGGTGTGGTGCCGCGCCGCCATGCCATCACCGGGCCAATCACCATAATCACCACCAATATGCCCATGACTGGGTTAAAGGTGGCGTCAAAATATGGTGGGCCAACGGTAATGCGCGCACCGGTGATCATTTCCAGACCAAGTGGATAAAATGTGCCAAGCAACACGATGGCGGTGGCAACGACCAACAGCATGTTGTTGGCAATCAAGGCGCCCTCGCGGCTTTTTAGATTAAAATCAGCAACGCTCATTAATTGTGGCCCACGCCACGCATAGAGCAATAATGGAATGCCAACTGCCACCAGCAATATGCCTAAAATAAAGACCCCGCGCGCCGGATCAGAGGCAAAGCTATGCACCGAGGTTAATAAGCCAGACCGGACAATAAAAGTACCAACAAGCGAAAGCGAAAAGGCAAGAATGGCCAGCAACACGGTCCAGCTTTTTAATTGTCCGCGTTTTTCGACAACAATGGCTGAATGCAGCAGGGCTGTTGCCGCCAACCACGGCATGAGCGAGGCATTTTCGACCGGATCCCAAAACCACCAGCCGCCCCATCCCAGCTCATAATAGGCCCACCAACTGCCAAGCGCGATCCCCAATGTCAGCGCGCACCACGCCGCCATAATCCATGGGCGCATCCATTTTGCCCATAATCTGTCAACATCTCCGCCGATCAGGCCAGCAACGGCAAAGGCAAAGGCAATGGACAGGCCAACATAGCCGAGATAGAGCATTGGCGGATGTATAGCGAGGCCGGGATCCTGCAAAATGGGGTTTAGCCCTTTGCCGTCAATCGGGGCGTTGGCAAGACGGGTAAACGGGTTCGATGTAAAAAGGCTAAATGCCAGAAAGCCGCTGGAAATCATCCCCTGAACAGCCAGAATACGGGCCTTTAACAAGGTAGGCATGGTGCGTCCAGACAGTGCCAAAACCGCCCCGTAAATTACCAAAATCAAAATCCACAATAACAGCGACCCTTCGTGATTGCCCCAAGTGCCGGAAATTTTATAGATCAGCGGTTTTGCAGAATGCGAATGGTTGGCAACAAGTGCCACCGAAAAATCAGACCGGATAAATGACGTGACCAACGCGCCAAAAGCAATCACGCAGGCAACAGCGGCGCTGATAGCGGCGGCTGGGCCAACCAGCATAAGCTGCATGTTATGGCGTACGGTCCCGACAAGAGGAACGAGCGATTGTATCAATGACAGAACAAAGGCCGAGATCAATGCAAAATGGCCAAATTCAGTCAGTCCCATTTATCTCTTCCTATCCAACGCGGTACCGAGCCTGCACCTTATCACATAATGACGGCCGTCAACATCTGGCAATGCGGACAAGCCGTTCAAAAGACGATTTGTCGCAGTAAGATGTTCGGTAAAATGTCCCATTGACGTCGGCAAAGCGGGTAAATCGCGTATATCGGCTGCAAGATGTGACAGAAGATATCAATGGCGATGTCTGGTGTTCCCAGTTGATTGCGCCGCAAAGATGGATGATAGTGGCAGTCCAAGCGAAGCAAAGGCGTATTATGACGGAAAAATTGCCGGTTATCGAAATCCTCGATTTGCATAAAAGCTATGACAAACTCGATGTTTTAAAAGGCGTTGATTTGGTGGCGCATGAGGGATGTGTTGTCAGCCTCATTGGGGCGTCTGGGTCGGGCAAATCAACATTGCTACGTTGCGCTAACCTGCTTGAAAACAGCCAGCATGGCGATGTCATATTCCATGGTGACAAGGTGAAATGGGCCGGTCACGGTGCCGCGCGTCATCCGTCAGACAAACATCAGCTTCGCCGGATCCGAAGCCAGCTATCCATGGTGTTTCAGCAATTTAACTTATGGTCACACATGACCATTTTGCAAAATGTTACCGAAGCCCCGATCACCGTTTTGCAGGAATCACCAGACAAGGTAGAAGCACGCGCCCGCACGCTGCTCAAAAAAGTTGGTATTTTGGACAAGGCCGATATGTACCCGGCACAATTGTCTGGTGGCCAGCAACAACGTGCTGGGATTGCCCGCGCGCTGGCCATGAATCCGAAAGCCATTCTGCTAGACGAACCAACATCCGCGCTCGACCCAGAAATGGAACAGGAAGTTGTGCAGGTCATAAAGGCGCTTGCAGATGAGGGGCGCACAATGATTTTAGTTACTCATGACATGAATTTAGCGTATGACGTATCAGACCATGTGGTGTTTTTGCATGAGGGCAAGATCCTTGAAGAAGGGCCGCCGCAAACTATATTCAGGACACCAAAGTCTGATCGGTTACAGCAATTTTTAAAATCGACGAAGATTACGAAAATGCGATAAAGGGAGATACCTATGAAAAAGATAATACTTACGGCGGTTCTGGCCGTTTTTACCGCCACCGGCGCATTCGCTGAAACAGTCCGTCTAGGCACCGAAGGCGCCTATGAACCCTGGAATTTTGTGAATGATGCAGGCAAGCTGGACGGGTTCGAAATCGAGCTTGGTAATGAGCTGTGCAAACGTGCAAGCCTCAGCTGTGAATGGGTCAAAAATGACTGGGATTCGATTATTCCAAATCTGAAATCAGGCAATTATGACGCCATCATTGCTGGTATGTCGGTCACCGAAGAACGCCAAAAAGCCATTGATTTCACTGAAGAATACTATCCTGCAGACCCGTCTTCATATGTTGGGTTGGCTGGTGCCGGTGACGCCGTCACAAAAGGTGTTGTTGCTGCGCAAACAGCGACCATTCACGCTGGGCATGTCGCCAGTTCTGGCGCGACGTTGGTTGAATTTGCAACGGCCGAAGAAACCATCGCCGCGGTGCGGAATGGCGAGGCCGATGCGGTGCTGGCTGATAGCGGCTATTTAAAGCCAATCGTTGATGAGTCAAATGGTGAACTAGTGTTTGTTGGCAAGCAGATTCAGATTGGTGGCGGTGTCGGTATGGGCATTCGCAAATCTGATGGGGCGCTTCGTGCAAAACTAAACGCGGCGATTGCTTCGGTAAAATCTGATGGCACATTGAACAAGATGATTGCCAAATGGTTTGGTGCTGACGCGCCGCAATTCTAGGCAAATTGACCTGTGGATTTGGCCAGTTGGCGCCCAGCTGTTAAATGGTGTGGCTGGCCAAATCCTTGTCTGACTGATGTTTTCTTTTTGCGCTGATCCCGCCGCGATAGAGGGGCTGACATGGCTGTCTTGCTATCTGACGACTGGCAAGCATATGGCCTTTTATCTGTCATTTTTGGTGGTGCTTGTGTTGCTGGCGCTCGCGGCACCGGCGGCGATGTTATTTGGCTTTATCGGGGCATTGGCCTGTCGGTCGCGGGTGGTTCCGGTAAGACTTTTGGGTCAGGGCTATATCACCATGGTACGCGGTATTCCAGATATCGCATTTTTCCTGTTTGTGCCGGTGGCACTCGATCAGGCTTTTGAATTTTTACGTCATAAAACATTTTGCAGTGAGATCACCCAGCCGGTGTGGCGGGGCAATGAATTTCTGGTCTGCGATGCGGCAAAACTTCCCCTAGGCACTTCCCCGCAATGGGTGCATGAAATCTATGGGTTTATGCTTGCTCTGCTGGCATTTGCTAT
>JAYOVO010000030.1:0-13964 GCA_038151495.1 Alphaproteobacteria bacterium
CGGCCGCATCAGCGACCGGGGGCTTTGTGTATGGCGGGCTTTAAGGGAGAAAAAGCTATACCGTTACACAATCTCCGTATCTGTCCAAGGCGACAACAGCACCACTGGTATCGCGGTAACAGGCAAAACGTTCATGGGCGCGCATATTTTTTGTGATATTTTGCCGTAATGTTACTCGCGGCGCGGCAGGAAAGGCGCGTCGCCTTGTATGCGAGGCAACGGCTGGTCTGCTGAAAAAACTGACAATAACCTGTGATGTCATATGTAACTGCCCCATAAAATGCCTCTGTTATAAATCGATTTCTTGTCTTGGCCGTTGGCTACATCGTCTGCTTGTCTAAGCTGATTCTAATTTAACTATAACTTTATTAATTTTTTCTTAATACAATTTCACGATGCTGTGAGATTTGGTGGCGCTGTGAGGTTTGGTGGGGCGCCGGGCCCAATTTTCTGGTTTGGCCGTAAATACAGCTGAACTGCATAGAGGGGGTCATGCAGAATTGATGGCATGATAATTGCGGTGCAAATTCAATCGTGCACGATTGATGGGTTAGAGGCGCCGAACCAAAATTGCTGGTGTGACATTCTAAACTGGCAACGGGTTACAAACGCCTGGCTATATAATTATCGCTGGCTTGTAACCCCAATGATATGTGTGGTTATTTGTCAGTGCGGTCGTTTATGCCATGCGGTATGGGCATCAACTAGTTGGTGGCTGTGGATGAGATAGTGAGATCTGTGCGGGTGAGGAAAACTGACTCTAAAATGAATGTAATGTATTGAAATGAATTTATGGCCGTACAGCATATATTTAAAAATGTCGCATAATTTATATTATGTAATATTCGTTAGAACGAAATAGTAATTATTACAGTATTTTACAAGCGACTGCTTAGTTTTGAATAAAATCTTTCAAACGCGATCATAATTCAAATTGCAGGCCATCAACACCTGGTTCAGTACCCGCCGGACACAAACGCGACAACCGTTCGTAATCTGCCTCAAGCCCAAGATGTGTTAGCACCGCCCGCCGCGGTTTGACGCGTTCAATCCACCCAAATGTCTGGTCAAAATGGCTATGCGCCGAATGCGGGTCCGCGCGCAATGCTTCAACGATCCACAAATCAACCCCGGTTAATTTATCGAAAACATCATCACTCATAGCAATGACATCTGTTGAGTAGGCAAATTTGTTATCAAACATGAACCCTAGTGACGTAGAATTGCCGTGATCCTGATGCAAAATATCAATTTTGCAATCTCCAATGGTAATTTGTGTCCCGGATGCAATGTGATGCATCACCATTGGTGGGACAAAATAAGATGGCGAATCTGGCTTTTTAGTAAAAAGATAGGGAAATCTTTCCACGATATCCTGGCCATGATGCGCGGTTGCGTAAACTTTGATGTCATTGCGCTCAGGCCAATAAAAAGCACGCAAATCATCAAGCCCGGCGACATGGTCAGAATGCGTATGGGTAATCAATACAGCGTCAATTTTTGTCAGTTGATGTGGCAATAGCTGGTTGCGAATATCTGGCCCGGCATCGACGAGAATAGTTGTGCCATTTACCTCAACAAGCACCGCACAGCGCTGACGCCGGTTACGGCTGTCATTTGGATCGCATGATCCCCATCCTGCATGACCAAGTGCCGGTACGCCAACAGAAGTACCGCATCCCAGCATGGTTACCTTCATGAAAGCCTCATCTTAGAAAATAATCTGGCGGTATTTTGGCGCGTTATTGCCGCCATTTCGGCCACAGGCAAGCCGCGTATTTCCGCTAGTTTTTCCAAAGTATGCGCGGTAAAGGCTGGCTCGTTAGATTTGCCCCGATGCGGTGTTGGCGCCAAATAGGGCGAATCCGTCTCAACCAATATCCGGTCAAGCGGGATCTCCGCCGCAATGGCCTGCAATTCTGTCGATTTATTAAAGGTCAAGATACCTGAAAAACTGATATAAAAGCCAACGGCCAACGCCCGTTTGGCCAGCGTCGCACCAGAACTGAAACAATGCATTACACCGCTAAAGGCACCGCGCTGCGTTTCTTCTTCCAGAATTGCCGCCATATCGTCATCAGCGTCGCGTGAATGCACAATAATGGGCAATTGCATGTCACGCGCCACGGCGATTTGCGCTCGAAAGCTCGCGGCTTGTTGATCAGGTCGCCCATAATCATAGAAATAATCAAGACCGGCCTCGCCAATCGCAACGCATTTCGGGTGGTCAGCTGCTGCTTGAATAGCGTCAATATTACAGGCATCTGCCTCATTACCGGCCTCATGCGGGTGAATGCCAACAGAACACCACACATTGTCAAAAGTTTCGGCAATTTTCTTTGGTGCGTCTGATGTGCTTAATTTCACCCCAATTGTGATCACATGCGACACACCAGCCGCATTTGCACGCGCCAAGACAGCTGGCAAATCATCTGCAAGCTGGGGATAATCTAAATGCGCGTGGCTATCGATGATTGCGGTATCAGTCATCTGCACCTGCCTCTTCGATATAGCGTGGAAATACAGGTGACGGCTTGTCAATTTGATGGCCGCTGGCAAGCCGCCCATTCCCGGCAATAACGCTGAAATCCCTCTTGGCTGTATCAACGCCAAGCTGATCAAGAATCATATCTGCAGATTGCGGCATAACCGGCTGAATCAAAATGGCAATTTGCCGGATGGTTTCTGCCAATACTGCCAGCACCTCTGCCATACGGGCTGGATCCGTCTTTTTCAGCGCCCAAGGAGCAGACGTATCAACATACCGATTTGCATCAGCAACAACCTGCCAAATCACCCGCAATGCCTCGTTAAAGGCCTGTCGGTCTAGCAAATCACGCACTTGGTCTAACAGGCCGTCCGCCGCTGATAAAAGCGTCTGATCAGCCTCAACCGGCTTTACTGGCAAGGCTGGCATCACGCCGTCACAATTTTTAAAAATCATAGACAGTACACGCTGGCACAAATTTCCTAGATCATTTGCTAGATCACCATTCATCCGATGGGTCATGGCGGTGGCAGAAAAATCGCCATCATTACCAAACGGCACCTCACGCATGAGGAAATACCGTGTTTGGTCCAGACCATATTGTGCCGTCAGCGCGTTTGGATCAATGACGTTGCCAAGTGATTTTGAAATTTTCTGGCCTTCATTTGTCCACCAGCCATGTGCATACACACGTTTTGGCAGGGGCAAGTCGGCGGCCATCAAAAATGCCGGCCAATAGACCGCGTGAAAACGCAAAATATCTTTGCCAACCATATGTAAATCGGCTGGCCATAATGTTTCATATTTCGCTGGGTCTCCCAATTCACTATCCGTTGGCCATCCAGACGCAGTGATATAATTTGTCAGCGCATCCAGCCACACATACATCACATGGTCTGGATCACCTGGCACGGGAATGCCCCATTTGAAGCTTGCACGGCTCACCGAAAGGTCACGCAACCCCCCTTTCACAAAGCTTTTGACTTCATTAAACCGGCTGTCTGGGCCAACAAAATCAGGGTTGGCCTCATAGTAATCAAGAAGTGGTTGTTGCCACTGGGACAAATTAAAGAAATAAGACGGCTCTTCCACCCATTCCACTGGGGCGCCAGTGGGCGCTTTTCCGTCAACAACTTCGGTTTCGGTGAAAAACGCCTCATCGCGAACAGAATACCACCCGGCATAATTGCCAAGGCGAATATGGCCACGTTCCTGCAAACGCTTCCAAATTTCTTGACAGGCAAGCTTGTGACGCACCTCTGTCGTACGGATAAAATCATCATTTGAAAAATTCATCTGGGCTGTCAGATCACGAAAATTTTGACTGACCTCGTCGGTAAAGGATTGTGGTGACACGCCTTTATCGGAAGCCGCCTTTTCAACTTTTTGACCATGTTCATCAGTTCCGGTCAAAAAGGTAACGTCAAACCCATCCAGCCGCTTAAACCGCGCCAAAACATCACATGCGAGCGTGGTGTAGGCATGCCCAATATGCGGCTTGTCATTTACGTAATAAATGGGGGTGGTGATATAATAAGGCTGTGCCATATGCGGTACCCGACTGTTCGCCGATAAAAATAAATAATTGTCTGCCAATGAGGTAGCCCAGACATCGAGTCAGGGCAAGGATTTCTCATATATTTTTGTAAGATGCCGTTCTAAAAACCGGGGAAAATCCAGATATAGCCTTTCGGCTTTTGCGGCGTTTGTCACAAATTCATCATGGAACCGGGCCAATTGGTCGGCGGAATGGCCACTGGCCAATCGGTCAATCACCGGGATTTCAAAACCACACAAATCATCAGCCTTGATCTTGCTTGCCCGCAATGCCGCATGGCGCAACAATCTATTTATGCAAAATACCGCCCCTGCCCGTATTTCGCGCCCAGCGGCTGTCCCCCGCCCCCATTTTGCACATAGACTGGCAAGTGCCGGTTGGTCCAACGATGAAGACTGAAGCAGCGCACAAGCCACCTGATATAAATCAGCGGCGCCGCTATCTGCAAGCTGTACCGCCTGACCGGGGGCGCCTTGGGATAATTTACCTAAAATTTCAAGCTGGCTTGTGTCTGCATCTGGCCATATGCGGCCAAGCGCCGCCATACATGCATCTGGGGCCAATCTGGTCATCCGCACAAGGCGGCATCGTGACCGGATTGTGGGCGGCAGATGCCCAATATGCGAGGCAATTAGAAATATAACAGCCTGCGCTGGTGGTTCTTCCAACAGTTTAAGCAGGGCATTTGCCCCATTGCGATTAACATCATCCATCGAATCAATGATCGCAACGCGCCACCCACCACGTGCTGGTTTATGCATCATAAACGGAAGCAGTTCACGAATTTGATCAATTTTGATTTGGCCGGATTTGTTATCTTCGGTCTGTGGGGCAATGATTTTGTAATCTGGATGTGCCCCTTTTAAAACCAGACTGGTGCCAGCATCCTCTGCATCAATTTTTATATCGGGGCTTTCCATGCCAAATAATGCCCCGGACTGCGCGCCTTCTGACAAAAGCCACGCGGCCGCTAATCTGGCCATGCTCGCCTTACCAATGCCAACTGGCCCCGTAAGTAACCACGCATGATGCATGCGCCCGGCAGAAAGTGACGTGGCAATATCTGCCAAAAAATCATCATGACCCTGAATGTCATGCAGAAATTTTGATCCAAATTCGGTCAATGTTGGGCTATTCATTGCCGATCAAGCCGCTGGTCAAAAGATGCGGGCGAACCACCCGCCAAATATCCGCGGCAATTGCATCCGGTGTACGGTTGGCATCAATCACCACACAGCGCGACGGCGCATTGGCCGCAATTTCAAGAAACCCAGCCCGCACCTTTTCATGATAAGCATGGCCTTTGGCTTCAAAACGGTCTTCCCCATCCCCGCGCGACTTGGCACGCGCAAGACCAATCTGGCTGTCAATATCCAATATGATCGTGACATCAGGATAAATGTCACCACAGGCAATTTTATTCATCGCGGCAATATCATCAGCTGATACGCCACCAACAATACCCTGATATACAATTGTTGAGTCGACAAACCGGTCTGAAATAACCAGCTTATTTTGCGCCAGAGCCGGCCGAATTATTTGCTCTACATGTTCATGGCGGGCTGCAGACATCAGCAACCCTTCGGTGGCTGGGCGCCATGTTTCGGCATCGCCATTTACCAAAATTCCCCGGATCAATTCAGCCGCCGGGACGCCGCCCGGCTCTCTGGTAACAACAAAATGGGTTGTTATTATGCCTTTAATATGGTCAGCAAGTTTATGTATTTGCGTTGTTTTTCCACATCCTTCGCCACCTTCAAATGTGATGAATAACCCACGCAACGTCATATTACTGTGCAATCTTTTGCGGCGTGGTGGCCCCAAAAATCAGATATTTCACCGCAGCGCCAATTCGGTTAAACAGGCCAAGCGTGTCAACATCTTGGGCGGCACGTAATGGCAATTTTGTAACCTCGTCTGGCAAGCTGAGAACCAAAGTGCCGATTTGGTGTCCGGCGCGGATAGGTGCTGGCACCGGGTCCAGCCACTGCACAGAAATTTCCATGGCTTGGCGATCTTTACGCGATAGCACCATTTTGAGCGGTGCATCCAAGACCAAATCAACTTGCGGTGCCGTGCCTAGCCATACATTGGCTTGATCGACTGGCTGACCTTGTTTGAAAAATTCATAAGATTGATATTCGCGGAAGATTAAATCCATCAACCGACGAGATTCGGTTGATCGCTGTTTCATGCTGTCCATACCATTTAACACCATAACAACACGCTGGCCATTGCGCACGGCAGAACCCACCAGACCATAGCCTGATTCCTCTGTATGGCCGGTTTTCAAGCCATCTGCCCCGGCCGTTCCATAAACCAAAGGGTTACGGTTAGGCTGTTTGATTTTGTTGTAGGTGAATTCTCGCTTGGCAAAAATTGGATAGAGTTCAGGGTAGGTATCCGCCGGAAACCGTCTGATCATTTCAGTTGTTAAAATATTTAGATCTTTTGCACTGGTCTGCAAATCTGGGTCTGGCCATCCTGTCGAATTTCGAAAATTGGTTTGTGTCATCCCCAATTTTTTCGCCCAAAAATTCATTTCTTCGGCAAAGGCGTCTTCAGTTCCGGCAATGCCTTCGGCCAAAACAATCGCCGCGTCATTGCCAGATTGGACAATTACCCCATGCAACAAATCATTGACAGATACTCGTGATCCAACCTCAACAAATGTCTTAGATCCACCTTTGCGCCATGCTTTTTCAGATACAAGGAACTTGTCATCAAGTTGCAGAGACCCATCGGCAAGGCGCTGAAACACTACAAAAACGGTCATGATTTTAGCCATGGAAGCTGGCTTCATCGGCACCTCTGCATCTTTTGCAAACAGCACCTTTCCGCTTTCAAAATCTGTGATATATGCCTGTTTTGCGGGTGTGAGAATCTCTGCGGCATTGGCGTGCCATGCCATGGCTGTGAAGGCGGCTGTAACTATGACCCGTATGAAAAACGTTCCGAACACGAATTACCCCTTTTATACCGCTAGGCGGATGTTTAGCTGTCTTTTATCACTTTAAATATTTGCTGGTGGAACAGTGTGTCAATCAACAATAATGCGGGCGCCAGAAAACCCAATATTCATCACACCATCCAGTAATTTATCCGCCTCGCTGACCGTTTGTACAGGGCCTAATCTGACACGGTGAAGCGTTTGGCCTGCCTTTAACAGGGATGATATTTCACCATTTCCCAAGGTTTCTACCTGTGCCAAGACTGATGCGGCGCTGCTTTCAGAATGAAACGCCCCCACCTGTACCCAAATTTGTGTTGTTACCGGGGCCACTGACATGACCTCGCCTACACGAGATTGTGACAATAAATCCAATGCCGACTGACCGTTGTTTGAACTGTAAGCAGACCTGCCAGTATTTGACTTTGCTGTTAAATTTACCGTTGGTTTGGCCGCCGCTTCGACCTCTGGCATGGCGGTTGACGGCGCCCCATCAACAGATGGAAATTCTCCATTTTTTGCCAGTTTTTCAAGCCGTAGTGACTGTTCAGCCAGCACTTGTACGCGCACGCGCGCCAAGCCATTATCTTTATATCCTATGCGGCGCGCGGCTTCGCGCGACAAATCAATGATACGGCCAGCAACAAATGGGCCGCGATCATTGATGCGCACAACAAGCGACTTGCCATTATCAAGATTAGTCACCCGCACAACGCTGGGCATCGGCAAGGTTTTATGTGCCGCCGTAACCAATTCAGGATCAAAGATTTCACCATTGGCTGTAAGTTTTCCGGCAAATTCATCGCCATACCAAGACCCGATACCGGTTTCATCATAGGTCAAATCGCGTTCTGGATAATACCAAATGCCCCCCACTTTATAGGGGTTTCCAACCTTATAGCGCGGCGCCGCCACAACAGATCCACCCGCCGCGTCACGCTTTTGTTTTTTATAGAGATCAATGGCGAGTTCCATTGACGAACAGCCCTGCAACATCAGCAGTGCTAACATCATCGCAAAGGCCCTGATAACATGTTGCAATGTGATCATACCAAAACCTCTATTTCAGCATGTCCGACAAATGGCCAATCGCCAGCGCGTAATAATTTGATCGGTTCCAGTCCAGAATTGAATCAAAGTTGCTATAGACAAGGAATGTTGCCCCCTCAGCACCAGATGGCATCACCAATCTTGCGACGGGATCAGCTTTAGGAAGCGGTGTTCCATCTGCAGACCGTACACCCGCCGCGGCCCAAAGCTGTAAATTCTTTCGTATTTTTTTGTCAGCTAGCGTCATGGCGTCTTTGCCATCCATGGTAAAATTATCCGGCAGTAAGACACGCCGCCCCCATGTCAACTGATCATTCCATCCGGCCTTTTTGAGATAATAAGCAGTTGAGGCAAAAACATCGGGTTTGGTCCCCCAGATATCGCGTTTGCCATCACCGTCCCAATCAACAGCATAGGATAAAAAGCTAGATGGCATAAATTGGCTCTGCCCCATGGCCCCTGCCCATGACCCTTTCATATTTGATGGGGTGATATGCCCCTCTTGCAAAATCTGCAAAGCATTTAACAGTTCCTTGCGGAAATAAGCACTGCGCCGCCCGTCATACGCCAAAGTTGCCAGCGCATGCGGCACATTGAATGATCCTAAATATTGACCAAAATTTGTCTCGACACCCCAAAACGTCACAATGAACCGCTTTTGAACACCATATTTTTTAGAAATTTCTGTCAGAATTTCATCATGCTCAATCAGCTTTTGCGCGGCTTTTTGCGCGCGCGTTTTTGATACGATTTTATTAAGATATTCATCAAATGTCAGGGTAAATTCAGGCTGGCTACGATCAAGTTCAATCACCCTTTTAATTGGCTTGGCGTCGCCAAGAGCTGCGTCAAAAATTGCATCAGACACGCCCCGCTTTTGGGCTTCAACACGTAAATCAGCCAACCATGTTTGAAAATTATCTGCCTGTGCAACCATTGGAATAACAGCTATCGACATGACCGTTGCTGTTATGAACAAAAAAAGCCGCACCATCAAAAACTCCCTGAAGAAATGAATATGTTTTAAAGCCACTTTAAACCAAGCATTGATCAACCAATTCCAAGCTTCGCCATGGTAAAGCGGATGTCTGCTTTGGGGCAACCGCCAAAATCACGAAAACGACTATTTTCAGCGGTTATGTTTGATGATTTTCAACAGATTGGGTTGGCACCCAATCAAAGTGCTTCAGACAAAGAGGTGTTTTGCTGAAACCGTCCACCAAAACGGCTATTTAGCGCAATAGCCAATAATGGCGGCACAATGACAAGGGTTGCCAACATCGACAGGCCCAGACCGCCAAACACCACCACACCAATGCCCCGATATAATTCAGACCCGGCCCCCGGAAATATCACCAGCGGCACCAACCCGAATAGCGATGTCAGCGTTGACATGAAAATTGGACGGATACGATTGCGCGTTGCTTCAATGATGGCCTCATTTGCCGTCAGTCCGTCATCACGAAGATGCAGCATGGTTTGCTCAATCATCAAAATGGCATTGTTCACCACCACACCGGTCAAAATAACAAACCCCAGCATGGTCAGCATGTCCAATTGCTGTTGGATAAATATATTAAGAATGGCAAGCCCGGCGATCCCGCCTGCCCCCGCCACTGGAATTGTTAATAGGATGATAAAGGGCAGAACAAAACTGCGAAGCAAAATTACCAATAACAGAAAAATAACAAAAATCGCCGTTATCACATTTCCCTGCATCGCCCGCCATGTCTGATCCAGTGCACTAGCAGCACCTTCAAGCTTTATAGACACGCCCTGCTGCATCGCTTCACCGCGGATATCTGGCAAAATTTCATTGTCAATGATCGCCACCACCTCTTCCAACGCCAGCGCATTATTCGGCCTTAATTGTAGCGAGATTGATTGACGTCCACCAAGACGGCGCACCTGTTCAGGTGCATTCACAACGTCGATTTGTGCCAATTGGTGCAATCGCAACACCAGACCGCTACGTGTTACAATTGGAATATCTTGTAATTCGCCCGCTGTCAGATTTTCGGCATTCGATCCTGACAGCACCATATCGATCAATTGGCCATCAATCGGCACCTGTATCACATTAGCGCCATCGTTAAACACATCTACCGCGGCGGATAATTCGCGCACCGAAACACCAGCACGGGCCAGCGCTGTCAAATCAGGGGTGATGAGAATTTGTGCGGCCCCCGAATCCAACGAGGGAAGTGCGCGTATCTGGTTGCCATCACGCCGTGAAAACCGCGCCTCTAGCGCCGCATTCACCTGCATGGCTACTGGCAGAATATCATCGCGGTTTGGCCCGACGATATCAACACGGATAGATCGTGACCCACCGACCGAACGCCCAAAAAGAGATGCCTGTTGGACAAACGCCCGTGCGCCCGGTTCAGCAAAAACGGGCCGCGCCAACACCATTTGCAATTCACCCACCCGTGATGGGTCTTTTGCCGCCGCCCCGGCAAAGGCACCACCTGAATAGGCGACAAAGAAAAACCGTTCAATTTCTGGTGGACCCCCCGGTTCTGTCTTGCCTTCCCACAACGGCCGTGCGGCCATTTCCATACGTTCGGCAATTCGCAAGGTTTCGTCCATTGAATACCCAGCGGGCACGCTGATCCGACCAAATGCAAAATTGGCGTTTCCATCAGGCAAATAATCAAGCCGCGGCATAAAGAGCGCGCAAAACCCACCAGCCGTCAACAAAATTGCCGCAACAACAGCAAGACCGCGGCGCTGATACCCAACCGCAAATTGGGCATAGCGCAAAATCTGACTGGCGAGATAGGCGGCTGGCCGATCAACCACCGCAATGGTACGCAATTTTGTATAGCGGTCTGGCGCCCCGGCCAAAAGCCGGGCTGCCAGCGTCGGGATCACGGTTACAGACACCACCACAGAGATCAGAACTGACACTGAAATCGCAATGCCAATATCCCGAAACAACTGCCCTACCGGCAGATCAAGCATCAATACCGGCACAAATACAATGACTGTTGTCAGGGCCGACCCTAAAATAGGGGCCCACACTTGCCGCGCACCATGATAGGCGGCATGCGGGGCATCTATCCCTTTTTGTCGTAGCCGGAAAATATTTTCCAGCGATACAATTGACGCATCAACAACCATGCCCACTGCAAACGCCAATCCAGCTAGCGAAATCACATTGATCGACAGTCCAAAACCAGCAATCGCCACAAATGTGCCAATTACCGAAACCGGAATGGCGGCGAACACAATAAAGGTTGGCATTAAATTGCGAAAAAATAGCAATAAAATAGACAGCGCAAGAATCCCGCCAATCCATATATTTTGCTGAACCAGATCAATTGCCGAGGCGATATATTTGGTTTCATCATAGACAACTTGCAGATGCAACCCGCGGGCATTTAACTCGCTTTCATTGAGGTCATCTGCGGCCGCGCGCAACCTGACCATCGTCGCCACAACGTTACTGCCTTGGTCGCGTATCGCGTTAAGGATGATCGCTGGCTTTCCGTTCAAACGCCGGAAACTCGTCCTTTGCTGAACTTTAAGCTCAATCGTCGCCACATCTTCTAACAGCAACGGAATGATCGTGCCGGTCGGCGATATATCGGTGCGCAGCACAATGCGCCCGGCCGTTTCAGGCGTGTAATTTACCACCTCTGTGCGCACGGCATAGGAACGCTTTCCTTCGGTGACCATGCCGACACTCATCATTGATGATGAGGTGCGCAACGCGTCCATTACTTCTGATAAAGTCAATTGGTATTGCACCAATTTATCCGGGTCGATGATGACCCGCATTTCGTATTTGCCCCCACCGCGATATTCAACTTCTGAAATGCCATTCGTACGGCTTAGCGGCTCGACAATATTCGTATCAAGATATTGACCAAGCGCTTCGAGGTTCACGTCAAACCCGTCTTTTGCAACGAGGGCCAAGCGCGCAATGGGGCTATCTTCTGAATTTGACGTTCTGACAAGCGGCGTATCAGCATCATCAGGCAGGCCATTTACCGCTGATAATTTACTCAACAGCATGACCAGCGCTTTATCCATGTCCTGAGTAACGCCATAGGTCAGCGTCACCCGCGCATAGCCGCGGCTGGATCGTGACGCAATTTCCTCGATACCGTTTAAAGACGCCAATTCGCGTTCCAATCGGCCGACAATTTCGCGGTCAACATCAACTGGAGACGCGCCATTCCACCGCACCCGCACATCAAGCACCGGCTTTTCAATATCCGGACTCATCTGGATGGGAATGGTTTGCAGTGCCACCGCACCAAACACAATGGTCATCAAAATCATCGCCATGACGGCAATTGGCCGCTCAATGGCAAGTTTGATCAGCCGCCCCATTAGCTACCAGCCTTAGTCACTGATTCACCCTTATCACCGCCATATTCAATGGTTTTGCCATCGGATAGCTGTTCATTGCCGCGGGTCACAACAACGGCGCCAGCGGCAAGGCCGGACCGGACAATAAAGCCAGATGCGACCGCCGCGCCAAGTTTAATGGGTTGTCGCTTGGCACGTCCATCAATAGCCAAATAAACAATATGCCCGCCCGCAACTGGGATCACTGCATCTTTTGGCACAATGATCACCGGAGACGGGCTAGTAATTGGTGTCTGCACGGTCACAACCGCGTTATTTGCCAACATCGCTCCGGCTGGTGGCACATCCATCCGAAACCGCACAATGCGGGTGGCTGTACGGGTGTTTTGAACTGGCAAAATGACACGCACGGCCAAATCAAGCTGATAGCCATCAAGTGTGCGTGCATGGATGGTGGTGACGTCTTGCAAAAATGCCAATTGATTCACTGGCACTTCGACCTCGACCTCAAAAACTGACGGGTCAAGAATGCGGGCAATCACATCGCCTTCGCGGGCAAATCCACGCTTATCGTCAAAAAGATAAATAATCTGACCGCTTGACCGTGCCTGCAGAGTTGTCGAGGCTATGTCCGCGTCCAATTGCTTGATTTGAGCGCGTATGCGATCCCTTGTTACCGCAGCAACAGCCAATTGCGCTTTTTTCCGCGCCAAACCACTTTTCTGCGCCAAGAAATTTTGACGGGCCATTAGGCTATTGCTAAGCACCGTTTCAGCCGCATCAATTGGCAAGGCATTATTGGCAACCAAATCCTCGGCCCGCGCGGCTTTACGATCAAGCAAAGCTGTCCGCTGTTCAGCAATCTGAAGCAATGCGCTTTCACTTTCAATTTCGGCCGCCATATCGTCATGTTTCAGATTGGTTTCGGTGAGTTGGGCCTGTAGCACGACCCGGTTCAAAATCAGCTTTGCTGGGTCTTGCTTGGCGATATGTTGGCCTTTTGACACGACATCACCAAGCTGCAGGTCCAAAAGTTCAATTTCGGCGGTTGTGACCGCGGTCACAGATTCAGTCGCGCCAGCCACAAGACGTCCCTGCAATTCAGAAAAATCAGCGATCGTTTCTGTTGTGACCTCGGCCACCGCAACTTTTGTTGCGCGTGGTTTTCCTGATGATTGCGCAAAGGCCGCCGCCCCATTGAAAAGCAGACAAAATGAAACCAACACGCGCAACACGGATCGAGCTATTGCAAAATGGCGCCTGGCCAAACATACAGCCACATTGACGGACAAAACTGCCGGGGTCATCCTATACGCTCCAAACATGATAAAACGCTTAATGATGGCAAAAAGGGCGTCCAAGCTTTTACCAAGCAGAGAGGCCACAGCGGCATTGTGCAATTGCCAAAACCTCTCGCATCATATGACAATCTGCGCCGCCCACAATAACAAACTTGCTTGCAACAGAGGTAAAATGAATAAAATTACGAAAAGCCGGTGTTAATCATGTTGACAGGCACCCCCGTTTTCCATTAGCACAGGCGCTACGGAGAGGTGGCAGAGCGGTTGAATGCACCGGTCTTGAAAACCGGCATG
>JAYOVO010000031.1:0-13778 GCA_038151495.1 Alphaproteobacteria bacterium
TGGCAGTGAACAAGCTGTTAGCCAAAGCACGGCTGACTTGGCTGACCCAACTACCTCGGCAGACCCAACTACCGCGGCTGAATTAGCGGAAGATAAAAAGCGTTTCCTAGCGGCGTTGCAAGATTTTAACAGCGACATAAAGACCAAGGTAGCGCTGTTTCCTGAACTGGCGGCGTCATCAGACCATCTGCAAATCATCAACCAGCTTGAGACTGATCTGGTCAGCATGACCGGACAAAACCGCTATAAAGATGCCACCACCACCCTTGCCAGCACCGCAACCAAGCTCGAAACTATGATGGGGGCAGAACTGGATAAATTTGATCAACTGATTGGCGAGGCCGACACAGCATGGCAAAAAAAGGAACTGGCACATCTTGCCGGGATTTTAGCCAAAGCAGGCTTAATTTATCAAGGAAACCCAGACCCTCTTATGCATTTTCAGACACTTGCGGATGACTGGCCTGCGGTAAGCGCGGCACTGCAACGTGCCGATACAGCCCATATTGAAAACAACCCTGCAGATGAACAAAAGGCACTGCAGATCATAACCGGACTTCAGCATGACATAGCTGGCTTGGATGATCGGTTGGCGGCTGTTGGCACGCGCCTGCATCAACAGCGCGTTGATGATTTGCTTGGCCGCATCGCCGCGGCACTGGCCGCAAATGACGCCAGCACAGCTCGCAAAGCGTTGTCCAAATTACGCGCGCTTGATCCAAACACACCGGAAATTTCAAAATTAGGTGCCGATTTAGCACAGCTTGAAGAACAAATTGCCTTTCAAACGACCATGCGGGCGATGGATCAATTTGCGGCTGATGATAATTGGGCCGCGGCACAAAAACTGGCCAGCCGCCATCGTCAAGATTTTGCGACCTATCAAAGATTTCAGCAACGTGCCGATTTTATCGGGCGGGTACATCAATTAATCACCAGCATGACCCAGCTTCTAGGCAGTCCTGATGACCTAATCAAGCCATCAACTAAGAAGCTGGCAACTGGGCTGATCACAGATGCAAAATCCGCGCTGGCTTTCAGCCCGACATTGACCAAATTGAGCGCCGCACTCAACGAACGTCTGACCAGCTATACAACGCCGCTAGATATTATTGTGGTGTCCGACAATGTCACTTTTGTCGAGGTCAAATCAGTCGGTCAAGTTGGCACGGTCGCACAAAAGACCATTCAATTGCTGCCAGGCGACTATGTTTTTATTGGCAAGCGCAAGGGCTATGTCACCATTCAGGTACCGGTAGCGTTGCGCCCCGGTGATTCAGGCAAAGAAATTTCGGTGATTGCCCATGAACAGATTTGATGATGATTTGCGCCGCGCCGCCCGCGGCAAACGTACCACCGCGGTGATTGCCAGTTTTGCCATTTTGGTGTTTGGCCTTGTGTTGGCCGGTTATTTTCTGTCATTTCGTAGCCTGTCGATTACGGTGCAACCAGAAAACGCCAAACAAACCGCCATGATTGAGGTTACTGACGGTCTGGCCATTTCCCTTGCCAGTCGCATTTATGCTGTCTCTGACCAAGTCCAGATCAACATATCCGCGGCGAAATTTCAGACAGCAAATCTTGCCATTCATGATTCAGATTTTGGCAGTGATATGACAGTTATTTTACTACCAAAACCCGGTCGGTTGCGTGCCTCGGTCACGCCGTCAACATCGGTAAATTGGTATCTCAATGGAGATTTCGTCAGCCAGTCCAATCGACTTGATACCGAACTTGCCCCCGGCGACTACCAGCTTGCTGTGACATCTGACTATCATGAAAGGGTTGAACGTAATCTGACGATTGCGGCGGATGATGACACCAGCCTTGCGATTGATTTGCCGGGCATTACCGGTACCTTGCGCGCCACAATGACGCCGCCCGGCACAATGCTGATTGATGGCCAACCTGTCGATAGCACGTCTCCCATCACCCTTGGCCCCGGCCCGCATCACATTGACCTTGCGGCCCCCGGCCACAAATCGGTCAGCGACAGCATCACCATCACCCAGACACAGCGTGATTTTACCCGGTCATATAATCTGCAACCACTGCCCATACGCATGCAGCACCAATTAACCCCGCCCGGCGGCAGTTTATTTGTGAATGGCAAGCGGCAAGACATCAGCAAAAATACGATCGAGATCCCCTATCGCAAAACGCTGGATATCGAATATGCCAAGCCCGGTTTTGTAACCAAAACGCAATCGCAAACCGTTGCGCCCGGCGAGAAGGTCGCATTATCACTTGTACTTGACCCAGAATTTGCCGACATCACAGTCACTGCCAATATCACCGCTGATATTTACCTTGACGGGCAGCTTTTGGGGGCAACCCCATTACAGATATCTGTACCAACAGTGCCAGCCACGCTAGAGGTGCGCGCCGATGGCTATCAAAGCGAAACAAAATCAATCACCCCAAAGCCGAAGCAACCGCAAATCCATAATTTTACCCTGATCACCACCGCCGCGGCAAAATTACAAAATGCACCACAATCCTATAAAAACACCAACGGCATTGATTTTCGTCTGATCAAACCAAGAAATGCGCGCTTTGAGATGGGTGGCAAACGGTCAGAAAAAGGCCAGCGGGCAAATGAATTTTTGCGGCAAATTGAATTGCAACGCCCATTCTATGTCGCCACGCATGAACTGACCGAAGCACAATTTTATGGCAAAGGTAGCAACTTGCCAGTTGTTAATCTCACCTGGGAACAGGTGGCCATCTTTTGCAATGAACTAAGCATAACTGAAGGTCTGACCCCGTTCTATAGCACAAAAAATGGTCGTATCAGCGGGTTTGATCCAAAGGCAGATGGCTATCGGTTGATTTCTGAAGCCGAATGGGAATTTCTGGCCCGGGCCTATCGCCGACCAAAGCAAACAATCTTTCCATGGGGGGATGATGCAGTGGTGCCGCCAAATGTTGGTAACTTAGCTGGGGACAAAGCCAAACCAGCTTCGGACAGTTATATTGCTGGCTATCAAGATGGATTTAGCGGCCTTGCACCTGCCAAATCCTTTCCAGCTGATCAATCTGGCCTGTATGATTTTGTCGGCAATGTCAGTGAGTGGACGCATGATTCCTATATGTTTACGCCGCCACCATCTGATAAAATTGAAACAGACCCGCTTGGCCAGTACAGCGCCGGATCACATGTCATTAAAGGTGCGAATTTTAAATCGGCCAGCCGCACCGAATTGCGCGCCGCGTTTCGTGATGGCAGTGATGCGCCGCGCGATGATGTCGGGTTTCGGCTTGCCCGCTATCTATAAACCGGCCATTTTGATATGGTGTGGTCAGGTCTTGAATAAAAATTTACCTGCGAGACAGCAGATAGTCACAACATAATGATGAGGCTGATATGCGAAAAATCTTCATTCTGATGCTGTTAGGGTTCGTTGTCGCTGGCACCGCTGGCGTGGTGTATGCGGCCAAAATCAAAGTCGGCACAGCCGTCACATTTCCGGTGGATATTTAATGGGACAGACAATTAAGGGTTTATTGGCGCTCAGCGTGTCAACAATCGCGGTTCATGCGATGTACATTATCGTGATCAGGCCAAAAGCCATGATGATGGAAGCGCTTGCCGCGCAAGGTCAGCCGGAATTGACCCGGTCAATCTGGATCATCTTGAAAGATTTTGAACAGGAAGTTTGTTTCATTTTGATGTTCTGGGCGATGTTTCTGATTTTCGACAAAATCATGCAGATCACCAAAAGCAGCTTTTTGTTTGATGTCGATTTCTTGAAAGATAATGATTTATCGCCGTCCAATATTAAGCAGGTTCTGGCCGAACTTGATTCAATGAAACATGATCTTGCTGATGCGCCTTTGATCCGGGTGTTGCGGTCAAGCCTGCGCCGATTTCTAGTCGCCGGAGATATTCATTCTGCCTCGGAAGTTGTCGAAAGCGAATGCGCCGCGCTTGCCAATAAAAATGAAGCGGAAAATTCAATGATCCGCTATTTGATTTGGGCGGTGCCGTCGATTGGCTTTATTGGCACTGTGCGCGGTATTGGCGAGGCATTATCACGCGCTGATGAGGCGCTGGCAGGTAATATTTCTGGCATGACAAGCAGCCTTGGCGTGGCGTTCAATTCGACACTGGTGGCGTTGGTAATCAGCATTGTCTTGATGTTCCTGCTTCATCAATTACAGCGCCTGCAAGACAGCCTTATTGTTTCGGTAAATGATTATCTGCAACAAAAGGTTCTGGATCGGCTGAGCAAAGCCAGCAGTGGCTGATCATCATGCGTCGCACCGAAACCTCAACATTAGCCTTTCTAGATGTGATGGCTTGCGGGTTAGGTGCCGTCATTTTGATTCTTGTTGTGCTGAAACAACAAGCCCCGCCAGATACCCCGCCTCAGCCTGAACCGATCGTCAGCGCCGAACAGGCCGAGGCTGATTTAGATAATCTGCAAAATGAATTGGCCGCATTGCTTGCCGCACAAGACACCGCCAAAGGCGATTTGGCCAAACAACAGCAAATTGTGGCCGCGATAAATGCCGCCATTGAAAAGACCCAAAATGATCTGGCATCTGCCAACACGCAAAGCGCGGCATTAGACCAAGCCATTGCCAGCGCCACAACCACCTTGGCACAACCACAAACAGAAACCCCGCCAGACGCCATCGACACCGTGCGTACAACCCAGCCACAATATCTTGTCGGGCTGAAAGTAACCGGTAAAAAAATTGTCATTCTGCTTGACCGTAGCGCGTCGATGACCGCGCGCGATCTTGTGAAAATCGTGCAATATAAAGCAGGCCCCGGCGCCGCGCGCCAACAGGCAGAAAAATGGGTCAACGCGCTCAATGCTGTCTGGTGGATGACCGCCCGCGCCCCGGCGCAATCACAGATGCATATTGCTTCATTTAGCACCAGCACGACATTTCATACCGCGAATTGGGTTGGAACCAGCGACAGCGCGGCGTTGAGCGCCGTGAAAGCCGAAATGGCGTCACTGGTACCTGAAGGTAGCACTAATTTAGAAGACGCTGTTACCGCCGCCATTAAAACCGGGGCCGACAGTATTTATATCATTACCGATGGCCTGCCGACAGCCGCCCCAGGGGGGCAAACTCTGCTTGGCCTTGATGGATGTGGCAGCAAATGGTTCAAACGCAAACAAGTAACAGGCGAATGCCGGGTCAGTCTATTTCAACGGACGGTTGCCGCCGCCGCTGGCAAACCGGTGCGCATTTCAATTGTGTTGATGCCGCTAGAGGGCGACCCTGATGCGGCCCCGCTATTTTCTAAATGGGCGCTCAGCAAAGGTGGCGTTTTGCTGAGTGCGGCAAGGAATTGGCCATGAGCAGACCACCAACAGCCGCACAAAAGCGCGAACGGATCGACCCGTTCAGCCTGTCCTTTTTAGATATTATTTCCTGCGGGTTTGGCGCGGTTGTTGTGCTTATTCTGATTTTTCGGTTTGACCCGTTTCCAGATGACGCAACCGCCCCGCCGCCGACCAACACAACCGCCGCCTATAACAGCATTCTGGCTGAGGCCGCCGTCAGTGAAAAAACCGAACAGGCGAAATCGGCACTTGATGATATGACAGTTGCACAGGCCGCCAGCAACGAAACCGCACAAAGGCTACAACAACAGCTTGACCAATCGCGCCAACAACTTGCCGCCAAACAAGCCAGCAATGCAAAAAAACAACAACAGCTTGCCGCATTGAAACGCCAAATTGAACAGGTTCAAATTGCCGGGGCCACAACCGAAGTGCCAAGTGACCCAGATGATGAAGCTGGCGGCATTTTGGTAGATCGGGACTATGTCATATTCATTATTGATACATCTGGCAGCATGCGTGAAATATGGGGGCGCGTGGCCGACCGGATGCGACTCATTCTCCAACAGCACCCGCGGGTAAAGGGCATTCAGGTGATGAATGATAATGGCAGTTATCTCGTCTCTGCCTATGCCAAACGCTGGATCACTGATACCCCGAAAATGCGCGAGCGGATTTTGCGGCTTTTTAATTTATGGTCATCGACGTCTAACAGCAGCCCGGCTGAAGGGCTGGTGCGTGCGCTCACAGATTTTCAATCCTCGACCAAGGACATGTCCATCTATGTGTTAGGTGATGATTATTCTGGCGGTGATTTTGATAGTGTCATTGAAGCGGTGCGCAAGCTGAATATTGGCGGCGCCCGCATCAATGCAATAAATTTTATTAATCCAAGCGCAACAACAGATAGATTTTCCATTTTGATGCGTGAAATTGCACTGGAAAATCACGGCACGCTGATCACCATGTGATCAGCAAGGACGCCGCAAGCTATCATGGCCACGCCTTTTGAAGTCTAGCTAATCAATATGCGTCAGTCGGCCATCTTTATAGGCGCTCCACAATTCCAGCAACATTTCTTCAACTTCATCATTTGACAAAAATTGTGGCTTTTCTTCAAAGCTATCAAACACCTTGGCGATAAATTCTTCTGGTGCGTTGCATTGCGGCAAAAGCTGTTCGGCCTTATGCAGGAAAATATGAAGATCTGTTGCCCATTTTTTAACTTCTTGATTGAACCGCATGAAAACCTCCCGTGGGTTGGGTGTTTAAAAAAATGATGTCATCTAAGCCAAGAGTAAATATTTACATTTGTAAAAATGTAAATCAAGTGTTTTGACAAATTTTGACAACAGCCAGTCAACAGTCAGTCATTTCCGAATTGCCCAAAACCACCCCCTATTGCTAGAACCTGTCTGTCGGTGCTGGCGCGCCGGTGTTAATTTGCTGGAGGTACAGTGTGGCACATCTCGGGGCCTATAGCGGCCTATTCATCGCCGCATTTTTGGCCGCAACAATTTTACCAGCACAATCAGAGGCCGGGCTGGCCGCGCTTATTCTGGCATCTCCGGCATCGGTCATACTGCTTGTGGCGACCGCCAGCCTCGGCAATGTTTTAGGGTCGGTGGTAAACTGGTATCTTGGCCGCGGCATTAACCGCTTTACCGGCAAAAGGTGGTTTCCGGCAAACGCACAGCTATCGCGGGCAACCAGCTGGTATAGCCGTTACGGCAGATGGAGCTTGCTGTTAAGCTGGGTACCCGTTATTGGCGACCCTTTGACGGTGGTGGCTGGCATCATGCGCGAACCGCTTTTGCGATTTCTGCTTATCGTTGGTATAGCAAAAACCAGCCGGTATATTGTTGTCGCCCTGCTCGCTTTGCAGTGGTTATGATCACGCCTAGCACGGCGGAATTACGTCGCCATCATAGCGCATGTCAACGCCGCCAAATGCCGCCAGATTTGGCGCCCCGGTCAAAAATAATGTCAGGGCCATCTGCTGTTTCCAGCCAGTAACAAAATCCTCTAATTTCGGTGTATCCAAATCACCATCATCAGCCACTAGATGTGCCAGCATGGGCCCAGCTGCCGACACCATGACCGCGCCAAGCCGGATAGCTTTGGCCGCATCCAACCCATGACGCACACCGCCAGAGGCAATAACAAGCTGGCCCGGGCAGGCGTGGCAAACGGTGCGCAAACAATCAACAGTTGGCATGCCCCAATCAAAAAACGGGGCAAAGCGTTCGGCGTCACCATCGCGCCGTGCGGCCTCGATCCGTGCCCAGTTGGTTCCGCCAAACCCAGCAACATCAACAGCTGCAACCCCCATGTCAAACAATTCGGCCGCCAGAACCGCGTTAATACCAGCGCCAACTTCCTTGACCATCACCGGGGTGGCAACATTGTTGACAAGTGCCGCAATCGCCGATTTCACCCCGGTCCAATCAGTTTCACCCTCTGGCTGTACTGCCTCTTGCAAGGGGTTTAGATGGATCGCAATAGCATCGGCCTGCAGATCATCAATCGCCGCCCGCGCCAGATCAAGACCGCCAGGCTGGGCAAGCTGGATACCGCCTAAATTGCCAATAATTGGCACATGAGGGGCAAGATCGCGCAACCGGCGCGCCGTATGGCCAGCTTCTAGTGCGGCGCGTTGCGACCCAACTGCAAGGGCAATTGACTGGGCTTCAGCGACATCTGCCAAAGCATGATTAATCTGATCAGCCCGCTTGGTTCCGCCGGTCATCGCCCCAATCATCAGCGGCGCCTTCAGCTGATAACCTAAAAATTCTGTCGATAGGTCAATGGCGCTGAGGCTGACCTCTGGCAAAGCGCAATGGGTAAAACTGATCCGGTCAAATCCATTTTCGCCGCCTGAGCGGGTGCTGGGGTCAAGCGCAAGATCAAGATGCGAATTCTTGCGTGCGGCGGCTGGTTTGTCTGTGTGCATCATGTGGCATCCTTTACATCACGCCGCCGAAACAGCCCGTCAACCAGAATCATATGGGGTACAGTCAGCGCCGCCAGACCGATAAAAATCACCTGCAACAAATCTTGACTGATATTCCCGCTATCAAGCCACAACAGCATGATAGCACCGCCGCCCCAACTTGCCAAAGTGAACCACACCGCTTGCGATATAATATGCCGCGGCGCCGTGTGCGCACTGACACGATCCCAAATATGACGCATATGTCGGCCGGTATGGATCACACAAAAATAAATGGCAAAACCAACCAATGGCGGGACCACACTTAACAAAAGACACAATAACGCCAATTCAACCAAACGGGGCCGCAGCCCAGCATCACGGATAGCCGCGATCAAATAAAGCGCCGCCACCGGCATTATGAACAAGGGAAAAATTTCGGTCATCATAACCGCCAGCATGACATCACCATTGGCCAATGCCGCATATAATGGTGTTACCTGTTGCAAATGAAATAGGCTAATGCCAAAAACCGCCACACCGCCATGCGCGGCGATTTGCACAGCCCGGGCAATCCCACTAGCGGCAGTCGCATCACCAGAGCCAAAATGCAGCGCTGAAATCAGCAGAAATAATGCCAGTGCCAGCCCCGGTTGCCACACCCAGAACGCCACCACCGCTGCCGCAAGGCCAAGGTAAACCGTGATGAATTTGATCAAACCGCCCAGCGTGCGCGCATACCCCAAATGCCGGGCAATCGCCCCGTCAAACGCCCCGTGCGGCAAACCAATCACCACCACAAATGCCAGCGCCACCAAGCTGGCATGATCCAGCCTTACCAAATGATCTGTCATCCCCATATCGATCATTATGCCGCCGCTTTTGCTTCTGGGTGCATCAGACCCCATAGAAATGGTATTTTTGGCATTGCCATAATCACCTTTGCCCATGTTTTTACCCCGGCTTCACCGCTTAAAAAACGGGCAAATTCATCACCAGTCAGCGCCGCCGCCATAGCGGTAAAAATATCTGGCGCCAATTCCGGGTGACGGCGCAAAACAGCCAGAAAGATACGATCCATCCATAATTCAAAGGCACTATGTGGGACCCCAACGGCCAAAGGCTTGCCAGCCACAGCATTTGACACGGCATGGTCAATTTGCTTTTGAATAAAGCTAAACGCATAGCCGCTTGACGGTCTAATCGCCCCACCATTTGCACCAATACCAACAAGCCCCGGATCATGTCGGCCAAGCACCCCAAGCGGGATCACGCCGGATTCACGGCGGCTAATCTCAAACGCTGAAAGATGACAGATGCGTTTTAAATAGCTGGTGATGGCCGCGTCATAAAAATCGGCAGGCGCCAGTTCAGATGAAAACAACGTCGATTCAATCAAGGCTTCTTGATCTGAAAATGGCAAACAGTAAATGAAATGCATCCCCCGCGTTTGATCACAGCGAAAATCCATCAAAATAGCCGTTGTCGGATCAAACGCACCAGCCGATGCCTTCACCTCCCAGCCAACAAAATGCTGCAGCATCATGCCATCTGGCACCGGGGGCGGTCGGCTATCCAGAATCTGCCCTGCTATCGTTTGTTCAGCCAAAGTTTGTTCAGCTGAAGCTTGCGGAACCAGATCATAGCGAAACTCTACGCCGCTTGCCTCTGCCTTGTCTTGGCAATCTTGTAACCAGCGATGGCGGTGAATGGCACAATAGGGGTGCCGTGCCGAGTGATGCAGAACATGCTGGTCATTGCTGATAATCTGCCAATTGGCCCATTGTTTACGCGCGGCTGATGTCGCTGGTTGCAGCCACTCCATCGCCCAAAACCCCCAGACATGATCGTCTGCATCATCTTGTTTAGGGGCAATGAGCGATAACCGGTGGCCCGGCAAATCGGCGGCGCGCGCCGCTAGTGATAATCCGGCGCAGCCCGCACCAATTACGCTTACCGGCAATGGTTGTTGTCGATCACCGGACATAGGGCAAACCCTCCAATCCATCATGAAGCTGTTTGCGATGCGGCATACGCGGCCAAAACCGCCGCCAGATTGATCCACATGCCTGCAGGCTGCATTTGATTTTTGTGACCCGGCTAGTCACTTGCCGGCCCTGATGCCAGCCATATCCGGTCGCCGCAATCTGCACCCCGATCTGACGATAAACCCGCGCTGCGACCGCAATCGCAATATGGGCGCGTAATGGTAAATATGACAAACCGTTGGCCCCACTTTTATAATAGTCATCAGCCAATAACAAAAGCTGTCCTACTGCCGCGCTAACGGACCTTGCCAATTCGCCATCTGGTGCGTGGCTGGCGGCGATGATATGCGCGGGTGTCACATCCCCGGCCCAGCTAGCCGGTAGATACCGACGCCCCATTTCAGCATCTTCCAGAACATCACGCGCGATGTTTGTCAGCTGCATGGCGATGCCAAGGTCAATGGCATGCGCACGCGCCGCATCATCATCACAATCAAGAACATGACACATCAACAAACCAACCGTTCCGGCTACCCGATAGCCATAGCGGCGAAGCGCCCGTTCATCGCCAATGCGCACCGGCTTTTGATCCTGCAGCAACCCGTCAATAAGCGCGATAATAACCGGTACAGGCAAATTTTTCTGATGGATAAAGGGCTGAAAATCAGCCAAAAGCGTGTCGGTGGCGCGGCGCCCAGCCGCCAGATCGTCGCGGATCGTTAACAAGCGGCGCGGCCCATCGGGAATATCACCATCGGCCATATCGTCAAGCACCCGGCAAAACCGATATAAGGTGGCCGCGTCGCCGCCCATCCGCTTGCCAAGAAAGCGCCGGGCCCAGTCAAAACTCTTGCCATTGGCGGCAAGTGATTGATGCGGTGTCATGAATTCGCTTTTTGCCATTTGCACGACAGCCTAACCCCCAAAATGCACAAAGCCGGATCAGTCACCAGCCATCAGCGCCCCTATGCCATGGCTTTGGCATCATCCTCTGCCACCAATGTTTCGACCACTTTTGCCGAACATAACACACCCGGCATACCCGCCCCGGGATGCGCACCTGCCGCGGCAAAATATAAATTTTTGATATGCGGATCACGGTTATGAAACCGAAACCATGCCGACTGGGCAAAAATTGGCGCAATCGAAAATCCTGCACCATGCATTGACCGATAATCTGTCTTAAAATCTTCCGGCGTCATATAAAAAGCGTCGGTGATCACGGATTTAAGATCAGGCATGATGGTGTCACCAAGTGCCGCCACAATCCGTTCCTGCAAGACTGGGCCTGTTGTTTGCCAATCAATCGCACCGCGCAAATTTGGTACCGGACACAACACATAGAAACTATCACAACCAGAGGGTGCAAAACTGCTGTCGGTGGCCGTGGGCCGGTGCAAATATAAAGAAAAATCATCTGCCAGAATTTTACGGTCAAAAATATCGGCAAGCAGTTCCTTGTAGCGTGGCCCCATCCAGATTGTATGATGAGCGATATCATCATAAGTTTTGCGCGTCCCGAAAAACAACACAAACAGACCCATCGAATAATGTGTCAGCTTGTCAGGCAACAGACGTTTGCGCCGGTTTCTATGCGCCGGCAACATCTGGCTATAAACGGTTGGCGGATCTGCATTACAAATCACTTTGCTGGCTGGGTAAAACTGTCCATCCACTGTGGTGGCGCCAATGGCCCGGCCGTTATCAACGTCAATTTGCGCAATATCCTGACCAAGAACAACCCGCACCCCGGACCGACGCAACAAACCATCAAGCGCGGCCACCAGCTTTCCAGTACCGCCCATGGCAAAAAACACACCCCAGCGGCGCTCTAAATAATGGATCAGGCTGTAAATAGATGTGGTGCTGAATGGGTTGCCCCCGACAAGCAAGGGGTGGATCGAAAATGCCTGTCGCAACAATGGGTGTTTGATATATTTATGCACAATTCCGGCCACCGAATGATAGCTTTGCAACCGCAGCAAGCTGGGGATTTGTGCCAGCATATCAGTGAATTTGGTAAAGGGCTTATCGGCCAGTTTTTCAAAGCCGATTTCGAAAATTGATTTAGACACCTGTAGCAACTTGGCATATCCGGCGACATCCTGCGGCGAAAAGCGGCGGATTTCTTCGTTTGTATCTTCAATGGATGGCCGGTAGTCAAATTGCTCGCCAGTATGAAAATAAAATCGATACCAAGGGTCAAGCGCGCGAAATTCGACATGATCCTCTCGGCGTTCGCCAAATAAGGCAAATAATTCATCAAATAAAAATGGCGCGGTAATAACCGTCGGGCCAGCATCATGACGAAACCCACCACGTTCGAACACCTGCGCCCGCCCCCCAATGGCATCAAGCCGATCAATCAATGTGACATCATATCCACGTGCACGCATCCGCAAGGCCGATGCAATGCCACCAAAGCCAGCGCCAATCACAAGAACAGAATGTAACGTGTCTGATAGAGGGTGTTCGCTGGGTGTCAGGGGGGCTGAACGGGCCGCACCAACCTGGTCTGGCATGGCTTAAACCTTGAGATGTTTCACAGAGTTCAAGCAAACACGCTTTAACAGCGCATGTACAGGGCTGATCACCTCATAAATTCCAACAGATAGGGATTCAGCCTTTGTTTCGGCATCATCCAAAATGGACAGCATACAACGGCCAGCACGCTCCATCGCATCGGATTTGCGGATAGCCGCCTGCCAGTCCAGAAGCGCGGCATTGTCTCCAGCCTCGTACCACACATCAAATTTGGCTTTTTCAGGGACAGATAGACAATCGCGAAAAGACAGCGTCACCGCGTTTGGCGCCCGGCGTGCCAAATCGCTACCAATGGATTTAGCGCCATCATTGCCATCGAAATTCATGATGTCATTGGCAATTTGATAGGCTTTGCCAAGATATCTGAAATAAGACGCCACAACAATTTCAGCGCGGGCATCAAGTGCCATAATGGCAACACCTTGAAGCGGGGCCGTTAATAACGGCGCTGTTTTATCTGCTGCAATTTGCAAATATCTATCCCAGTCATAACTTCGGTCTGACTCAAATTCCATCGCCTCGCCAGCGGTTGTGGTCGCCATATGGCGGGCCAGCAACGTCACCAGCTTTGGTGTTTTGGCAATTTGCGCGGCTTCGGACGCTAGTTCGAATGACAGGGCAATCAGCCAGTCACCAAGCGTTAACGCCACATGGCGTCCAAACTTCGCCCACACGGCCTGCTGGCCGCGGCGCAGCTTGTCACCGTCACAGATGTCGTCGTGAACCAGCGATGCATTATGCAACAGCTCAATGGCCGCCGCCCATCTGACCGCCGCATTGCTATCAACATTCAAAAGATAAGCACCGCGCATCACCATTTTTGCCCGTAGCATTTTGCCAGGATTTGCGAAATGGTGGGCGGCGGCGGCGGCAAGAGGCTGCCCACTTTCCGGCAGTCTTTGTAAAATGAAATTTTGAACCTGATCTTGTTCATCCCGATGTTGCGGTGATGACGAAACCCGGTCTGTCGCCATAACGCCTAGCAATGTTGATAATTCATTCATT
>JAYOVO010000032.1:0-13560 GCA_038151495.1 Alphaproteobacteria bacterium
GCTTCACCTTTACAGGCAATATAGTCATCATAGCTGATGGTTTCTGCCCGGATAAATCCGCGCTGAAAGTCGGTATGAATGACCCCAGCAGCTTGCGGTGCGGTGGCGCCATTTGCCACTGTCCAGGCACGGGCTTCTTTTGGCCCGACAGTAAAAAACGTCAAAAGATTTAATAACCCATAGCCAGCCCGAATCAGCCGCGCCAAACCAGCTTCTTCAAGACCAAGTTCAGCCAGAAATTCGCCCTTGTCACTGGCATCAAGTTGGCTGATTTCCGCTTCAATCGCGGCGGATACAATCACATGGCCGGCCTGTTGTGTGGCCGCCATATCCGCTACTTTTTGGCTATAGCTATTGCCAGTGGCGGCGTCAGATTCGGCCACATTACATACATACAGAACAGGTTTTGCAGTTAATAGCTGAAGCTGTGGCAGGCGTTTTTGTTCGGCATCGGTCAGGCCATCGGTACTGCGGGCCGGCTTGCCATCCGAAAGATGCGCCAATAGCTTTTCTAGAAGCGCCAGATCAGCCTTTGATTCAGCATCGCCGCCACGTGACTTTTTGACCAAAGCCGTCATTCGGCGTTCTATCGAGTCAATGTCGGCAAGCATCAATTCTGTTTCAACCGTTTGGGCATCACGCACCGGGTCGACGTCGCCATCAACATGGGTGATATCACTATCTTCAAAACAACGCAGCACATGGGCGATGGCATCGACCTCACGAATATTGCCAAGAAACTGGTTGCCAAGCCCTTCACCTTTTGATGCGCCCCGCACAAGGCCAGCAATATCAACAAATTCCAGCTGGGTAGGGATGATATTTTGTGATTGTGCCAAAGCCGCCAATGCATCAAGCCGTGGGTCTGGAACCGCGACACGGCCGGTATTCGGTTCGATGGTACAAAATGGATAATTGGCAGCTTCAGCCGCTGCGGTTTCGGTCAATGCGTTAAATAAGGTTGATTTGCCAACGTTTGGCAAACCAACAATGCCACAATTAAATCCCATCAGATATCCTTACTGCGTTTCATTTTGCGGGGGCTTTGGCGGCGGTGCCAAAAAAGCAACGCGGCTCATAAATCCGCTATCATCATGTGTGGCGAGCCGCGGCGCTTCGTCACTGATGGCGCCAAGCAAATCTGTTAACCAGCCGCTTGTTTCGGTTTTGGTAAAATCCGCCAGCACCCAAGATTTGACATCCATTGCCGGGTTGTCCGGGCGGCCGATGCCAATGCGGATCCGCCAGTAATCCTGTCCAATGTGCCGGTCAATATCGCGAAGCCCATTATGACCCCCATGACCGCCGCCTTGTTTCACGCGTACGCGCCCGGCGGCAAGATCAAGTTCGTCATGAAAAACAAAGACATGGTTGGCTGGTATCTTATGAAACCGCGCCACTTCGGCAATCGGCAGACCAGATTTATTCATATAGCTTTGGGGCTTTAACAGGATAATTTTACTGCGATCAATCTGGCCAGTGGTTTGCAGCGATGCGGCCTTTTTTTGCCATGCCGGAAAATCATATGAGTCGGCTAGCAGATCAACCGCCATGAAGCCAACATTATGTCGGTTCATGGCGTAATTTTGTCCGGGATTTCCAAGTCCTGCAAAAAGAAACATGACAGTCCCGTTCATGTTGGTCAGATGGCCCGACGCTTAGTCGTCAGACGAAGCGTCCCCGCTGGCCTCTTCATCACCATCAGCATCTTCACCTTCTTCGTCTTCGTTCTTCACGCCGCCGCCAGGTGAGGCGATGGTCGCAACGGTAAAGTCACGATCGGTGATTGTTGGCTCAACGCCATCAGGCAAGGGAATGGCACTGATGTGGATTGAATCGCCAATTTTGATACCATCAAGGTCAACAGTAATTTTTTCCGGGATGGCAGTTGCCGGACACAGCAGTTCGACTTCGTAGCGCACAACGTTAAGAACGCCGCCAATCCGCAATCCGGGGCAACTATCTTCGTTGATAAATTCAACTGGCACCGCAACAGCGACTTTAGCCGACCCAGACACCCGCAGAAAATCCATATGAAGGATGGTATCTTTCACCGGGTGAAATTGAATGTCACGGGTCAAAACCGTATGTTTCTGGCCGCTCACATCAATGTCCAGAAGCCGGCCAAAAATACCGGGTTGATGAACAATTCGGGTAATTTCGCGGGTGTTCAGATTGATGCCAACGGGTTCTTTTTTGTCGCCATAGATGACGGCAGGGACGAGGCCTGCGCGGCGTGCCGCACGGGCGGACCCCTTACCGACCCGTTCGCGCTGTTCAGCGCTAATGGTTGTATTGTCAGACATTGCTAACTCCTTTTGTAAAAACAATGTACCGCGCCTCCAGGGGTGCGCGGCGGTGCGAGATATAGGCTGATTGCCAGCAAAATACAAGGATTTTCAGCATGTCAGTCAGGTCTGGGCCTTGGTCTTCACAAAGACCAGCTGGCACGCATCAGAACAATGTCGAGACCGAGCGTTCCTCATTGATCCGTAGCATGGCCTCGCCCAACAATGGGGCGATTGATAATTGCTTTATATTGCGCGCAACCCGTACAGCTTCGGTGGCTGGAATTGAGTCAGTGGTCACCAGTGAATTCAGCGGTGATGCCGCCACGCGGCTGACGGCCCCGCCAGATAAAACACCATGTGTCACATAAGCATCAACGGATAATGCGCCATTATTCATCAGCGCCACTGCCGCGTTGCATAGGGTGCCGCCCGAATCAACAATATCATCGACCATGATGCAATGACGGTCTTCGACATCGCCAATAATGTTCATCACTTCAGATACGCCAGCTTTCGGTCTGCGCTTGTCAATAATGGCCAAATCAGCTTCGAGTCGGCGCGCCAAAGAACGGGCGCGGACAACGCCGCCAACATCTGGGGAAACAATCATCAGTTTTGAACCGTCATACCGTTCTTTGATATCGCTTACGAATACCGGTGCGGCAAACAGATTGTCTGTAGGTATATCAAAAAACCCCTGAATTTGCCCGGCATGCAAATCAATGGTCAGCACCCGGTCTGCACCGGCTGAAGTAATCAGATTGGCGAGTAATTTGGCCGAAATAGGCGTGCGCGGCCCAGATTTCCGATCTTGGCGGGCATACCCATAATAGGGAATAACTGCGGTGATCCGGCGCGCCGATCCACGGCGCAAGGCATCCAATGCAACCAGCAGTTCCATCACATTGTCATTTGCCGGAAAACAGGTTGATTGCACCACAAACACATCCTCACCGCGGACGTTTTCGCTGATTTCGACAAACACTTCCATATCAGCAAATCGTTTGACGTCAGCTTTTGTCAGGGGCACATCAAGATACGCAGCGATAGCCTCGGCCAAGGGACGGTTACTATTGCACGATAAGATCTTCATATATTTAACCTTAATTTGACGCGGTGCGGTTTGGCGTCCGACCCGGATGCTATAGCAATCGGCATCGGTGCGGGCAAGTGTTGACACCGAAATACCATAAGAAAATTGATGCCGGTGGCTAGGTGATAAAACATGACCCGAGCAAAGCGACCAGCATTAACCCTAAAAAGATGTACAGATGAGGCATGAAAAACTCCGGTAATTGTTATGTTTTAACCGGTTTATGTGGTCAGGCCAATAACCGCAATCTGTCGGCCAGTATCTGGCAATTGTGCATGCGTTGCCCGGCGGTGCGAAAACAGATTATTCGCACTGTCATAGGTGTCTATCGCCAGATCAGTGATCTCTGTCAGCCCGATTCGACTGATTTTCCATGCGGTAAAGGCAGGCAGGTCGAACAGATATTTTTCTGCGGCGTTGGGGTCAGGTGTAAAAAACTGGCTAGCGTCTGGATGCGCGGTCGTGACCGCATTACGGCAGTCATCACCCACCTGATAGCTAGATTTGGCGATTGCCGGGCCAATCACCGCCTCGATGCTGGAAAGCGCGGCGCCGTTGTCGCGCATCATGGTAATGGTCGATTCCAAAATGCCGCCATTTGCCCCGCGCCAGCCAGCATGTGCCGCGCCAATAACGCCATGATCGCGATCGGCAAATAAGACGGGCACACAATCTGCCGTTAAAATGGCCAAGGCGACATCACGCCTTGTGGTGACATAGGCATCGGCATCAGGCCGCTGGTCGCGGGCAGAATGGGCCGCGTCTGACAATAAAATAGCTGTTGCTGAATGATATTGTTTCAGACCAAATAATTTATCTGGGGCAAACCCAAGCCCAGCCGCAACACGCTGGCGGTTTTCGTCGATAGATGCCGGGTCATCGTTTGATCCATATCCACAATTTAAACTGTCGTAAACACCGCGGCTGATGCCGCCACTGGCGGTAAAAAATCCGTGCTTGAGCGTGGCTTTTCCGGGTGATGGGCGGCACCAGCCATCATATTGATGGCACGGCAGGCTGGAGGGGAGCATGGTTAAGGTCATGATATGTCTTCCCGGCTAAAGCCAACCGGCACACCATCGCCAGCTGGCACGATCAACCCTACTTTAAAGGCGGTGCCCATGTGATGCGCCCCAACAAGGCGATCAACCGCGGCAAATAAGGCCCGTCGTCCATCAGCATCGCACAAACGCGCGGCATTTTCAGCGCGTTCGCGCAAGCCAATCGCCATAAGAAAATCTGCCTGTGTGGCCGGGCCAATGAACCGTGCGCCGGTATCAATGGCGGCGCGGCGTAATGCCGCAAAATCAACCCAGTGGGAAATATCGGCATTGCCCGGCTGATAGAACAAATCAACGGGCTTATGCGCCGACACAGCTTGCAGGCTATCGCTGAAATTATCATTTTTGCCATAATCAATGATCAAACATGCCCCGCCATGGCGCGCGATGCGGCCAGCCAGTTGCCGCATAATTGGTTCAGCCGCCGGGCAATATTCAGCGATGCTGCCTTCTGTCATTTCTTGATGGTCATTAGTGATTTGCCAACGTGCAAGTTCTGGCGCGGTGAGTGCCGGCCCGTCAACAAAGCCGAGCGCGCCATGCATGGCAGTGACAAGCCGGTGCCGCCATGCCCCTTGCCGCCAAACGGCTTGGTCAATCGGCAACGCATCGAAAAATTCATTGGCCACCCCAAATAACGCCGCGTTTGGTAGGCTTTGAACATCGTCATGCCACGCAATCGACGCCGCCTTGATGCGCTGTTTTTGAATTGTGCGGAGTTGCGGGCTTGTCTCGACAAGCTGGATTGGCAAGTTTGCCATGGTTGGCATGGTGTGGGCCCAGATATGCCGCATATCGGCCATGAGACTGCCTCGACCGGGGCCAAGTTCGACAATCTGCGCGGTGTCTGGTTGCCCGGCAATTTCATACATATGTGCCAGATAAACGCCGCACATTTCGCCAAACAGACCAGATATTTCGGCGGCTGTGGTGAAATCACCGGCGGCACCAATGGGATTTTGCCGCCGATAATATCCATGTTCTGGATGGCCAAGAACAATCTCGATAAATTGGCTGATTGGTAGTGGGCCAGTTTGTGCAATCTGGCTGTAGAGCAACGCCTGGATAGCGTCGCTGGCTGTTGGCGGTGGTGACTGGGAGTGGGATTTGTCAGACATGGCCGGTTACCTCTATGCCGGAGGGCGGTCAGGCGATGCCGGTCTGCGCATGATCAGATAAGCGCCGAAAATAATCATTGGCACCGACAGCAATTGTCCCATGCTGACGCTATCTAACAGCAAACCAATTTGCGCATCTGGCTCTCTGACAAATTCGATCATACTGCGCGCCACCCCATAGCCAGCCAAAAGCACACCGGTCACGCGGCCATGCTGATGTAGCCATCCACGGCGCCAAAGCATGAGCATAATAACCCCAAGCAAAAGCCCTTCGAGGCCAGCTTCATAAAGCTGGCTTGGATGGCGCGGCTGGCCATCGCTGTTTGGAAACACCATGGCCCATGGCACATCCGTGACGCGGCCATATAATTCGCCATTAATGAAATTCGACAGGCGACCAAAAAACAACCCGATTGGCACCACCAGCGCGATCCTGTCAGTCAATAGAAAAAACGGCACATGATGGCGTTTGGCCATGATCAGAACGGCAATTGCGATACCGAGCAGGGCGCCATGAAACGCCATGCCGCCTTCCCATATCCGCAACATGGCCAGTGGGTGCGCCAGATAATAAGCGCTGTTGTAAAACAGAATATAGCCAAGCCGCCCACCAACAATGATGCCGAACAGCACATAATTTAGCAAAATATCGACAGTTTCAAGGCGAAGCGGCGATCCAATATGGCTGGCTTCACGCCGCAACAAATACCAACCAGCCAGCAACCCCACAAGATAGGCAATCGCGTACCAGCGAATACCAAACCCGCCGAACTGAACCGCAAATCTATTGAATTCAGGTAAGATGATGGCGCCGCTGGTGCCGATGATGGTGCTGATGGTGAACATGTCTGACCGTTATCTTTTGCCCAGTTGTTAGGTTGCGATTGTTTCTCTGGCTATTGTTTCTCTGGCGACTAGGGGTTTGCCAATATTTACCCATCAAAGTTTCTACATCAGTGATCCGGCGCTAACCTTGCCACCCTACTCTAGCCTTATTATGTATGTTAAGTAACTAGGCGATTGACAGAGTTTTTGCTGAGGCCAGCCACAACTGGCACAAAGATGAGGTGTTTCACATGGCAATGCGTTCAAATTTTATGGCCGATTTAGCACAGATGGCGAATGGTGCGGCATCAGCCTTTGGCGGGATGCGTGAAGAAATTGACAATATGATCCGCCAGCGCATGGAACGCAGTCTGAATGCGCGTGGGCTGGTCACGCGCGAAGAATTTGATGCATTGCGCACCCGCCATGAAGCCGTTGCCGCAAGGCTGGCCGCCCTAGAGGCAAAGATGCCAACCACAGCTGATTCGCCCACAACCGCGCCAGCGCGGCGCAAGACAGCAAAAGCCGCAACTTCTCGTACCAAAAAAGCCGCAAAATAATACTTTTGGCTGGTCGTTGCGAATCAGCAGGAATCAGCCAAAAACCACAAATTGATGTGGTTTTGTCTGCTTAAGACACAAAATATTGTGTTGAATTTGGTTGTGCAGACACACCAGTTTTGCCATTTTATGACCGTGGTCGCGCATCGGCGCGTGGCCGTCCATAAGGGGCAAATTTTGATGGCACTCAGCCAGCAACAAACAGATATTTTTCTTGATGATCCGATTGAGTTGGTCACCAGATTTGTGGTCACGCATGACTGGCTGTTGCAAAGCCGCGGCGAGAACGCGGTATTGGTCGAGGTGCCCGGCAAATGGTGTGATTATCAACTGGCCGTGGTTTGGCGGCATGATGAAGCGGCCATGCAGGTAAGCTGTCGCATTGACGTGCAAACAGATCCGATGCGCTATGGTGAAATGGCACTTTTGGCAAGCTTGCTGAACAAGCAGATTTTCATTGGCCATCTGGCACTTGATGTCACCACGGGCGAGTTGGAAATGCGGTATACGCTGGCACTGCGCGGTGCGGGCGGGGCGACACCTGAACAAATTGAAGATGTTGTTGATATCATGCTTGGTGAATGTGAGCATTGTTATCCGGCAATTTATCAGGTTGCGAATCATGGTGTCTTGGCAACTGATGCCGCAGATGTGGCGATGTTTACCACTGAAGGCGAGGCCTGAAGCGGCGATGGCAATGGTGCAAATTACGCTTTTGGGATGTGGCAAAATGGGCAGCGCCATGCTCAAAGGCTGGTTGGCAGACCCCGGGCTGAATGCCCAGTTCACCATCATTGAACCTTATGCCGAACATCTTGGTTGGGCTGGGGCGCACCAGCAGGTAGCAATCTACAGTGATTGCGACGCGGCCATTGCGGCCGGGGCACCGGTGAGCGCGGTGATTGTGTTGGCGGTCAAGCCGCAGATGATGGACGAGGCCATTGCCGCATTCGGCCCATTACGCGATGAAAAAACTGCCTTTTTGACAATTGCCGCCGGTATTTCAACGACTTGGTTAAAGGCTCGGCTTGGTGCGCATACACCGGTGTTGCGGGCTATGCCGAACACGCCAGCCGCCATTGGCAAAGGGGTTACCGCACTTTATTGCGACTCTGCCGCGGCCGATTTAGCGGCGCTGGCAACGCAGTTGTTGCGCACCATTGGCGCCGTTGTGCCGATAGATGACGAAGCGCTGATGGATGCTGTTACCGCGGTGTCTGGGTCTGGGCCAGCCTATGTATTTTTGATGGCCGAAGCCATGACAGCCGCTGGCGTGACTGCTGGGTTGCCAGCGGCGCTTGCCAAGCAATTGGCCGAGGCCACTGTTACGGGCGCGGGCGCTTTGATCGAAGCGGCAGATGAGCCGCCATCAACATTGCGCGAAAATGTAACCAGCAAAGGTGGCACCACTGCCGCCGCGCTTGCGGTATTGATGGCTGATGATGGTCTGTCGTCATTGATGGAGCGAGCCGTTCAGGCGGCAAAGAAACGATCTGTTGAGCTTGGCGCCTAGCCGAGACCTGCTAATTTCTGATATACTGTTGGACGCAAGGCGGCGTTATGATTTTGCCGCTGATAGTCATAAGGGTAGGTAGGATGACGCACGCCGCCAATGATACTGGGCAAACCGCACAGATTTTTGCCACGCTTGCCGATGAAGCATGGCAACAGCTTGGGTCTCGACCTTTGGCTGACCTTACGGTGGCAGAGATTGCCGCGCATGCGGGTGTGGATGCCACATTAGCAGTAGCGGTTGCCGGTGACCCGCAACAGCTTGTTTTGGGCAAAATGGCGGCGCTTGATGATATAGCTGTGTTGGAGAGTTTTGCCGATATTGAAGATGCTGGCGCGGTTCCTATCCGTGAAAAAATCCTTGAAGCCCTGATGCATCGTTTTGAGGTTTATGCGCCCTATCGGGCGCAAATACAGGCCTTGAACAGGGCCGCACGCGGGCGCCCGGATCTGGCGATGGCACTTGGTTTGGGGTTGCAATCTGTGACCCGCCGTATGCTGGCGATGGCTGGCGATCATTGTGATGGCTGGCGTGGAGTAATGCGAATCAAAGGCGTTGCTGGTGTGGTGATGGTCGTGGCACGGGTCTGGATGAAAGATGACAGCCCTGATCTTGCCCCGACAATGAAAGAGTTAGACAGGCGGTTGCAACAGGCTGAAGAATGGGCGGTCAGTTTGCGGCTATTTCAGCAATCGCATCGGCGGGCGACCCAAACGGCTGGGCAAGATGACATCACAGCCGGGCGCTATGGGGTTGATAATGACTGAGGTTCAGTTTGAAGATTTTATGAAATTGGATATTCGGGTTGGCACCATTGTCGCGGCGCGGCCCTTTCCCGAAGCCCGTAAACCCGCCTTTAAATTAGATATCGATTTTGGCGGTGACATTGGCATCCGCAAATCATCAGCCCAAATCACCGTTCATTATGATTGTGATACCTTAATCGGCACGCAGGTTATGGCGGTGGTGAATTTCCCGCCACGCCAGATTGGCCCATTTATGTCCGAGGTATTGACGCTTGGTGTGCCTGATGCCGATGGCGAGGTGGTGTTGATCCAGCCGTCTCTTGACGTGCCAAATGGCGGCAGGCTGTATTAAAACAACGCCCGTTTGAAATTTTGTGTCTTCAGGCTTGTGGCTAGATTGGTAATTTGATTGTTACCCGCAGGCCGCCAAGCGATGAGTCGCCCAATCCGAGTTCGCCGCCATGGCTGAGCACAATATCACTGGTGATGGACAAGCCTAAACCGGCACCGCCAGTGCGTCGGTTGCGCGATTCTTCCAGTCTGATAAATGGCCGGATCGCATCTTGGCGCCGTTCTTCAGGGATGCCAGCACCATTATCATCAAAGCTGAAAATCACTTCGTCATTATGAATCCGCAGTGACACAATGGTTTTTGTTGAATAGCGAATGGCGTTTGAAATGATATTTGAAAAGGCACGCTGGATCGCGTTTTTCCGAACTGGAAATGCAGGAAGCGCGGCCGGGGGCGGCGTATAGCTGATATCAAATTTATGTGTTTTTTGGGCCTGTTCCACAAGCCGTTCAAGCAAGCCCGCCACATCTGTTTCTTGCGGCTGTTCTTCGCCTTCACCAGCGGCAAAGGCCAGATAGGCATCGATCATTTCTTCCATTTCATCAATGTCATTGCCAATGGCCTTGGCGTCAGGGTGCGAATCCATCAATGCCAATTGCAAGCGCATGCGTGTCAGCGGGGTGCGCAGATCATGGCTGACGCCCGCCAGCATTTCAGTTCGTTCATTCAGCTGGCGCATGATACGATGGCGCATGGCCTGAAAGGCGCGGCCTGCCAGCCGCACTTCGCGTGCGCCCTCTAGCCGGTAATCTTGGGCAGGTCGGCCAAGTCCTAATTGTCTGGCGGCGTTGGCAAGGCGGTGTATCGGTCGGACTTGCCCGCGCAAAAATATCAAAGCCAGACCAAACAATAAAATAGAACTGCCAATGGTCCAGCCAAGAAACGTCCAGCTTGTCGAACTGAAAATACGTTTGCGGCTGGCATAAATTCGGAGCAAACCCGTATCAAATTGAATATCAATGAAAATCAGATTTGGATCAGTATCAACATCGACCTGCCAAGCTTGCGAAATGCGCTTATTCAGCTCGCGCTGAAGCATGTCCTCAGGAAATGTTTTTGGCCGCAGTTTTGTCGTTTGACTCAAGCTGGCGGCGGGTTCAAAACTGACTGGGAAATTGAAAAACTGCCAACCTTTGGCAATGACCGGGTCAATCTGTTTGGCATCTGGTGCCGTGCCAAGCCCATCAATTAAAAAAGCAATTTCCGATGCCAGATTCGCCGCCATATGACGGGTGACAGTGTCCCAGTGGCGTTCATAGAAAATAAATACTGTGATCACCTGTACAATGATCATTGGCACCAGAATGATTGATAGCATCCGGCCAAAAAGTGTTTTGGGAAGAAATTCGCGCAACTGCATGTTCGGTTATACCTGCCGGGTCGAATGCACGATATCTGTGCGCAACATCCAGCCACGGTTTCGAACCGTTTGCAAATATACCGGGTGACGCGGATTCGGCTCTAATTTGCGGCGCAGCCTTGCCACCGCAACGTCGATTGACCGGCCTTCCATACGGCCGTCCATGATGTTTGACAGATCGTCACGCGACAGTACCGCATTGGGGGCTTCGGCGAAACTTGAAAGCAATTGCTGTTCGGCAGTGGTGATGTGCAATCGGTTGCCAGCTTTGGTAAGCAAGCCAGATTCTGTATCAAAATGAAACGGGCCGAATCTGACCCCGTCGGCGCTGGTCTGGTTTTCATTTTGGGCGTTGCGTTGCAAGATACGTTTGATGCGCAACACCAGTTCGCGAGGTTCAAATGGTTTTGACATATAGTCGTCAGCGCCAGCTTCCAAACCTTCAATACGGCTTTCAGTTTCAGATCTAGCTGTTAAAAACAACGCCGGTACCGGGTCTTCTTTTCGTAAATCTGCCAGAAATTCAATGCCGGTTTCGCCCGGCATCATCACATCAACCACCAGAATATCAAACGCCATGCCCTGTAAAATTTGCCGTGCTTCATTTGCGCTTGCTGCATCGGTCACGCGGAAGCCGCTTTCTTCGAGAAAGCGCCGCAACAAAATGCGAAGCCGTTCATCGTCATCAATCACCAAAATGTGATGTTCTGTCATGGGCGCCTTTCAAAAAAAGGGTCGTCAGGCGTCGGCGGCTGGCGGCACCTGTTGTTTCATCTGATCCAGCGTATCTTGGTCCATCAAACCCCGCAATACCCGCTGAAACCCGTCAACGGCCTCTGCGCCAGCTTCACGATAAGCGGCGGCAAAGCGGCGTCCCTGAAGTGCGGTCAATCGTGATTCAAGCTCTACCCCAGTTTCGGTCAGATATAATAGCCGCTGGCGGCGGTCGGTGGCGCCTGTTTTTTGAAGCACAAACCCGTCTTTCATTAGCCCGGAGAGCACCCGTGACAGGCTTTGTTTGGTAATATTTAAAATGCCCAAAAGATCGCTGACAGTGATGCCAGGGTGGCGGCCAATGAAATAAATGGCACGATGATGCGCCCGTCCCATATCTTGTTCCGCCAAAATTGTGTCGGCTTCGCTGGTAAAATCACGATACGAGAAAAACATCATCTCGATACCACGGCGCAATTCTTCTTCGCGTAGAAAAAGGGCCTTGCCAATTGGTTTTATGTCAGCCATGTTGACCAATAATAATGAGAAGTGATATAGGAACTGAAACGGAATGATAACATAAAATGGCCGAAATGGAACCATTTATTTGCTGTATGATCCGTTTATAAACATAAATTTTTCAGGAGCGTAACATGGCACTCATTCCGTTTGATGATCGCGACGGCAGCATTTGGTTTGACGGTGAAATGGTGCCATGGCGCGATGCAAAGACGCATGGTCTGAGCCACGGGTTGCATTACGCCTCTTTGGTATTTGAGGGAGAACGCGTCTATTCAGGCCGTGTTTTTAAAGGCGCCGAACATACCGCCAGATTGCGCGCTTCTGCCAAAATTCTTGATTTTGATGTACCGGTGTCTGACGACGCTTTGGAAGCGGCAAAGCATGAGGTGATTAAGGCCAATAATATTGTTGACGGTTATGTACGGGCGTTTTGCTGGCGCGGGTCAGAAATGATGGCGATTTCGGCACAGCAAACCACCGCGCATCTGGCGATTGCGGCATGGGAATGGCCCAGCTATTTTGACCCGGAAACCAAAATGAAAGGCATCACGCTGGATATTGCCAAATGGCGGCGTCCGGCGCCTGAATCAGCCCCGGTTCATGCCAAAGCGGCCGGTCTTTATATGATCTGTACCTTGTCAAAGCATGAAGCTGAAAAAAAAGGGTTTCAGGATGCGTTGATGCTTGATTATCGCGGCTATGTGGCCGAAGCGACGGGTGCCAACGTTTTTTTCATAGACGCAGATGGGGTTATCCATACGCCAATTGCTGATTGTTTTTTAAATGGTATCACCAGGCAAACAGTCATTGGCATGGCAAAGTCGATGCAGATGAAAGTTATTGAACGCCACATCCTGCCGGAAGAGATGGCCGATATGAAGGAATGTTTTTTGACCGGCACTGCCGCTGAAGTGACGCCGGTATCGCAGATCGGTGATTATCATTTCACCCCATCCGACATCAGCCGTTCGCTTGTTGATGGCTATGAAAAAATGGTACGGCAGGGGTAAAGCGGCATAAAATGGCGAGGCAGGCAAACGTGCTTTTCGTGCTTATCCGCCAGTAACAGGCGGGAAAAAGGCCACTTCATCATTATTGGTTATCGGTGTGGCAAGGTCGCCATAGACGCGGTTGACGGCAACGCGCACCGCGTCAAGATTTGCCAGTGCCGTACCATGGCCGGCCGATTGTTTGGTGATATGCGGGATCAAGGCACCGACCGTGTCGACGCCGTCTGGAAGCTGTAACTCTTCGGATGCTTGCCCGGTATGCTCTTTCAGCCAAGCAAAATACAGAATTTTCATAAGCTAAATCCCATTTGTGTCACGAAATAGCCGGGGCTATCAATCACATATCCCATCTTCGGATAACAGCCGGTAGCAATCAACCTTTAAAAACTGTTTCT
>JAYOVO010000033.1:0-13228 GCA_038151495.1 Alphaproteobacteria bacterium
CTGTGGCTGTCGATGAGTCAATGATTGGCAAGCCTGGGCAAATCAAAACAATTACTGCGGCAGATGTATGTACGGCAACGTTGAATATGCTAGACTTGGCATCATCACAGTCGGTTTCAGTAAAAACGGCCATATGATTTCAGTTTTAACAAAGCTGGGTAGCAGGCTGGAAATTGACGAGTAAGGATAGGTTTGCCGATGCGCGACACCCCACCACAATCGCTGTCTAACAAGATCATTATGCGCCGCATTTGGCGGGGCTGGGTGGTGCCGTATTTGCCGCGGTTGATCGGGGCGCTATTGTTGATGGCGCTGGTAGCGGGTACAGCGTCGGCCTATCCGTTATTGACCAAATATATTTTCAACGCGCTAGCCGATGGGCGGGCGGCGGAAATTATCTGGCTGGCACCGCCAGTCATTTTTGTGTTTGCGCTGGTGAAAGGTCTGGCGCTCTTTGCCCAGACGGTGATGGTCAACGCGCTGGCATTACGCGTATCTACCGATTTGCAAAAAGACATGGCCAAAAATCTGATTGAGGCTGATTTGCAGACCATCAGCGGTGAACCGGCTGGCGTGTTTATGTCGCGCATCATGAATGATTTGAATTTGGTGCGTGAAGCATTTGTCCGGCTGGCCAATAATCTGGTGCGTGATAGTCTGACAGTGATTGTTCTGGTTGGTGCAATGTTCTGGCTGGATTGGCTGATGGCGTTTGTTGTGTTGGCGGTCTATCCGTTGGCGATGCAGCCCATCATCCGTATCGGCAATCGGCAACGCAAAGCATCTGGTAATTTGCAAACACATATGGAAGATGTGACGTCACTGCTGGCAGAGACACTGCAAGGCACCCGTATGGTCAAGGCCTATCAGCTTGAAGAACAGGAAATCGGCCGAACGCGGGCGGCGTTTGACGGCTTGTATCAGCGGCTTGTTGGGTTGCTGACTGGGCGCGCAAAAATTGATCCAATTCTTGAAATTGTGGGCGGCGTTGCGGTTGGCGGCGTTGTGGCGCTGGCAAGTTGGCGTGTGGCACGCGGCGATATGCAGGTTGGTGATGTGATTGCCTTTATCACCACGCTCATTTTGCTGGTTCAACCGGTGCGCGCCATTGGCACATTAAATGCCGTCACCAATGAAGGCCTCGCCGCGGCTGAGAGGATTTTGACCTTGCTTGATACACCGCGGCGGGTCAAAGACCGTAACGGGGCGCTGCCGCTTGATATCAAAGCTGGCCAAATCACTTTTGACGCTGTTGGGTTTTCTTATGGCGATGAAGCCGGGGCGGCGCTGAAAGATATCAATTTCAGCGTAAAGCCCGGTCAGACTGTGGCGCTTGTCGGGCCAAGCGGCGCGGGCAAAAGCACCATTATAAATCTACTGCCGCGGTTTTTTGACGTTACATCCGGGCAGATTTTGATTGATGGCCAGATGATCAGTGATGTCACCGTAGATAGTGTGCGCCGCGCCATGGCCTTGGTCAGCCAAGATGCCATTCTATTTGATGATACGGTGGCTGCTAATATTGGATTTGGTAAAGCTGGGGCCAGTCAAGATGAGATTGAAACAGCCGCCAAAGGTGCGGCGGCGCATGACTTCATTATGGCATTGCCGGGCGGGTATGATGCACCTGTTGGGGCCATGGGTAACAGATTATCAGGTGGGCAACGCCAGCGTATTTCAATTGCCCGGGCCTTGCTGAAAGATGCCCCCATCCTGCTTCTTGACGAAGCTACTGCCGCACTTGATTCAGAATCGGAAAGACAGGTTCAAGAGGCGTTAACGCGGCTACAGGTTGGTCGTACCACCCTCGTTGTGGCGCATCGTCTGGCCACGGTAAGAGAGGCGGATTTGATTGTGGTGATGGAACATGGGCGGATTAGTGAGACCGGCACGCATGATAGCCTGCTTGCCAAAAAGGGTCTGTATGCGCGTCTGTGTCAATTACAATTTTTCGCTGATGATATCACTCACGCCGCAAAATAGTGTCGGTTAAGCGAACCGCCCAGCCTTGGGCCTGAAATTGTGCTGTCAATGCGGCGGGGTCATAAACCTGATCGACCCAGTCGTAAAAGGCCATACCATCTTTTTCATAGGGCAAATAAGCGGCAAAAAAAGCGTCTAAAAGCCCGGTTTTTGCCGCTTTGACATGGCCGTATTTCCAAGCCAACTGGCGCATGGCAATGTGGGCTGGCTGGTTTTCCACAATCAAAAGATATAAGGCCGACATCAAGCCAGCGCGGTCTGCGCCAGATTTGCAATGCATTAAGACAGGTTTGTTGATTTCGGCAAATAGGGATTTTGCGTCATGTAACATGGATTTGCTGGGGGCGGCGCGTGATCTGGCGGTAAAATCAAACAGTGTGATGCCTGCTTTGCGACAGGCTTCGGCCTCTAGTTGCCAGCCACCATCATCACGTGGCCCGCGAAGATTGATGATGGTTTTGATGCCTTGGTCTGCAAGTGTGGCAATACGGCCGGGGCCGGGTTGATTGCTGCGCCATACCCCATCGGCAATCTGATGCTGATTGTGCCAGGCAATCCGCAAAAACCCATGATCCTTGAAAATCAATTCAATCCAGTCAATCGCCCCACGACGTTGGCCGGTTGGGGCGCGCCAGCTCATGATCCGGCCACCGTCATGCCATCAATGCGCAACGAGGGCGCGGCGATACTATCCCGCATATCGATATCGTTGGCACGGGTGATATTCATCAACATATCTTTTAAATTACCGGCGATTGTGGCTTCACTGATCGGCTGTGTAATTTTGCCTTTAGATATCCAAAAGCCACCGGCCCCCCGGCTGTAATCACCTGTGATCATATCAACAGAACTGCCCATCAGTTCGGTGACCAGAAACCCCTCTTCGATATCAGCAATCAAATCATCACGGTCGATTATGCCATTTTCGAGATAAAAATTACTGCTTCCGGGGCTGGGCGCACTGCCAAGCGAGCGTTTGGCATTTCCCATGCTTGAAAGGCCCAGTTTGGCGGCTGATGACAAATCAAGAAACCATCCTTGCAACACGCCATCTTCAACCATCTTGCGCGTTTGTACCGGGCAACCCTCGGCATCAAACGGGCGTGATCCCATGCCGCGCGGGCGCAATGGATCATCGATAAAATGCAAACCATCAGCCGCAATTTTCTTGCCTAGCTGATCTTTTAAAAAGCTTGTTCCACGGGCAACGGCCGCGCCGTTGATGGCGCTGGCCACTGTGCTGACAAGTGATGCCGCAACCCGCCGGTCATAGATAACCGGGAATTTTCCAGTTTTTGCCTTGCTGGCGCCAAGCCGTTCAAGCGTGCGTTTTGCGGCGCTTTTGCCAACGGCATCTGCCGCATCAAGGTCGGTTTCAAAAACCGCGGAACTATAGTCATAATCGCGTTCCATCTGGCCATTTTTTTCGGCAATGACAACCGCGGATACGCCATGAGATGACCGCTGATAGCCAGCCGAAAAACCGTTGCTGGTGGCAATCAACACATCAACAACGCCGTGACCGGCATTGCCCCCATCTGAATTTGTTATGCCATCAACAGATAAAGCTGCCGCTTCAGCTTCGCTGGCACGTTGCCGCAAGCGATCGGCATCCGGTTGCCCCGCATCAAAAATATCGAGCGCCGGTATATGTTGTGCCAATTGATCAGCACTGGCTAATTTTACATACGGGTCTTCTGGCGCCAGTTTGGCCATTGCCACGGCGCGTGCGGCCAAGTCTTTGATATTGTCTGCATCAAGTTGGCTGGTGGAAATAGACGCGGTTTGCTGGCCTACAAAGACCCGCAAGCCAATGTCAAAATCTTCTGACCGTTCAGATGATTCAACTTTGCCATGGCGTATGCTGACACTGGTGCTTTGGCCGCGGGCGAGCATGGCATCAGCGCCGCTTGCCCCAGCAGATTTTGCCGCGTCAAGAAGTTCTGCAATAAGAGTTTGATATGTTTGTTCCATGACTAATCACATAATCTGCATAAGCCGATATTTCAACTGCTTGTCGTCAGCAGAGAATAGGTTTATTACTGCGGCATGAGTTTTCGGATATTTATCGATGGTGAGGCGGGCACAACTGGCCTGAAAGTGGCCGCGCGGTTGCAGGCCCACCCGCATGTCGAAATGCTTCATATTGATGAGGCACAGCGCAAAGACCCTGATGCCCGCTTGCAGCTGATGCAGGACAGCGACATCACCATCTTATGCCTGCCGGACGAGGCGGCCCGTGAAGCTGTTGCCTTGGCAGATGGGGATGCGTCAATCCGGTTTATTGATGCATCCACAGCGCATCGGGTAGATGATTCTTGGGTCTATGGATTTCCTGAATTAACCACTGCCCAGCGCGGCATGATCGCCGCCGCGTCGCGCATTGCCAACCCGGGTTGCTATCCAACCGGGTTTCTGGCTTTGGCCAAGCCATTAATCGGAAGTGGTATGTTGCCTGCTGACAGCCATCTCAGCGTGCCTGCCGTCAGCGGCTATAGCGGCGGAGGCAAATCAATGATTGGCACCCACGATAATGGTGGGCTGGCACCGCAATTTAGTTATGGCACCAATCTGTCACACAAGCATCTTGCCGAAATGACATATTATGCCGGTTTGAAGACACCGCCTATTTTCATGCCTTCGGTTGGTGATTTTTATGCTGGTATGTTGGTGCATCTGCCGCTTCATGCTGATCAGTTTTCAGGTACGGTACAGGCTGACCAAATCTATCAACTTTATGCAGATTGGTATGCTGGGGCGACGTTGGTGCGCATGGGGGCGGCATGTGCGAATGATGAAAATACGCCAAATATGCTGGCGGCTGATGCGCTGGCTGATCGGGACTCGATGGAAATTTTTGTGTTTTCTGATGCAAAGTCCCAGCAATTCTGGCTGGTTGCGCGGCTTGATAATCTTGGCAAAGGTGCCTCTGGTGCGGCGGTGCAGAATATGAATATTGCGCTTGGCATTGATGAAAGCGTCAGCCTTGCCTCATAATCTGTTTGCTGATTTTGTGGCGCTGGCGCATGGCGACACCTATCTGACGAAATTATCCGATATTGATCGTGCCAGATTATACCCCTACAGCGCGCCATCCGGGGGGTATCTGCTTGCCAATGGCGCGCTTTATGATCTTGATCAGAAGATGATTGACCGCCACCGGTGGATTTTTGATGGCCGCGTTGCGGTGCTATCGGTGGGATCAAATCGTGCACCGGTTCAATTGCGCCGCAAATTCGGCGATGCCGCCATCATTCCGGTCACGCCAGCTAGATTGTTTGATTGTGATATTGTGCATGCGGCGATGCTTGGCTTTTACGCGGCAGTGCCATGTACTGCATTTCCCTGTGCAGGCTGTATTGTCAGCTTGAATGTGGCATGGCTTGACGCTGAACAGTTGGAACAGATGCACAGAACTGAGGGCATTGGTGTCGCCTATGATTATGTGATGATGCAGGATGTTGTGCATGATTTGCTGGTGCCAGACCAGCCAGTCTACGGCTATTCAGCGCGATCTGGGGTGCTGGATTATGCTGGCGGCATACCGGCCGCCCTGCCAGCCATTGCGGCGGTTGGCCGGCGGTTTCCAGAGATAAGCCAGGCAGATGCCGCGGCACGAGTCCGCCAACTTACCGGGTGTGATGATTCGCGGTCACATGCCGAATTTATTGCTGATGTCCAGCGCGATAAAACAGCCCGTGATGCGGTCATTGCTGGCCTGCAAAATTATGCGTTGTTTGCCGAAACACCGCCATGGCACACCTTGTCGGTAAGCGTTAGCGGTATTGATGCGTTTTTGTAACGGCGGGTTGTGGGTGGTCAGCCAACAAGACGCGTAATGACCAGCGTTGCCACCAATAGTAACCCGGCGTCACGGTTTGACCGGAACAGGTGCAATGCAATGGTCGGATCGTCGTCATCAAGGCGGTGAATTTGATAGGCAAAATGCACACCCATCAGGCCGAGGCCGCCAAGCCAAAATCCAATACCAAGCTTCAGATAAAGCCCAAGCGATAATAGTAAAAAAGCCAGACCGTACGCCACGCCAACAGCAATTTTTAAATGCTGAGCAAAGGCCAAAGCCGAGGATTTTATGCCAATCGCCGCATCATCGGCCATATCCTGTACCGCATAAATTGTGTCATATCCGAATACCCACGCCACACAGGCGGCATAGATAGATAAAATTGATAGATCTGGCAGCGATCCGGTGCTGGCCGCCCAGCCAAGCGGGACCCCCCAAGAAAATGTCAGTCCAAGAACAAATTGTGGAAACCAGGTAACGCGTTTGGCCAGCGGATAGACGATGACAAGCGGGGCGGCGGCCAACCCAACATAAATGGCGATATCTGGCAATTGCCATAAAATGCCAATGCCAATTGTCCCCAAAATGCCCAAAAATATAAATGCGGCACCGACTGAAACAGCCCCCGAAGCAAGCGGTCTTTGCAGGGTTCGCTCAACCTGTTGGTCAAGCCGCCGGTCCCATAAATCATTAATGATACAGCCAGCGGCCCGGGTGATGATCGCCCCAGCCAAAAACAAGGCCATAAGCCACCACATGCTGACGACTGAAGGGGCGCCAATGGGAATAACCCACCAGCCTGGCAACAATAACAACCACCAGCCAATTGGCCGGTCAAAACGACCAAGATAGATATATGCATGCAACGAAACTGGTAAAATGCGCCACCAGCCGGTGGTTGGCATGTCGCTGTGCGGTTGGTGTTGGTGATCTGGTCGCGGCATAGGTGCTAGAGATACCCAAGCTTACACAAAAAGCCAAACAGATTTGCGCCACTTGCCAGCGTCTTCATTTGATCCTTGGCTTTTGCGATGGCCTAAGCAAGGCGACTTGTCTTGTTTTGGTATCGGGCTTACAACCAGAAGATGACAGACTTTAACGCCAAGACACGCCTATTTGTCGATATGCCGCTGGTGGCACAACAGCGCGTAACCTTGCCTGATGCCCACCGCCATTATCTGGTCAATGTGATGCGGCTTGCCGTTGGTGCGCCGTTGACCATGTTTAATGGTCATGATGGGGAATGGGCCGGGCATATCGCCGAAATTAGCAAGAAACAATGCAGTGTCGATATTGCAATGCAGATAAAGCCCCAAATCAACTGTCTTGATTTATGGTTGCTATTTGCCCCCGTAAAGAAAGCCAGACTTGATTTTATGGCGCAAAAGGCAAGTGAATTGGGGGTGAGTTGCATCTGGCCAGTACGCACCGATTATTGCCAGATTAGCCGGGTGAAGGATGAAAGATTGGCGGCAAATGCGATTGAAGCGGCCGAACAGACAGAGCGTATGGACATTGCCGCCATCCGTGAATTTACCGGGTTGTTTTCCGTGCTTGATCAGATGGAGGATGACCGGTTGCTGATCTGGTGTGATGAATCATCTGCTGGCAGCCCGGCGCATAACATTGCGGCGGTATTACACGCCGCCCCGGCCCATGACATGGCAGCCATTCTGATTGGCCCGGAAGGTGGATTTTCCCCATCCGAACGTAAACAACTGGCTGGCCGCAAGAATTGTTTGAAAATTTCTCTTGGCACGCGCATATTGCGGGCGGATACAGCAGCCATCGCGGCGCTTTCTTGTTACCAGTCCATTTGCGGCGATTGGAACGGCAAAATGTCCAGCTAGGGTAGCAGGGCATGATCGCAGACATATGATCAGGAGCGGATGCTTATGGCCGAGAACAGTACAGTGATCACTGATACCAGCCAGCTTGTCGATTGGGTGGCGGCTGGGGCCAAGCCAAAATCGGCGTGGCGCATTGGTACAGAACACGAAAAAATTCTGTTTCATCGCGCTGATTTCAGCCCGGTTGCTTATGAGGGTGAAGGTGGCGTTGGCGCTCTGCTTCACTCATTATGCGCCCATATTGGCGATAAAGCCCGTCCGATTGTGGAAAAGGGTCACATCATTGGTCTGAAAGATGGTGAGGGGGGATCGGTTACGCTGGAGCCGGGCGGCCAGCTTGAATTATCCGGGGCGCCACTTGTCAATCTGCATCAGACATGCGCCGAAACCGGGCGGCATCTGAAACATATGCGGGCCGTGACCACGGCACTTGGGCTGGGCATGCTTGGTATTGGTTATCAACCAAAATGGGGTCGTGACGACATTCCATGGATGCCAAAAGGCCGCTATAAAATCATGCGTAACTATATGCCAAAGGTTGGGCGGTTTGGCCTTGATATGATGTTGCGGTCATGCACGGTACAGGTCAATCTTGACTATGCTGACGAGGTCGATATGCGCCGCAAATTCCGTGCCTCGCTTGCCCTGCAACCGGTGGCAACGGCGCTATTTGCCAATTCGCCTTTTCGTGATGGCAAACCATCTGGCCTGTTGTCTACCCGCGCTGAAGCCTGGACCGACACAGATAATGCCAGGTGCGGTGTGCCAGCTTGTGTGTTTGATCCCGCCTTTGGTTATGAACAATGGATTGACTATATCCTTGATGTGCCAATGTATTTTCTGCATCGCGGCGAAGATTATATTGATGTGGCTGGGCAGTCTTTCCGCGATTATTTGGCATCGCGTTTGGCAGGTTTTGAAGGCATGCCGCCAAATATGGCAGATTTTGAAGACCATATCACCACCGCATTCCCCGAGGTGCGCCTGAAGCAATTTATCGAAATGCGCGGGGCTGACAGTGGGCCATGGGCCAATATTTGCGCCCTGCCGGCATTGTGGGTCGGGATTTTGTATGATGACGAGGCATTGGCAGAGGCCGAGGCGTTAAGCGCCCATATCACGGCTGATGATGTGATGAATGCGCGGTTATCGGTGGCAACAAATGGGCTGAACGGACAATTAGCTGGCGCGGATGTCTATCATCTGGCGGCCCGACTGCTAGAAATCGCCACCGCTGGGTTGCGCCGCCGCGGTATTTGTGATGATGGCGGCAATGATGAAACCGGGTTTTTACAGCCGCTGAAAACCATTATTGAAACACGCAAAACGCCAGCCGAGGTGATGCTTGATTTATACCGTCAGGATTGGGACGGCGAAATTGATCAGGTCTTTACCACAAACCAATATTAATCGGGCCTTGCCAAATATACTGCTGTTCGGGTCAAACCGCCTTTGGGCGCATTGGCCTGTTGGCTGGGCAGGCCCGGCACTGTCGAAAGAGTGATCAATGCCCACCCTGCTTCTTGTTGTCTTTATAAATTTTGTGGGAATCGGTGCGTTGATCCCGGTTCTGCCCTACACAGTGATTGAAACCTTGGGGCTTTCGGCAACGGTTATGACCTTGCTGTTGGCGTCTTTTGCCATGGCAATGTTTTTGTCTAACCCGCTTTTGGGGCGGCTGTCTGATCATATTGGCAGGCGTCCAGTGCTGATTGCCAGCCTGTTTGTCAATGCGTTGGCACATCTGTGGTTCGCCTTTTCAGATGATATTATCCAGATGTTTGCGGCGCGAATTTTGGCCGGGCTGGCGGCTGGGAATACCGGCGTGATTCAAGCCATTATTGCCGATCGGGTGGGGTCTCATGAACGGGCGCGTTACATGGGTTTGTTTGGCGCCGCCATCGGCACTGGTTTTGTTGCTGGCCCGGCACTTGGTGGCTTGTTAAGCGGTGTTGGCAGTGGGCCGCTACATCAAGCGCCATTTTTGCTGGCGGCTGGGTTTTCATTCTTGGCGCTGGCACTGTCTGTTCGTATTGAAGAAAGCGCCGCTTACCGGCAGATCACATCATCGGCAAAGCAAGCGCTGGTCACACGGCTTGCCACAATCATGCGCAGCCCTCTGGCGCTCTATGCGCTGGCCTTCTTTTGCCTGAATTTGTCATTTGCCCAGGTGGAAGCGTCATTTGTGCTGTTGCTTCGCGATTATCTGGACTTTGACGCCCGTCAAACCGGATGGCTATTCACCTATATTGGCGTATGTATCATTTTGGTACAGGGCGGATTGATTAATATTGCAGTGCGCCGGTTTGGCGAGGTTGGCACAGTGGGGTTTGGTGCCAGCCTGTTGGTCGTTGGACAAATGTTAACAGCGGTGATGGCGGTCGGATTATTGATTGGCAATGGCTATCCGCTGGTTCAAATGCTGATCGTGACCACGGCGGTTTGTTTTGGATTTGGCTTTAGCAACCCGGCACTGTCTGCCGCGGCAAGCAATGCGGCTGGCAAGACCACGATGGGCGGTGCGCTTGGCATGGTGCAGGGATTTGGCTCGCTTGGCCAAGTGGGCGGTCTGGTACTCGCAGGCCCGCTATACCATCTAGGCGGGGCGCATTATTCATTTGGCTTTGGGGCGGCGATTACATTGATTCTACTTGCCGTCGCTTTTCATCTGCACCAGCGGCCCGTATCGGCATAAACCGACGCCTGTTTAGGCGGCTTCGGTACCGCCAACAGTGATGCCGCCCATTTTGACCGTCGGTTGCCCAACGCCAACTGGCACGCTCTGGCCGGCTTTGCCGCAGGTGCCAATACCGCTGTCAAGCTTGGTATCATTCCCAATCATGGTGATTTTGGACATCGCGTCAGGGCCGTTGCCGATCAGCGTCGCGCCTTTTACCGGGGCGCCGATTTTACCATTTTCAACAAGATAGGCTTCGGCCGCGGCAAAGACAAATTTGCCCGAGGTGATATCAACCTGTCCGCCACCAAAATTCACTGCATAGATGCCCTTTTTGATAGAGCTTACAATTTCGGCAGGGTCATCTTTGCCATTATCCATAAATGTGTTGGTCATGCGCGGCATCGGGGCATGTGCATAGGATTCGCGCCGCCCGTTGCCGGTTGCATCGACCCCCATCAGCCGCGCGTTTTGACGGTCTTGCATATAGCCTTTTAAAATTCCATCTTCGATCAACACATTGCGGCGGCTGGATGTGCCTTCATCATCAATGGTGATGGACCCGCGCCGGTCTGCAATGGTGCCGTCATCAATGACGGTGACGCCTTTGGCCGCTACCTGTTCGCCAATCTTGCCGCTAAATACCGACGTTCCTTTGCGGTTAAAATCGCCCTCAAGACCGTGGCCAACCGCTTCATGAAGCATCACGCCCGGCCATCCAGCGCCAAGCACGACTTCCATTTCGCCAGCAGGTGTCGGCACCGAGTTGAGATTCAGCACGGCAATGCGCAGGGCCTCATCAACCTGACGTTGCCATGAGTCTGGCGTTAACCATTGGTCAAGCATGACCCGGCCGCCAGCCCCGCTGCTGCCCGATTCCATCCGCCCATTTTCCTCAACCGCCACCCAAACATTGATTCGCACCAACGGCCGTATATCGGCCATACGGGCGCCATCGCCGCGCATAATCTGTACCGCTTGCCACGACCCGGCAAGGCTGGCATTGACCTGTTTCACGCGGCTATCAGCAGACCGCGCATAGCTGTCAATTTCTTGTAAAAGCTTGATTTTTGTTTCAAACGACGTGTGATTGAGCGGGTTATCATCGCTATAGAGCGGCGCATTGCTACCAGCGGTCGGCGCCAGTGCCGCTTGTCCATGATATCCTTTGGTCACGGCTGAAACACTATCAACGGCGCGTTTCAGGGCTGACTCGGATAATTCGCCAGCATGGGCATAACCATGCGCATCACCCGCAACAGCACGCAGGCCAAAACCACTTGATTGGTCATAGCTGGCGGTTTTCAGACGGCCATCATCAAACATCAGCATTTCAGAATGACGCATTTCGAGGAATAATTCGCCATCGTCGCCTGCCGCTAACGCATCACTGACAATTTTCTGGGTGCGCGCCAAATCCAGCCCGGTTTTTTCAAAGAAGATACGGTCAGTCTGGTGAAGAAGATCCATGAATTATCCTTTTATCACAATGTGTTGATGATTTACACATTGATATATGTCTTGGTTACAAATCTGTCATAAAGATGGGCGGTTTCAGCGGAAAATTCAAGCCATTGCCGCGGATTTCTTGGCGGCTTTGCTGGGTCTGGTGGGTAGTCAGCCCCACCGCATCACAAAAAAACCAAAAAAAGTCAAAAATTATAGCGACAGGCTGCCGCACGGGGGTTTTCTATTCGTGCGAAACAGTCTAAACATGGCAAAGCTTTATCGGTGGCACTTTTTCTGGCGCCGGCATCGCGTCTGATCTTTTGTTATGGATCACGTTTTTGGGAGAGGTATCCATGCCAATTTCGGCTCAAATCCGCACAATCTTTGCGCGGGTCTCGACAGCTGGCTCAGCCAGCCCATTTGTAATTTCTGTGCTAGCCGGTTTGGCCGGGGTGATGATTGCGACGTCTGCACACGCCGCCGCCCCACAGCCATGGCAGCTTAACCTGCAACCGCCAGCTGGCTCGATTGCCGAAATGGCGACCAATTTGCACAATCTTTTGCTGGTGGTGATCACGGCGATTTCATTGTTCGTTTTGGCCTTGCTGATTTATGTCGGGGTACGGTTCCGTGCGTCGCAAAATCCAAAAGCGTCAAAGACATCGCACAATACGGTCATTGAAATTTTATGGACGGTGATCCCGGTGCTTATTCTGGTAGGAATTGCGGTGCCATCATTCCGTCTGCTGTATTACACGGATCGGACAGCCGATACAGATATGGTCATTAAGGTTACCGGCAACCAGTGGTATTGGAATTACACTTATCCCGATGAAGCCATCAGTTTTGACAGCTACCTTGTTGATGAAGCCGATTTAGAACCAGGCCAAATCCGTCTGCTGAGCGTTGATAACCCGCTTGTTGTTCCAGAAGGCACGCGCATCAAATTGCTGGTCACTGGCAATGATGTGATGCACTCATTCTTTGTGCCGTCACTGGCGGTGCAAATTTATGCCTTTATCGGCCGGACCAACGAAGCATGGATTGATGTGCCGGTTGGCGCGCAGACCTATTACGGACAATGTAACCAGATTTGCGGCACAAACCATGCCTATATGCCAATCGAAATTAGGGCGGTATCGAAAGCTGAATACGCTACATGGCTGGATATGGCCAAGCAGGAATTCGCTATGGATATGCCTGTTGTCACAGATGACGCCATGAAATTGGCATCAGCAAATTAACCGAGGGAAGAGGATTTAACTATGAGTGCGCAAGCCCACGCAGACCACGGTGCTCCTTCAAGTTTTGTTCGCCGTTGGCTGTACTCTACGAATCACAAAGACATCGGTACAATGTATCTGGTGTTTGCCATCCTTGCCGCCTTCATTGGTGGGGGCATGTCGATTTATATGCGGATGGAATTGATGAACCCGGGTGTCCAATATATGGACAGCGGTCATG
>JAYOVO010000034.1:0-10605 GCA_038151495.1 Alphaproteobacteria bacterium
GATGAAATTGAAAAGGCCCACCCGGACATTTTCAATATTTTGCTACAGGTGCTTGATGAGGGGCGGCTGACAGATGGCAAGGGGCGGCAAGTTGATTTCCGCAATACGATGATTTTGCTGACGTCAAATATCGGCGCTGAACATCTGCTGGCACTTGATGATCAGGCCCCGGCTGATGACGCGCGCGATGCCATTATGACCGAGGTCGCCGGGCTGTTCAGACCAGAATTTTTGAACAGGCTTGACGAAATCTTGTTGTTCCGCAGGCTATCACGCGATGATATGGGACAGATTGTCACGATCCAGCTTGATCGGTTACAAGCCCGGCTTGCCGAACGCGGCCTGACCATACATCTCAGCACCGAGGCAACTGAATGGCTGGCAACCAAAGGGTATGATGTCCAATTTGGCGCGCGGCCGTTGCAACGGGTGATTAAGACCAAATTGCAAAACCCGCTTGCCGAGGCTTTATTGCAAGGTGATTTTGCCGAGGGGGATGTCATTACCGTTGGGCTAGACAAAGTGGCGGACAAATTGGTTTTTGACCGTGATACCGCGCTGGCCACAGCCAGTTAAGCTGTAACACATCATAATAAAGCGGCGCTTTGGCGCCGTTTTTTTTGCCGCATCCTGTTGATTTTGTACTAATAAAAAAGCATCATCCTTGCGGCTGATGACGCAGAGTTGGTATATCGGCACCTTAAATTTTTTTAAAAGGCGGCAGATATGACGACAGGTATTTGGCTCTTGTTCTATGATATTGCGGCGGCTGATCGTGACCACTATGTCGATTGGTTTCATCGCTGTCATATTCCCGAAAAGCTGGCCCGCCCGGGCTATCGTTGGGCGGCACATTTCGAGGCGCCACCCCCATCCGGCAACAGTGATCTTTATCGGTATATTGGAATGTTTGGTGGTGATTCGACCAGAGTATTTTTGGATCCAAGCCCGGCCCAGTTAAAATTGACCCAAAGCAATGATACCCGTGCCATGATGGCTTTGCGCCAAAACCCGTCATCTGCCATTCTGGCACATGAATGGTCATGGCAGGCACCGGGCGATACCAATGACCGCCCGGCTATCGGCGCCGCAGATGCGGCAATGAACGCGCACCATATTCAAATCCTGACAGTCGAGGCAGGTGCGCATGATGAAACTGTTGGCAGTTTATGCGCCCAAAAACTGGCACCAGAATTTGCCGCAAAAAAGGCGGCGATTGCATGCCATAAAATGACCAATGTGATGGGTGGGCCGCGCCATATGATGTTGTTTGAGGTGACTGATATTTCGCCTGCGGGCGCTGGGTCTGAAGGTGCAGTTGTGCCGGTTGATCTGTCGGCTTTGGCAGATTTGGGTGATGCTGTGCAGATGGGCACGCGCTATGGACGCCGCATCTGGCCAGCGTGACCGCCGATATATAGGGGCCATTAGCAATCACTCGGGAAGAGGATTTTTTTAAAGATATGATACCAGCCAAATTCGCACCGCTGTTGTTCAGCTTTTTTTTGTCGATCATTATGTCCTGTGTGGTGTCGGGTGTGGCAACGCTGAACGCGGCCGGCTTGTCGGATGATTTCACCACGTTGTGGGCGGCGGCGTGGTATAAAAGCTGGATTGTCGCCTTTCCCACAATTTTGGTTGTCGCACCGCTGACCCGCCGCTTTGTTGCACGCATCACGCGCGGATAAGCCGGCAACGGGCTAAACCCCGCACCATAGATGCCAGTTCTTGTATGTTGTACCATGAGGGGGTAGGGGCTAGGAAAATGGTGCTGCCAGCGTGATTCGAACACGCGACCTCACCCTTACCAAGGGTGCGCTCTACCGCTGGAGCTATGGCAGCATTATTCCGGTTTTCCGACATTGGCGATACAGATTCTAGCCTGCCTGCATGCCACCGCAAAACGTGGGCTGTTACTAGCAGTCTTGCCGAAACTTGACAAGATCAAATGATCGGGCAGGCAAGCGGTCAGAATTTCAGAAGAAACCGCACCAATTTTTGCGTCGTTTTGCCAAATAATTTGGCTGTAAAAAAATTGCCAGCGGCACGTTTGCTGGCCTCGCCATAGGTGGGGTATGGCGCGATCATGGTCGCAAGGCTGGCAATTTTCTGCCTGTTGGCAATTGCCAGAATCCAGGTCTGGATGATTTCACCCGCCATTGGTGCCAGGATCGACGCCCCCAAAATACGGCCATTTTTATGGATCACTGCCTTGACCATCCCTTTGGTGCGATGGTCGGCGCGGGCCCGGTCATTATCCGCCAGATCCCATCTTGTTACAGTGACGTTATCTTTGCCCCAGCAATCAATAGCGGCATCATGCGTCAGCCCGACATGGGCCAGTTCCGGGTCACAATAGGTCACCCATGGCACCGCCGTTTCGTCAATTTTTGCGGGGTATTTGAACAATATATTGCGCAGGCAAATACTGGCATGATAGCTGGCCATATGGGTAAATTGCTGGCGGCCGGTAACATCGCCTATGGCATAGATTCGCTTATTGCTGGTGCGCAATCGACGATCGGTGACGATGCCGGTTTTGCCAAATTTTACCCCGGCCGCTGGCAGATTCAACCCGTCAATGACTGGCCGCCTGCCAGTAGCAACCAGAAGATGGCTTGCCTTTATGACCGCGGCGTTGGCAAGTGTCAGCGTGATGTCATTTGGCTGGTTCTGGCGAACGCTGGTCACACCAACACCTTCGATGAATGTGACGCCGTCTGCCTCAAGCTGGGTTTTGAGCATGGCGACAAGTTCGCTGTCATCGCGCGCCATAACTGATAGCGCCTCGATCACTGTCACATCAACACCCAGCCTGATATGTGCTTGTGCCATTTCAATGCCAATTGGCCCGCCGCCGATAATCACCAAATGATCAGGTTTCGCCGGATCCGCAAAAATTGTCTCATTGGTGTAAAAATCTATGTCTGAAAGGCCGTCTATTGGCGGTATGGCGGGTTGTGAACCGCTGGCAATAACAAAATATTTAGCGCGCACTTTATGATGTTTTGATGCCGCTTCGCGCGGGCCGGTAAAGGCGGCATGTTCGGAAATGACGGTCACGCCGAATGCCTCAAACCGTGCAATTGAATCATGTGGGGCAATGCCATCGATCACCGCGGCGACATGCGCTTTGACCGCGGGAAAATCAATTTGTGGCGGTGTACCCATGACGCCCATGCGGGGCGCACCATGAGCATGATGTGCGGCTTTTGCCGCCGCCAGCAGGGCTTTTGACGGGACGCACCCACTATTCAGGCAATCACCGCCCATGGCACCTGCTTCGAACAGCAGAATTTTGGCGCCCATTTGCGCCGCGCCGGCGGCCAGACTCAGCCCAGCAGACCCACCGCCTATAATGCAGATATCACAGTCATGATGGGTCATGTGGCTGATCCTTTTTGCTGGTTGCATTGATCTGGCGATAAAGTGCCGGCAACAGGGCCAACAGCGCCAGCCCGGCCAGTGGTAACCAGATGTGCGGGGTGTTTAATACCGCTAAATTAGGCGTTTCTCCCCGTGCAAGAAGATGGTCAAAACCGCGCCCAACAGCCACATATACTGATGTGCCGGGAATAATGCCAATGGCTGTGGCACCAATAAATTGCGCCAAACGCATGCCGGAAAAAGCTGGCAGGATATTGACCGCCCAAAAGGGGGCGACTGGCATCAATCGTAAAAACAACAAATAGCTAAAGGCATTTTTGGTAAATCCGGCCTCAAGCTTGGCAAAAAATGGCCCGGCGCGGGCGCGCAAAACATCACGAAACAGACCTCGTGCCGCGATAAATAAAAGGCTGGCCCCGGCCGTGGCCGCCACCACAATAAGGCCAATGGACGGCCAGCCAAGAAGCGCGCCAGCGGCCAATGTCAGCAAGCTGGCAATTGGCAGTGAAAAGGCAACAACAGCGGTATAAAATAACACAAACCCAAAATAGCTGGCGGCACGGTTTTGCTCGATAAAATGGCTGATCTCGGCATAATGCCGTGCCACTGTTTCCCAACTGATCAGCTGATGCAAGCCAGTTGCAAAGAACCCAGCAAGCCCGCAAATCAAGATCGCTGGCAAACCCCATTTGCCAACGCCGCGTTTGCTTGTAATTGATGCTGGTTTCATGAGCAAACCTTGCCATTGATGGGCTGGATTTTCCGATCAAATCAGCCTATACCAAAAAAGCCTTATGGTCATTGTTAACAACCATGCAAACGCCCTAAAAAAGCCACAACTTCTGCCTAGCTATGATACGCACATTAATCTCGATGATAGATAGAATACCGCAAGGAAAGTTATGAGGCCACGTCGACCGTCAGATACGCAAAAGCCGCAAACTGCCAAACAACAGGCAAATGACCGTTTGGCACAGGCCTTGCGTGATAATTTGCATCGGCGCAAAGCCCAAGCACGGGCGCGCACAGCGGCACCAGCCACTGATGCGGGCGGCACGATACCGTCTGATGAAAAGAGTCCAGCGAAATGATCCAAGATGTAACCAGCAAGAAAGCCAAAAGCTGATGGATAGCCTAGAGATACAAGGTGGGCCGGCGCTCCGTGGGGATATCGCCATTAGCGGTGCAAAAAACGCTGCCTTGCCGCTGTTGGCGGCTGGCCTGATGGCGACTGACCGCCTTGTTTTGGACAATGTTCCGCGGCTTGCAGACACATTGTCGATGGAAGGTTTGCTCGGTCATTTAGGTGTTGATGTGGTGCGGGATGGTGAACAAGTCACCATGTCTGGCGGGGCAACAGGGTTTGATGCCCCTTATGAGCTGGTGTCTAAAATGCGGGCATCAGTTCTGGTGCTGGGGCCACTTTTGGCACGCTATGGCGAGGCCCGTGTTTCGTTGCCTGGTGGCTGTGCGATTGGCACCCGCCCGGTAGATTTGCATATCCGGGCGATGCAGGCACTTGGGGCGGTTGTTGAATTGGCAGATGGCTATATTCAGGCCCGTGCGCGCAATGGGTTGCAAGGCGGACGCATCATGTTCCCGATGGTGTCTGTTGGGGGAACGGAAAATGCGTTGATGGCGGCGGTGCTGGCACGCGGTGAAACAGAAATTGTCAATGCCGCCCGCGAACCTGAAATTACCGATCTTGCCGATTGTCTGAATGCAATGGGGGCAAAAATCGAAGGCCATGGCACGGATACTATAAAGGTTCAGGGTGTCGATGAATTACACGCCGCCAACCACCGGGTTGTGGCAGACCGGATCGAAGCCGGCACATTTGCCATTGCCGCGGCGATGACCGATGGCGATTTGACATTACATGGCGCGCATGAACGTCATCTTGACGCATTGCTGGCAGTATTGCGTGACACCGGGGCAACCATTGATTGTGACGCCGGGACGATCCGGGTCAAAGGGAACGGACGCCCGCAGGCGGCCGATATCACCACCGATCCATTTCCCGGCTTTCCCACCGATTTGCAGGCACAATTTATGGCGATGATGTGTATTGCCGATGGTTCGTCACAAATTTCAGAAACAATTTTTGAAAACCGATTTATGCATGTGCCGGAATTGTTGCGGATGGGGGCTGATATTCGGGTCAATGGCGGGACTGCCATGGTCAGAGGGCGAAAAAGCCTCACCCCGGCACCCGTCATGGCAACGGATTTACGGGCGTCGGTATCGCTGGTGCTTGCGGCATTGGCAACGCCCGGCATATCGACGGTAAGCCGCATTTATCATCTAGAGCGCGGCTATAGTGACCTTGAGACAAAATTGGGCAACTGCGGGGCGCAATTGCGCCGGGTCAAGGGCTAGTTATGCAGATGGATCATGCAGAATCATTGCGGTTAGTGGCCAAGGATGAGGCTGATCTTGAGGTGGTTTCGGCATTGTTGCAAGACGCCATCATCGCCGGTGCCGACATGCATTATGACGCGCAACATGATTGTTTTATGATTGTTGCTAACCGCTTTTGTTGGGAACGACCGGCGTTGGCTGATATGAATGACAGCACCGGTGGGGCGGTGCATGAACGTGCGTTATGTGGGGTACGGATCAACCATGTCACGGCTGTGCAAAAGCGGCGTTGGCCAGCAGATTGGCGCGATGCTTTTCTTAACCTTCTTGCCCTAAAGCTGGTGGCTATGCCACAACAAGACGGTGGCTGCATGATGGAACTTAGTTTTTCTGGTGGCCCATCAATGCGCCTGACAACAAAACAGATCGACATTGTGGTTGGTGATCTTGATAGTGGCCGCCCAACCAATTTACAGCCCCGGCATGATCTTTGATGACGATCTGCCAAACCACGAATGAAGTGTGACAGATATCATGGCCAAGCGGTTAAATTTTGCCTCAGCAGATTTTTCTGAATCATTCGAGCGTTTGCTTGGTAGCAAACGCGAATCTGATAGTGATGTCCATGATACGGTGGCTGAAATCATTGCAGATATCCGTGAGCGCGGTGATGATGCGTTGCTGGCATTTACCGCTAGATATGATGGTTTGGCGGTTGGATCTGTTGCTGAACTAGCGATACCGCGCGATGTGTTGCAGGCCGCACTTGATGGCTTGGATGATGCGTTAAGACAATCGCTGGAACTGGCAGCCACCCGTATTCAGGCCTTCCATGAAAAACAACGTCCTGACGGCTTTGCCTATAGCGATGAAGCCGGGGTACACCTTGCCATGCGGCATACGCCAGTTGATGCGGTTGGTCTTTATGTGCCGGGCGGCAAGGCGGCTTATCCGTCCTCGGTATTGATGAATGCGATCCCAGCGATGGTTGCTGGGGTGAAACGGCGGGTGATGGTGGTGCCGGCACGCGATGGTGACGTCAATGACCTGGTGCTGGCGGCGGCGGCCCTGGCCGGTGTAACCGAAGTATGGCGTATTGGCGGGGCGCAGGCGGTGGCGGCGCTTGCCTATGGCACCCAGACGATTGCCCCGGTCGATAAAATTGTGGGGCCGGGCAATGCCTTTGTGGCGGCGGCAAAACGTCAAGTGTTCGGGCAGGTTGGTATTGATAGCATTGCCGGGCCATCTGAAATTTTGGTGGTTGCCGATGCCCATAATGACCCGGCATGGATCGCCGCTGATTTGTTGTCACAAGCCGAACATGACGAGGCCGCCCAATCGATCCTGATTACCGATGATGCGGCTTTTGCTGATGCTGTTGATGCGGCTGTCAGTGCCATGCTGCCAACGCTTGACCGGGCGGCGGTGGCAGGCCAGTCATGGCAGGATAACGGGGCAATCATTACCGTACCGCATATGGATGAAATGCCAGCCATTGCCGATAGGATCGCCGCTGAGCATCTCGAACTTGCGCTTGATCATGCCGATGAATGGGCAGAAAAAATCACCCATGCTGGCGCGATTTTTTTGGGCCGTTACACGCCTGAGGCAATTGGCGATTATGTGGCCGGACCCAATCATGTGTTGCCAACAGCGCGCACCGCTCGGTTCTCATCTGGCCTTGGTGTTGCCGATTTTATGAAGCGCACCACCATGGTGTCATGTGATGCTGGCAGTTTTGCACAGATTGCACCAGCTGGCGTGGCATTGGCGCAGGCCGAAGGGCTGGGCGCGCATGCCTTATCGATGCGTATCCGTATGAATCATTAGGCTGGCTATGGCGGGGGCGGACGACAATCACAATGCAGAACGACTGGTCAAGATAGAGCTTGACGATCCAGCCGGTCCGCGCCGGTCTGCTGAAGCCGAACAAGAACGCGCCATCGCGATATATGATATTTTGGAAGAAAATCAATTTGGCGTGCCAGAACATGTGGGGCCGTTTCACCTGTATTTAAAGCTTGAAGGGCGGCATGTGCATTTCGATATTCGTAATGCAGATGACATTGAGATTGCCCAGTTCTTTATGGCAATGGGTCCATTGCGGCGGGTCATTCGTGATTATTTTCATGTATGTGACACCTATTACGATGCCATTCGTACCAAATCACCATCGCAAATTCAGGCCATTGATATGGGCCGGCGGGCTTTACACAATGAAGGGTCGGAATTACTGCAGTCACGGCTTGACGGTAAGGTGATGACAGATTTTAAGACCGCAAGACGGTTGTTTACTTTGATCTGTGTATTGCAGTCCAAGTGAGGGATAGAATCAAATGAGTGCTAAAGACATTGGTGATATTGTGCCCCCCAAGGTGGGCAGTCAGGTGGGGGCTATTTTATTTGCCTGCAACATCAATGCTGTGCGTTCTGCAATGGCCGAAGCCATGGTGAAACATGCCTTTCCGGGCAAAATTTTTGTTGATTCATGCGGTGTCACACCGGGGATTCAAGATGGGTTTGCAACAGCGGTTATGCACGAAATTGGCCTAGATATGAGCGCGCATGAACCAAAGTCTTTTGATGATCTAGATTCTGGATTTTATGATGTGATTATCTCGTTTTCGCCAGAGGCGCATGACGCGGCGCGTGCCTTGACCCAGAATATCGATTGCGAAACCTTGTATTGGCCGGTGGATAATCTGGCGAATTTAACAGGTAGCCGAGAAGAAATGCTGCGGGCATATCGTCATGTGCGCGACGATATTCGCGGCAAACTCAGCATCTATTTTGGTAAAGAGATTGCAGGAAACACTTGACCTTTCTGCGGTTTTTGCGCATGTCTATGACACTGTAATCAGATGGAAAGGGTCTCATGGCCAAGGAAGGCGTAATCGAGTTTTCGGGCACTGTAGCGGAATTGCTGCCGAATGCGATGTTTCGGGTAAAACTCGACAACGATCATGAAGTGCTTGCCCATACAAGTGGCAAGATGCGGAAAAACCGTATCCGGGTGCTGGCGGGAGACCGTGTCAATGTTGAAATGACACCTTATGACCTCAGCAAAGGCCGGATCACATTCCGCTTTAAATAGCCGGATTTTCTCGCTGTAACCAGCTTCACATAAAAGATGAGGCAGCCTTTGTGTCATCTTTGCATGGAGGTGATTTGTCATGTCTCAGCCGCAGTTGGTTCTTGCCTCGGCATCCCCGCGGCGCCTTGATTTGCTGGCACAAATTGGCATCCGGCCTGATCTTGTGTCTGCAGCAGATTTAGATGAAACGCCGAAAAAAGGTGAATTGCCAGCCAGCTATGCCCGCCGCCTTGCGATCGCCAAGGCAGAGGCTGTGGCCGCCACGCATGATGGGGTAATATTGGCTGGTGATACCGTTGTCGCGTGTGGGCGCCGGATTTTGCCAAAAGCCGAAACCGCCGATACAGCTTTGTCATGTTTGCAACTTTTATCAGGCCGTCAACATCGGGTTTATGGCGGCATTGCGCTGATTACGGCTGACCGCAGATTGTTGGTTCGGGTGGTGTGTAGTCAGGTTAAATTTCGCCGATTGACTGAAAATGATATTGCTGATGCGCTGGCTTTTGGGGATTGGCAGGGCAAGGCTGGCGGCTATGCGATTCAGGGGTTTGCGGCGCGGTATATCCGCCATATCAGCGGGTCCTATTCAAATATTGTTGGCTTCAGCCTGTTTGACGTGACAGCGCTTCTAGATGCGGCTGGCTATCGGCCAGCCACCCAGCCATGATGCCGTATCAAATTTTTGCTGAAAACGCCCCTGGCCAGACACGGGTTGGGTTTTTTGATAGGGCGGGCGTGATCCAGCATGTCTGGCTTTGCCGGGATGACCAGCCTGATTTGATCGGGGCGGTGCATCAGGCACGGATAGAGCAGGTTTTTGCCAACCAGAACCGGGCCCAAGGACGGTTGGCAGATGGCACGGTGATTAGCATAAAATTACCAAAAAACCCGCCACCAGCTGTTGTGGCTGGGGCAGTTATTGTGGTGACGATTGTTGCCGCACCGCGTCACGGCAAAGCGTGGCAGGCGGTACTTGATGCCCGTTTGGTCAGCGCCACATTGGTGTTGTTGCCGGGGCAATCAGGCATCACGATTTCGCGCCGTTGCGATGATGCGGCGGCCATGCGGGAATTGGCGGAAAATTTGCGGGTGCCTGATGGTTTTGGGGTGATTGTGCGGCGACAGGCAAAGGGGGTGGACCGGGCCCAGTTGCAAGCCAGCATTGATGATCTTGTCACTGACTGGCAAACCAACTGTGCCAGCTGTGAACCGGCCATACCCGCTAGGCTGTATGACGGTGGCAATTTGTCTCAACGGGCATGCCGTTTGGTTCCGCGTGCCTCTTATCAAAGATGCAAGTTAGGTGACGCCCATAGTGAGGCGATCGATGCCGCGATATCGGCGGCGATACAGCCAAAGGTGCGATTGCCATCTGGCGGCATATTATGGTGCCAGCGTACACACGCACTTTGGGCAATCGATATTGATGGGGCTGACGCTGATATCCGCAATTTTGGTTTTGATGGTTTGTTTGATGAAGCCGCCGTCGAAATTGCCAGACAAATTCGTCTTCGCGGCATGTCCGGCCCGATCCTGATTGATGTACCGCGGGCGGGTTCGGCAAATAAAAAATTCCTTTCACAGCTTCAAAACTGCCTTGATGACGACCCGCAACATCCCGAAATTTTGGGAATGACGCGCGGCGGCATGTTGGAATTATGGCGGCCACATGGTCGGGCGGCGCTGGATGATATGATGGCTGATGATGTGGCGCAGGCGGCGCTGGCTGGGTTGCGGCTTGCCGCGATGCGGCCAGCCTTTAA
>JAYOVO010000034.1:10705-13100 GCA_038151495.1 Alphaproteobacteria bacterium
CCGACATGCGGCGCGCCGGCAATGCATGAAACGCGTCCATTCTGTTCAAAACGCTGTGCAGATATTGATCTTGGAAGATGGTTTCAGGGCGCTTATGCGATTCCGGCTGTTGATGCGGCGGATGATAGTATTATTGACGCCGAACTGGCGGCATCTGGTAAAATGCGTGAGCCAGACCCGGGCGAGGGCCATAGCTGATTAGCTGGCAAGATTTGGCTATATTTTATAGCTTTCCGCACCAATATCACCAGCCCATCCCCATACCGCCAAAAGCGGTATAGTGCCGGTGCGAATGGCATGTGGCTGGTGCGGTAAATGATGGGTGAAATCACCGGCGAATGCATGACGCCAGTCGGATTCATCTACTTGGAACTCTACCGGGCCAGATAGCGACAAATATATTTCTTCGGCGGCGTGGCTGTGGCGGGGGTAGGTGATGTCTGGTGCCTGAAACAGCAAGCCAGCGCGCACCGTTTCATGTTTAATCTGGCCAGTCGGCCCGATGATTTCGCATACCGCCATATGGCTGGCGATGGCGTCTGGAATTTTGCCAAAGCCGGGGCGGCGCCATGATAGATCGGTGCTAGTCTGTGAAATAGCCCGATATAAATCCATATGTGCCTGTCCACACGGTGGGTTGATGCCATCAAATTTAAGCGGGATGATTTTAGATTGTGGGGCGGCTTTGGCATGTGTCTGGCCAACAGACCGATCCAATGCGGCGGCAACCAATTGACAGATTGGCAAATCTGACTGGCCCAGACGATCAGCCATTAACCATAACAATCTGTCCAAGTCATTTGGCATCTGTGTACCCCGCACTGGATCTATTGGCGAGCTTTTGCAGAGACTGTATTATCAAATCATAAAGGCCGCCAGCAGCCTGACCAAGTGGCTGGTCAGATGGCGTAATGATTGCCAATTCATGATCAATCCGCGGGGCAAATGGCCGCCAAGTCACGCCATCGTTTAAATTGGCTTTGCCATTTGTCGGGTCGATAATGGCGATTTCGTTGCCAACCGCAATGATGTTGCGCGCAATAGCAAAAAAATAGCTTGATATATGCCGTTCAACAGTAACCCCGGCAGTGGTAAGAGACGTATCTAGCTGGCGGTCAACCATATGCTGGCCGGTAATAGAGACGATAGAACGCCCAGCTAAATCAGTGGGATGAATTATGTCTTTGGTTGCAAGCGGGTCGTCCTGATGCATCACACAAACACATTCGAGACTGAATAATGTGGCATTCAGTCCGGCAACCGGAACTGGCGTGTCAATAAGGCCAATATCAATTTGTCGGCTACTGACCCATTCTGCAACCTGGCGTGAACTTCTGACAAGGATATCGATATTGACGTCACTATGGTCGCGCTGGTAAGCGGCGATCAAAGGCGGCAGAAAATGGATCGCCATGGCACCGTTGGTCGCAATGCGAACCGAGCCAGTTGATCCGGCACGAATTTCTGATATGCGTTGAGATACGCGCGATAATGCCAATAGGCCTTGTGCCATGTCATCCTGTAACAGCAAGGCTTCACGTGTCGGGGCAAAAAACCCACGGTCACGCTGAAATAATTTAAACCCAATCGATTCTTCAAAATTAGCAAGAGCAATGCTAACTGCAGGCTGGCTGAGGTTGAGCTGGGCCGCGGCCCGAGAGATCGACCCAGCCGCAATAATGGCATCAAAAACTTCAAGGTGACGCTGTTTTATCTGCATAGATTAACAGATCCTGTAATGCCAAATATCTAAGTTAAATATAAATGAATCGAATATTTTTATAATATAAATTAAATTGTTTTTATTTCATTTGTTTTTTAGCGTTGAGTCAAGACAGAGATATTTTTTGCGTTTACTGATGCGTAATCCGCGCAAGAGACGCCAAAAAAATGTGATCGGTTTAACAGGGGATATAAATGCGATCAGACGCAGTAGCAGACCGACCAGCGCCAATCGCTGACCATGGTGCCTATTGGACAGATGGTTTGGCGCCATTGCCAGCGACACATAGCGATATTGTATCAGAGGCTGATGTTGTCATCATTGGATCTGGTTACACTGGTATGCACGCGGCTATCGTCACCGCCAGTCAGGGCAAAACCACACAAGTGCTTGAGGCACAAACGCCCGGCTGGGGATGTAGCACGCGCAACGGTGGACAAATTAGCACCAGCATCAAACCAACACTTCATCAGCTGACAAAAAGATTTGGAGCAGAGCGAGCCCGTGCGATCCGGGCTGAGGGCCAGAAATCTCTAGACTGGATCGAGACATTTATAACGGCGCATGGCATTGATTGTAATTTTATGCGGAATGGCCGGTTTCATGCAGCGCACACGCCGCGTCATTTTGACAAATTGGTGGCTGAAGCCCGCCGTTTGGATGCCGAAGAAA
>JAYOVO010000035.1:0-3915 GCA_038151495.1 Alphaproteobacteria bacterium
TAATAAGGATCTGATTATCGCTGGTGGGTATAATATTTATCCAAAGGAAATCGAATTGATACTTGATGATCAGCCAGGTGTTCTTGAAAGCGCTGTGATTGGTGTGCCACACGCCGATTTTGGCGAATCTGTGGTGGGCGTTTTGGTGCCTGATAATAGCGGCTTGCTCGATCTAGAAAAAATCACCGAATCGGTGGCGGCCTCGCTTGCCAAGTTTAAACAGCCGCGCAAGCTTGTTGTTGTTGATGCATTGCCGCGCAATGCCATGGGCAAAGTACAGAAAAATATTCTGCGTGACACCTATGGATCAGCTGGTTCGGCATAACCCATAGGTTTCAGCTTTGGTTTGGCTGATCTGGTATCAGCCTGTTTCACCAACAAGACCGGCCGCAGCAATACCTGCAAGCGCGGCAGCTTCATCATTATCTGATGTATCGCCCGAAATGCCGACCGCGCCAAGAAGCGCGCCTGACTGATCACGCAATAATACACCGCCCGGTACCGGCACAAATTCGCCGCCAGCCAAACCATTCATTGACTGGATGAAATAGGCTTGTTCTTCAGCCCGCTTCATCAGCGCGCGGGTGCCAAGGCCAAGCTGGATAGCGGCCTTTGCCTTGCCCAATGCGATGCGTTGGCGCATTTGACTGCAGCCATCTTCAGAAAGGCAAGCCACAATTGATGTACGCGGGTCAATCACCACCACGCTCAATGGTTTCAGACCCAGTTCACGGCCCTTGACAAGACTGGCATCGGCGATGATGCGTGCCTGATCCAAACTAACTGACATGGTATTTTCCTCATATGATAAGGGGCGGCGCTGTTCTGCGGCCCCATGTTGACAGGTGCCTCGTTGTAGCGGTGTTGGTCTATCAGGGCAAGATTTGATGTGGTCTGACTAGGATGTCTGGCCCGCGGCAAATAAATCTACGCTCTTTTGCCGCATTTTATAGGCAGCGGAAGTGGTTTCCAGCACGACATCATCAATGGTGATTGGCTGGTCTTTGCTGATAGCTCTTTTCAATTTGACTTGATTGGCAAGGCCAAGTGGCAGAAGATTTTGGCCTAGCGAGACAGCGGCGGGCCGCACACCGCCATAAATGGTAAAGCCGCCTTCACCATCAAGTATGGATCCTGATGGCAGATCTTTTTTGGCAAATGCCGCCACATCAGCATTGAAATAACGGGCAGCGCCGGTGGCTTCGCCGCGTATACCGACCGAGGCAACCGACAGGCCCAGTTCCAAACCAATCAAATGCCATTTTTTATAAAGGCTCATATATCGGCCGGTACTGTCGGTAACAACTTTATATTCCTCAAAACAATGTTTGATATAATCGGTATCCGCCTCGATACAGACCCACACGCCTTTACGGATGTCATTGGCGATCTGTTTGCCGTTGGCGTCGAGACATGACACAACCTCAACCATGCCGGGTTGTTCCAATACCCCGCCAACGGCTTGTGGCCGCATCAAATTCGGAATGTCATCAACACTGCCAGATGGATAGGCCAATCCATTTTTCGGTACATGTAACCCAGTGGCATTGGCGATGGCTGCTGATTCTATCGATGGTTTTGAACCATCAAGAAAGGCATTGAACATTTTTGGGTTCAGCCGCCCTCGTTCAGCTTGCTGTTTGCTCAATCCCCAATAATCCCAGATGGTTTCGGGTGTTGAAAATCTGTATTCCGGTTTCCATATATGGCCGCGCCCGGCCGCAGTCACAACAAATCCACAACTGCGCGCCCAATCAACCAGATCACAAACAAGGGCTGGCTGGTCACCATAGGCCATGCTGTAGATTACCCCCGCTTCATGTGCCGCGGCGGCCAGCCCCGCACCGCAAAACGCATCAGCCTCAACGGTGGCATTAATCACATGTTTCTGTGCGGCAAATGCGGCCACCGCATGTGCAACCGCCGCCACCGGGTTGCCGGTACATTCAATGATGATGTCAATATGCGGGCAATTTATCACAAGGTCTGACTGATCGGTCAGAAAGGTGCTGTGATGTTTTAGCGCATCATCAAGTGACGTGGCGGCGTATCGGTCTTGCGGCCAGCCAATATAGGCGAGGTTGGATTTGGCCTGCCCCACATCAATATCGCAAATGGCAACAATATGAATGCCCGGCAATTTAATGGCTTGGGCCAGAAACATACTGCCGAATTTTCCAGCGCCAATCATGCCAACACATATTGGTGTATTTGTTGCGGCGCGCGCTTGGAGTTTTGTATAGAGATTCATCAGTGCCAATCCATTATTGATTATCAACGTCCTATCACCATAATGCCTTGTTGGCCGTTCGCAAATCGCAATTCATGGCGGCTGACGGGCCCGCGGGGCGCGGGTGAATGCCATATATATGGTTTCTTTGCTTATCAGCCTCAAAAATATCCTGTTTGGGTCGTTATTTGATGTGACGATAGATTCAGGCAAGGCGAGCAGTGACCAGACGATGAAAATAATCTGCCAAAATATTCTTCTTTGTGGGGCGGCGGCACTTGCCTTGTCGGGCTGTAGCATTGTTGTGTTTGAAGATGGGCCGGACTGCCCTGCCGTGACGGCTTGCCCAGTGGCAGAGTCATCAGCCCTTGGCCAGATTGACGAGGTGCCAAGCCCGGCACCGACAGCAGACCAGCCAGCGATCATTGCGCCTGACCCATCTCGGCCGACAAGCCAGCCTTTGATGCCGCCGCCATTAATTGATGGTTATGTCACCAATTTTGCCTATGACAGTGCTGATTTAGAGGCTGATGCCAAAGACCATCTTGTTACCATTGCGGCATTTCTGGCGGACAAGCCCGATGTAACACTGATTGTCGAGGGGCATTGTGACGAACGTGGATCGCGTGATTATAATTTGGCACTTGGCGATCGCCGCGCGGCCGCTGTCCGCGATGTATTGCTTGCCAATGGCATGGAGACCGCACGTATTAGAACCGTCTCATATGGAAAAGAACGGCCACTTGCTGTTGGTTCTACGCCGGAAATCTGGGCTCGTAACCGCCGCGCCATGATCCGGATGCTGACCGAATAATCAGGGATATGGCCAAATCTGGCTGGCCATTGATGATGGTTGCATCGCCAATGCTGGCTTGCCGGATCCATTGTTTATTGTCACTATTTGCCAATGGAATTTGGTGTGGTGACCTATGCGGTAATAGGTGGCAGCTTTCTGCTTGCTGGATTTGTAAAAGGCATTGTTGGTCTGGGATTGCCCACAATAAGTCTGGCCCTATTAACAGTGCTTCTTGATTTGCCAACGGCAATGGCCTTGTTGGTTGTGCCGGCATTTTGCACCAATATCTGGCAGGGATTTATTGGTGGCCATCTTGCGCTATTATCACGCCGATTATGGCCTTTATTGCTAGCGGTGATCCCATTCGTATGGGCGGGGGCGGCGCTGTCTGACCTGTTTGAGACAGCAATCCTGACACGGATTCTGGGCGGTATGGTGGTCATCTATGCCGCGCTATCATTCCGGTCTGTGCCCTATAATATTCCGTTGCCATTGCAAGCTTGGCTGGGGCCTTTATGCGGGGCGATTAACGGTGTGCTGACCGGCTTGACTGGCAGTTTGTTTTTGCCAGGCGTGATGTATCTTCAGGCCATTGGTCTATCGCGTGACCAGCTGGTCCAGGCCATGGGGTTGCTGTTTGCTCTGTCAACATTGGCTTTGGGAATTAGCCTTCAGGAAACCGGCCGTATTGATGTTGGGCTCTGGCAAATTTCTGGCTTTGCATTGTTGCCGGCGCTGTTTGGTATGCATTGCGGCAAAATCTGCCGTGGCTATTTATCAGACGATTTGTTCCGCCGTGTTTTCCTGTCTGGACTGGCACTTCTCGGCCTTTATATTATGCTTGGTTAATGTGAATCACGATCTTGTTTCAGGGGTGCCAATGCAAATG
>JAYOVO010000035.1:4015-13064 GCA_038151495.1 Alphaproteobacteria bacterium
ATGACAATCACCATGATCATGGCAATGTCAGTGGGTAAAAAATTCAGATGATGGCACCGATTGATAATTTTTTCCGGGCGGCGGCGCTGTGGCCAGACCGGGCCGCGGTCGAGATCGGCCATGTCGACCGCATCGAGCAGATCAGCTATGCCAAGCTTGCCGACATGGTGCGGGCCGTGGCGGCAGGACTGCAATCTATCGACCCGCATCCACAAAGCCGGGTTGGCATTTGTGCCTATAATCATTTTGAACATTTGCTGGGATGGTTGGGATGTTTTGCGGCAGGAAAAGTTTGGGTGCCGCTGAACCCGCGTAATGGCCGGGATGAATTGAACCGGATTATTGATGTCACCGCGCCATCAGTGATTATTTTTGATGCCGATTGTGCGGAAAAATTTGCAAATACGTCGGCGCATCTGATCAGCGCCAGAGGTGAACACCAACGTGCCGATAGCCGTATTTATGATTTGGTTGATGACTTTAAAGGTGCCGCACCGACCCGCCATCCCGCTCATTTAGATCATCTTCAGGCCATAAAATTCACCAGTGGGTCAACCGGGATGCCAAAAGGTGTTATGCAAAGCTACCGTGTGTTTAACGCCTGTATTGCATCCATGATCGTGTCATTTGAATTTGACGCGGCTGACCGGCATCTTATTGTGGCGCCGATGACACATGGGGCCAATACGCTGATTATGCCGATCTTTGCTGTTGGCGGTACCCAGCTTTTCACCCATAACAGCCGCCCGGCAGGGATCATCAACGCCATTCAGACATTGCGCGCGACAACGGTCTATGTGCCGCCAACATTGCTGTATATGATGATGGCCGAGGATCATTTGGATGACGCTGACCTATCTTGTCTGCGTCATCTGATTATCGGCGGCGCCGCCATGCGGCCAGATATGGTGGCGGCGGCAATGCCGCGTTTTAACCATGCGCTTGAAACCTGTTTCGGCCAAACCGAAGTCCCGCAAATCGCTGTTTGCATGCGGGCCAGTGAATGGCAGGACCCGCAAAATCATGCTTCAACCGGGCGCGCCACGGTGCTAACGCAAATTGGCATCATGGATGGTGCGGGACAGTTTTTGGAACCGGGTGAAATGGGCGAAATTGTCCTAGCAGGTGATCTGGTGATGGCTGGTTATTTTAAGATGCCGGATAAAACTGCTGAAACCATTATTGATGGGTGGCTGCATACAGGCGATATCGGTTACATCGATTCGCGCGGCTATGTGTTCATCAAAGACCGTATTCGTGATGTGGTGGTGACCGGTGGGTTTAATGTCTATCCAAGTGATGTCGAAGCGGTACTTGGCCGGCACCCGGCAGTTCGTGAATGTGTTGTGTTTGGGGTGGATGATGCCAAATGGGGCGAGGCTGTTCATGCGGCCGTAGAATTGCATGATGGCGCCACCGCCAGTGCGGATGACATCATCAGCTTTGTTAAACAGCAACTAGATTCAGTAAAAGCTCCAAAAATGGTGCATATAACCGATAATCTGCCAAGAAGTGCAGTTGGCAAAATATTGCGGCGCGCGGCCAAAGATCTATTTGGGTAAGGCTGGCGATTTGCTTGCCGCTATATCAACCCGGTCTGATGATGTTTGGTGCGGTAAAATGATCGCCGCAAGCATCACCAGAATGGCAACAGCGCTCATCAAGCTGAACAAATGTGCCATGGTGAACCCGGCCTGCATCAACATCCCACATATCGGCAATACGCTGGCACCAATCGACAAATTTAATAGAAATTTTATGCTCAGCACTTTGGCGCGCCAGTCATCTGGCACATAGCGAGACAAGATCGTGTCGGTGATGGGAATTTGTCCAAAGACAAAACACATGGCAACAAGCATGGCCGCAAATAATGCCAGATCGGTATAGGTGGCGGCCAAAAAGATAAACACCACCTGCCCGCAGGCGATGGAAAATAAAATGGTTTTTGGTGGGAATCGATCAATAAGCCAACCAACGCCAATTTGTGAAAATGATGCCACCGCATAGACAATTGCCGCCAGCAACCCGGTCACCGCCACCGAGGTAGAAAGATTGGTCATAGAGATTTCAAAATAGCGTGGCACCACAAATGTCATGGCACCAAAGATAAATCCGCCGCTGGCCGTCGATAGCGCCAGTGCCGCCAAGGCCCGCCGCCATTGCGGGGCAAAGGCATCAGATGGTTTGGTCTTTTTAGCGGCGACAGCGCCGTCACCATCTTTGAGCGCCAGGGCAAATACCACGCCATAAGCCAAACAGAACACACCCGGAATGGTAAAACATAGTCGCCAGTCACCATAGGTAAGCAACATGCCGGTGATCAGCGGTGCGGCGGCAACACCCATATTGCCAAATACCCCATTGACCCCCAGCCGAAACCCAATTTTGTGATTGCTTTTGATCAGCATGGCAATGCCAACGGGGTGATAGATCGCGGCAAATACACCTATGAGCGCGATTGCCGCGGCCAATTGCCAGACTGATTGTGCGTAGCCAGCTATAATCGCGGCCAGTCCAATGCCAAAATGAAACAGCACCATCAATAATGACCGGGAAAATTTATCGGCAAGCTGTGCCGCAACCGGCGCCATGCCACCAAAAAGAACAAAGCCAAATGCCCCATAGGCAATAATTTCGTCATAACCAAGACCAAACTCGCGGCCAGCATCATAGGCAGCTTTGGCAAAAATCAGCATGATGAAATGATCTAAAAAATGCCCAATATTCAGATAAATATCTGGAACAATTTTGCCGCTGAATGGCAGACCATATGATTTTTGCATCGGAAAAGCGCCCCTAACAGATCAAGACCAAAGCTCTTTTGCTAGCCTAGAGTAGCGCCATTATCATGACAATGGCTAGCCTTTTGCCTTATGATCATGTGATGATAGGAACGCGTGGTAATTTTGGCGTGCCGATCGGGTTTTTTATCTTAAAAAAGGAAAATCAGGGTCTTTAGATTATGTGTGACAGTGATGACGACACGGCTTTTACCGACCATCTTCTTGATCAGTTCAGTGCCTATTACACGATTACGGTAGTGGCGGTGCATCTGTTCATGCAATGGAAAGCCCATCATAATCAGACCAAATCGCGGGAATTTGCCGCGTCAAAAGCATAGGATTCCAGCCGCGATCAACGAACTATGCTTTGGCTGATGGCGTCAATTGGCCATAGGCAATAAATGGTGTATTGCGATAATCTTGTTTGCCATAGTGATATATTTCGCCGTCAGGATGAAAAACCATTCCGCCAGCCGCGCGTAAAATAGCATCACCAGCCGCCGTATCCCATTCCATGGTTGGCCCAAATCGCGGATAGACATCAGCCTGACCAGACGCGACAAGCGCAAATTTAAGCGATGACCCAATCGATGTGGTTTGATTGATTTGGTGGTCTGCTAGCCAGTTTGTCGTGGCGGCATCTAAATGCGAGGCGCTGGCCACGGCCACCGCGCCACGATCTGGCACTTGGCGCACAGTGATGGGGGTGATGCGTGTGGTCTCTCGGCAAAATGCACCGCCGCCTTGATACCCCCAATAAAAGGCATTGCGGGCCGGGGCATACACCATGCCCATCACCGGCAGGCCATTTTCAATAAGCCCAATATTGACGGTAAAGGCACCATTATCATCGGCCTTGATAAATTCCTTGGTGCCGTCTAGCGGATCAACCAGAAAAAACCGCTGGCCAGCGGACAGATGGTGGCTGTCTGTATTTTCTTCTGACACAACTGGAATATCTGGGCATATGTCAGCCAATGCGGCCAGCAAGATGTTTTCAGCTTTTTGGTCCGCAATTGTCACCGGGCTGCCATCAGATTTGGTCATGCTGGCTGGCCCTTTGGCTTTAATGTCCAGAATAATTGACCCGGCAGCGTCAACAGCTGGTGTCAAGGCGGCAATGAGACTGGCGTAATCCATAGTTCTTTATCCGCCTGTTTGTCGTTATCAACGTCGTGATATTTATCACATTATGATTTGGCACAAAATGATCTGGCAAAAAATGATGATGCCTGTGATTATGTCTCTTAATCGCCAAGCCGTATCCATTTCAATCATTCAACATTAAGTATTTTCAGCTACCCACTGTTTCACAGCGGCCGGGAATTCAGGAAAATATGTGGCAATGATAGAAATATCAAACTTGCCTTGAATGGCGCTGACAGGTTCGTGGTCGACCAAAAATTGAAACGCAAATTCAATCAAATGTTCTTTATCAACACGCGTTTCGGTCAATTCATGTAAATCAGCATCTGTCACAGTGACTGAAAAAATTTTCTGGTCTGGTTTATGCTGATGTTTCGCAGTGAGAATCACCCCAAAATCATCTCGAGACCGGGCAATAATTGTGAGCTTCAGCTTTAGTCCCCCATCTGCCGCAGACATTTCATTAAACGCCGCTTGTCATCAAATGTTGATGACCATAATTTTGATCTTATTGTGATAAAACTATGTCAAGCTGGGTCTGTCAAATTTTGGCGTTGCATGGCTCTTTGGTGCAGGCATCGCCGATGTGACGCCCGGTGAACAGATACGGGTTTGTAGATAAGTTATGATCTCTGGTGATGGCTAGATGGCGCCATTCAAAAAATCTATTTTCAAATTATGCTGTTTTGTGACTAGTCAAACCCTATATATAATAAAAATTGAGCAGTATAATAGTGACGTATCTAGGTGGAGTGTTTCATGTCCATAAAAGCCGCAAGTAAAGCACCAGAAGTCAAAGCATTTTTTGATAATGACAGCAACACGGTCAGCTATGTGGTAACTGATCCGGCAACGAAAAAAGCCGCGATTATTGATTCGGTTATGGATTTTGATTATGCGTCAGGCACGATTAGCTATGATCACGCTGACATGATCATTGAGTATGTAACAACGCAAAAGCTTGATGTGGAATGGTTGATTGAAACCCATGTCCATGCCGATCATTTATCGGCGGCGCCCTATATCCAACAAAAACTAGGTGGTAAGTTAGGGATTTCTGACCGTATTTCAGAGGTGCAAAAGGTCTTTGGCAAAATGTTCAATGCTGGTACCGAATTTGAACGTGATGGAAGCCAGTTTGACCAGCTATTTGCAGATGGCGATCGGTATAAAATTGGTGAACTGGATGGCGTGGCCATTGCCACACCCGGTCATACGCCAGCTTGTATGGTGCATCTTATTGGCGATGCTGTGTTTGTTGGCGACACCCTGTTTATGCCAGATGGTGGCACCGCGCGTGCTGATTTTCCGGGCGGTGATGCCCGTACGTTGTATCAGTCTATCCAAAAGATTTTGGCACTGCCTGATGAAACCCGGATGTTTGTTTGTCATGACTATGCGCCAAATGGCCGTGAATTTTTATGGGAAACAACGGTCGGGGCGCAACGCGCAAACAATATTCATGTTGGCAATAATGCCAGCGAAGATAGTTTTGTAGAGATGCGAGAAAAACGTGATGCCAGCTTGGCAATGCCGCGGCTGATTATGCCATCGATACAGGTGAATATGCGGGCGGGCCATATGCCTGATGCCGAAGAAAATGGTGCAACCTACTTAAAAGTGCCGATTCAGGGGCTGAAGGGATAACCAGCGCCACTGTTTCAGCCAAGCCCTAGTCGCGAAAATTTTCAAATTGTAATGGCAGATCCACATCAAGCGCTTTGATCATTGCCATCGTGGCTTGCAAATCGTCTCGTTTTTTTCCAGATACGCGAATTTCATCGCCCTGAATGGCCGCTTGCGTTTTCAGCTTTGATGATTTGATGGCTTTGACAATTTTTTGTGCCACCTCTCGTTGCACGCCTTGTTTGACCTGAACAGCTTGGCGCACCATATTGCCACCCGCTTGTTCCAGCTTGCCAAATTCCAGCGCCTTTGTATCGACGCCTTTCCGGGTGAGATGCGTGATCAACAGCTCTTCCACCTGACGGCGTTTCAGCTCATCATCAGCAAGAATGGTGATGACATCGTCATTTTTGCTGACCTCTGATTTGCTGCCTTTGAAATCATAACGGACTTGCATTTCCTTGGCGACACCCTGCAAGGCATTGTCAACAGATGTCATGTCTGTCTTGCTTACAATATCAAAGCTTGGCATGGGGCTGGTCTCCTGCGGTCAGTTATATGGCAATTATCAATCTAGCATCAGCATCTGCGATCATCACCAATTGATTGTGACAGCGATCAGTGAAAAAACAAGCTGTCTGACGATCAGATCATCCCCCTTCTTTGCTGGTCATAAATACATCATATCTGATCGATTTGCCGATAATCTGATGTGACGCTGGTCGCACCCCCGCTAATGGTGCGGCCTTGGCTGGCCATTTGAGAACCACCCGTTTTGTGGCCATAGCCAATGCCGTTTCAACAAGTAACTGCTGGTCTTCATCAACCCCAACAATATCGCGAATGGCACGCATTTCGCCCTTAACCAGTGCAGATTTTTGTCGCGGTGGGTGCATGGGGTCAACCAGCACGACATCAGCCTGCATATGCGGCAAAAGCGCAATCGAATCGCCATGGATCAGGGTCATCCGGTCCATAATGTCTTTATGCTGGCCGCCAGCTTGGCGTGCGGCATCCATACCGGCGGCTAGTAATTCATGAATGATGTCTGATCGTTCGATCAAGGTTACCTGTGACCCTAGCGATGCCAATAAAAACGCATCCCGGCCAAGGCCAGCTGTGGCATCAATAATGGTTGGTGACTGGCCACCTTTCATACCAACAGCCTTTGGCAAATGCTGCCCGCGTCCCCCGCCGAAACGCAATCTATGGTTTACCGCGCCTTGCAGAAAATCACATTTTAAGACGGATTGTTTGCCCATGTTGCTACCATTTATCGAAATTTGTTGCTGGGTCTGTCTATATGCTGGTCTGCACCGCCCAAAAATGCCATTTCTTGCCCGCAACAAGGCGGGGTGATGTATCGGTGACAGGTTAGGGGGACAACGGCAAATCTACAAGGCCGCGATAGGGGTGCCAGTATGGTTCATGGTATGATCAAAATTTTTGGCACTAGTTTTCTTTGGCTGCCACTTGTGCCAGTGGCGCAAATTTGATTGTGTAAACGCACGATAGATGGAGGGTTGCCGGAGTGGTTGAACGGGACGGTCTCGAAAACCGTTGTACGCGCAAGCGTACCGAGGGTTCGAATCCCTCACCCTCCGCCAGTCAGCACATCATCGGCGGTTAGACAGATTAATCATTGGAATGAAAATTATGGGAAAAAAAATTAGACGCGTTGTAACAGGACATGACGAAAATGGTGTCGCCACGGTCATTATGGATGGCGAGGCAAGCTGTATTCTGCAACGCCCAAACCGCCCGGGTGTGACCCTGACAAATCTTTGGCAAAGCGACAAATCACCAGCAGATATGGAACGCCATGACGATCCGGTCACCGGCCCATTGATTCTGCATCCGCCAAAAAATGGATCAGTGTTCCGTATCGTCCAGTTTGACCCAGAAGACCCGAAACAGCTGGCCACACTTGATGGCAAGGCGGCGTTTGCCGAAATGGGCGCGGGTGCCAATATCGTCGAAGGGGCGCGCCATCCATTTATGCACCGGACTGACAGTCTGGATTATGCGGTGGTTCTGACCGGCGAAATTTACATGATGATGGATGAAGATGAATATTTGTTAAAGGCAGGTGATGTTGTGGTGCAACAAGGCACCAACCATGCCTGGTCAAACCGTGGGTCTGAACCCTGTCAGATCGCTTTTATCCTGATTGACGCGGTCAAACATCAAGCCTGAAGCGTTGTGTCGGCGGGGCTAAACGCCCCAATCTGGCGGGATGAATACACCTTTATTGTCAAAATAACCGGTGACCCAACAATGCAGCTTGTCAGACCAAAAGCTTGTACCCCCTTCATCCATGGGCAAAAGTTCGGGTTCGACCTTCATATAGCGCCCGGGCCTGGTTCTAAGCTTGGTGGCCTCATAACATTGATTGACGGTCTTATCCGACAAATCTGGCTTTTCCGCGTCGATAGAGCGGAGCCAGCCGCGCATTGATGACATGGCAATTTTGGCCCGTGGTAGGGGGATGTTTTTTTCTGTGACAATGATCTGGTTGGCAAAGACCAACGACACATCAAAATGTGAATTGCTGGTTTTGTAAGTGGGCTGGCATAATTCGGTTTTAACGATTCGCAATTCTGGCGGGCGTTTGCGCAACGGCAATTCTGCAACTTCCAGAAATTTTAAGCTTTTGTCGGTCAGTAAAATGGCGCGTTTGATATCTTTGAGAAATCTGTTTTTGCTTAAAGATGAATCATCACCTTTGATACCAGCAAATAAATGTGGGTGGGATATGGTCTCATCAGTGGCGTCATAAGTTGCTGTTTTTAATCCATATATTTTGGCTGTTACATTGTAGCATTTCACCGTCCATGGGTTGGTGAAATCTGGATTTTCTGGATTTATATTTCGTAAAAAGGCTTTGACGCCAGATAGCGCTACTTTGGCTTCTTTTTTGCTGATATTTCTAACGCGTGTGATTTCTTTTCCTGCCCAGCGCAAGATCACATCAACGCCATTAAATTCGCTGTCTGCTGATGGTTCCCAATTTGGAATTTTTTCTTCTTGTCCCCAGGTGCCCTCACGCATGCGCTGAAGAACGGTCTTGTCGCTCTTGCGTTTTCTGCCCTCTATCCAGTCGATAGAGGTGTCTAATTCTTTCAGGGCGTTCAATCTATCGACCTCAAATGGGTTCGATTTTTTGACTTCATCGCCTCTTATGCCACCGAGGGGGTCTCGCATTCTATACAGTCTTTTTCACTTGAGATGTTAGTTAACGTTCCTCTAAATAAGTAAGACCGGCATAACAAATCAACCTTATTCTGATTTTTTTTGTTTGCGCCCTGAATGCAGAGATTTTATCAAAGCCTTGCCAAAAACCGTTGCAAGGCCTCCCATGATTTTTGATCGGCTTGTGCGTCGTAATCTCGAGAGCCTTGAACAGTAAAGGAATGCCGAGCGCCGCTAAAAATTTCTGCATCATGCGGCACATTCGCGTCTTTTAATTGGTTAATAAGTGCGGCCACATCTTC
>JAYOVO010000036.1:0-13019 GCA_038151495.1 Alphaproteobacteria bacterium
TTATCGCGCACATGGGTGAACAAACGACGCCCCAGCGCCCCACCCGGATGGGTCGCGGCAAAATCAGCTTCCTGAAAGCCGCGCATTTCCATTAACGCCACCGCCAGCGCATCACCCAATACCAGCGTATTTAGGCTTGATGTGGTTGGCGCAAGATTGAGAGGACACGCCTCACGATCAACAGCAATATTTAAAACAACTTCGGCATATCGTGCGAGGTTGCTGTGCGGGTTGCCCGTCATCGCGATCAGATGCGTCTGCAACCGCTGAAAGGCAGGCAAAAGCCGCATGATTTCTTCGGTATCTCCCGAATTGGAAATGGCCAGAACAACATCACCCTGCCGCACCATACCTAAATCGCCGTGGATTGCTTCGGCTGGGTGCAGAAACAAAGATGGTGTGCCAGTTGATGCCAGTGTCGCAGCGATCTTACGACCAATAATACCCGATTTGCCCATCCCCGACACAACAACATGGCCGGTGCTGTTCTGGATCAGCGACAAGGCCTGTAAAAACGGCTCACCAATATCGGCTTCTAGCGTGGCAAGTGCGCCTTTATACGCTTGAAATAAGGTTTTTGCCGACTTCAGCGCCTGCTGCGACATCGCCTCATGCTCCCTCTACTTCGCCACAAGATAAGATTTTTGTTACATAACTGATTTTTTGCAAAAATGCCAGTTTACACAACCCATTTTGTCTCGTGCATAAATGCGCGCCAGATGGCATATCGCCAATTTATTTCAACCAGCGTTCCGCCTCGGCAAAATCTTCTGGTCGGTTGATATTTAAAAACGGGTCTGGCGTGCCTGAAAAGGCAACTACACCACAATGATGGCGCTGGGTGAAATGATCAATTTTGCGCACCCCCTCGTCACACACCGCCTGTCTCAAATCTGCCGCCAAGGCCACTGGCCAAATCGCAAATACAGGATGGCGTTGCCCATAGGATTGTGCCTGCACAATGCTAGCATCACTGCTAAGCCGCGCATAAAGTCGTTGCGCTAGATCGGGCGGTAAAAACGGTGCATCTGTTGCCAAACTGATCATATGCGTATGGTTTGGATGATACGCGGCCATCCATTCAAGCCCGGTCAGAATCCCCGCGAGCGGCCCGGCATATCCATCAATAACATCGGCAATTACCGGCAACCCATACCCAGCAAACCGCTGGGGGTCACCATTGGCATTGATCGCGGTTGGTGCCCCGGCCCGATCCACCCGGTCCAAAACATGTTGCAAAACTGATTTGCCGCCAAGATGAAGCTGGTTTTTATCCCCGCCCCCCATACGCCGGGACTGGCCGCCTGCCAGCAATAAAAACCCAACATCTTGCATGGTTATCTCCCAGTGCCCTGATGGGTGCCCTGCTGGGTTCGCTGCAAGGATGGCGCATCGGCAAATTCATCATCATCATGGGTATCAAACACAATACGTTCGATGCCAGACAATGCGATAAAGCGCTTGCCTTTGGCCCGGCCAATCAAGGTCAATCCCGCACGGCGCGCTAAATCCACCGCTTCGGCGGTAAAGCCAGACCGTGACACCAAAACCGGAATTTGCATCTGCACTGTTTTAATCACCATTTCGGTGGTCAGCCGCCCCGTTGTGTAAAACACCTTGTCTTGTGGCGGTATGTTATTCAGGAACATCCAACCGGCGATTTTATCGACAGCATTATGGCGGCCAATATCTTCCATATAAGCCAAAGGGCGGTCACGGTGGCACAACACACAGCCATGAATAGCACCGGCGCTTAAATACAGGCTTGGCGCGGTGTTAATGGCTTTGGATAACGCCACCAGCCAACTGGCATGGAATTTTACTGTCTGATCAAGCTTGATATCATCAAACCGTTCCATCATATCGCCATAAGCGGTACCTTCCGCACAGCCGCTGGTGCGGATTTTACGCTTCATTTTGGCTTCAAAATCGGTTTCGCGCGCGGTCCGCACGATCACCACGCCCAGTTCCTCATCATGATCAATGGCGGTGATCTCATCATCAGATGCCAACATATTCTGGTTCAAAAAATACCCAACAGCCAGTTCCGGCACCCAATCACCAAGCGTCATCGATGTCACGATTTCCTGTTTATTCAAGAATAATGTCACCGGCTTTTCTGTTACAACTGGCAGTTCTATTGGTGCGCCAGATGCATCAACACCATCAATGATTACCGACAAGCCCGGCGCGTCTGGGTCGGGCTGGATAAGAAATGATTTATCGTCCATGGTCAGACCATGACTGAAATCATAGCTAGCTGGCAAGTGGTTTTGCCTTTATCAAGCAAAAACACTATGATATGGCGTTGTCTCATTGGTAATATGATGAACATTGGCGCCATCAAGGACAGATCAGCATGAATATTCACTTTAGCGCTTCTGAACATGATGAAGCCAAATCCCGTCTGAAACAGCTGACCGATCGCTATGGGCAGACAGATTTGCCAGATGCCACGCATATCGTTGCGCTTGGCGGTGATGGGCATATGTTGCATGTGCTGCAAGACACCATGTCATTTAATCTGCCGGTTTTCGGGCTAAATTGCGGCCGTCTTGGGTTTTTGATGAACCTTTATACTGATGATGATTTGCCAGAACGCATTCAGGCCGCTGAAGTTGCCCCGTTGCATCCTTTACGGATGACCGCGACAGACCGCGATAACGCGGTTCACACAAACCTTGCCATTAATGAAGTGTCACTGTTGCGGCAAACCCATAATGCCGCCCATATTGGCATTTCAGTCGATCATAAGCGGCAGATGGATTGCCTTGTTTGTGATGGTGTTCTGGTCGCCACACCAGCCGGATCAACCGCCTATAATTTGTCAGCACATGGGCCAGTGGTACCGCTTGGTGGCGGTCTTTTGGCGCTGACCCCGATTTCACCATTTCGTCCACGACGCTGGCGCGGGGCGCTATTGTCGGATGCATCAAAGGTCACGCTGGATATTCTAGAGGCTGAATTTCGCCCGGTGAGTGCTAGTGCCGACAGTGCCGAAATGCGCCATGTCACATCAGTGCAAATAGAACAGGCCAGCGAAATCACTTTAAACTTACTTTATGACCCCGGATTTTCACTTTCGGATCGAGCCATTCAGGAACAGTTTTTAAGTTGACGACCGGTCTTTTACGCCCCAATAAGGTGGATATTTTAAAAACCTGCAACTATCTGTTATGGCGCCCTGTTTTTTTCGATAAATGCCAATAAAGACGCCCATAATTGATCCGTGACTTCGGGCAATTCATGCAATAATTCGTGGCGCGCCTCGGCAAAATCATGACGATCTAGTTGTGGAATAAATGGCAACGCATAGTCGGTCGCTGATGCCGATACAATTTGTTCGTCGCCAGCCACAAATGCCAAAACGGGCACCTGAATCGACCGCAACCAATCCGCATTCAAACTGCATTGCGCTGATGACCGATAGGCGGCGTTAACCCAGCCAATTGTTGGCCCACTGCGGCGCAATTCTGGCATATCATCAAACCAGAAAAATTGTGACTCATAGCCTTGCGGCCACCGCGTCAGTTTATTGTCTGGCCGGTAACGGCGTACCCAATCAAGTTCTGGCACCCGGTGAAACGGTGGGTAGGCATGACCTAGCCCCATGCCTAGCAAAAACGAACTGAACCCGCGAATGAGCCACACTGGCATCACCGGCGGTGCCATCATTGGCGCGCTTAACATCACCCCAAGACTATGTGACGGATGGCGCGCCGCATAGCGCAACGCCAGATGCCCACCCATTGAATGGCCAAACAGAAAAAGCTGGTCTTGGCCAAGACCAGCGGCCTCAATAACGGCATCCAAAGCCGCTAGATAGACCGAAAAATCGTCGCAATGAACGGCCAGTGGATCTTTTCCATAATGCCCTGACAACCCTTGGCCTGGCCAATCAATGATCAGCACATTGTGGCCAGATTGATGAAGACGCAAAACAGCAGAGCTGTATTTTTCACAAAATTCGGTAAAGCCTGGCAAAATCACAATGGTCGCGGCATCTGTTTTTTTGCCGTTAGGACGCAATTGTGCGGGATGATCAGGCTGGTCATGCGGATCACGTGCTGGCCACCCTGCCGCCCAATAATGCGCCCGCACAACGCCGCTGGCTGAAGGCACAAAAATATCAACCCCGCCAAGCATCGGCAGACCAGCCGCGCGGGCCGCGTCAAACATCAAATATAGACTTCTTGTGACGCGGAAGCGTCAGATGGCAACGCGCCAGCAGCTGATGAATCGGTGACAAAACCAGATGACTGGCGTTGCCACATCGCAAAGTAAAGCCCCCGCTTATGCATCAAATCTTGGTGCGTGCCGCGTTCAGTCACTTCCCCATCTGCCAAGACGATAATTTCATCTGCATGAACAATGGTCGACAAACGATGCGCAATCATCAAGGTCGTCTGGTTTTCAGACACGTCATTCAGCGCCTGCTGGATTTCTTTTTCGGTGCGGCTATCAAGTGCCGACGTTGCCTCATCAAATAGAAAAACAGACGGACGCTTCAAAATCGCCCGTGCAATGGCAACACGCTGCTTTTCGCCGCCAGATAATTTTAACCCACGTTCACCCACCATGGTTTCATAACCCTGTGGCAGTTTCGCAATAAACGTATCAATCGCCGCTAGTCTGGCGGCATTTTCAATGTCAGCTTGGGTTGCATCTTCTCGGCCATATCCGATGTTATAGCCAATGCTGGCGTTGAACATCACGGTGTCTTGCGGCACAACCGCAATCGCCGCACGCAAGCTATTTTGCGTCACATCGCGCAAATCCTGGCCATCTAGACGCACCGCCCCCGATTGTGGATCATAAAAACGAAACAGCAAGCGCGAAATTGTGGTTTTACCTGATCCGCTTGGCCCGACAATGGCCACACGTTTTCCAGCTGGCACACGAAAGCTCACACCTTTTAAAATGGCACGGTCACCATAGCTGAAATGCACATTGTCAAAAACCAGATCGCCACCCGAAATCACCAATGGTGCCGCGCCGTCACGATCAGCAATATCAGGCTTTTCATCAAGCAAGCCAAACATGCGTTCCATATCGACGAGCGCTTGGCGCAATTCACGATACACCCAGCCCAAAAAATTCAACGGCAGATAAAGCTGCAAAAGATAAGTGTTCACCGCAACAAAATCACCGATGGTCAATTGCCCATTTTGGATATCAAAACCAGCCATGATCATCATGATCATCAGACCAATCGCAATGATCCCGCCTTGGCCAATATTCACCACCGACAGTGATGTGGTCGATTTCACCGCCATCTTTTCATAGGTTTTCATGGCCTCGTCATAACGCTGGGCCTCAACCTCTTCAGCATTGAAATATTTGACCGTTTCATAATTTAGAAATGAATCAACGGCGCGTGTCGCCGCCGCTTCATCTGCCGTATTCATGGCTCGGCGAAACCGGATCCGCCATTCGGTCACACGAATAGTGAAATAGATATAGGCAAGCACCGTGATAAATGTCACCGCCGCATAGGCACCGCCAAACAGGCTCCACAAAATAACGCTGACAAAAACCACTTCAACAAATAGTGGCAATACCTCAAAAAACGCGATGGTGAGCATGAATTCAATGCCCTTGGCGCCGCGATCAATGGCCCGCGTCATCCCGCCGGTTTGACGATCCATATGAAATTGCAACGACAGGCTGTGCAGATAGCGAAACGCTGTCATTGCCGCGCCGCGCACTGCCCGCTGTGCCACCTTGGCAAACAAATATTGTTTCGCTTCGGCAAACACTTGCTGGCCAAGCCGCGCCAGCGCATACCCCGCCACCAAAACCCCCAATGCCGACATCGCAAAGCCAGAGCTGCCATTCACCAGATCAACCGCCGCACCATATAATAGCGGGGTCATCATATTGGCACTTTTTGACGCCACCAGACAGCCAAAGGCCGCCATAATGCGCATACGAATGCGCCGGTTACCGCGGGGCGCGGTATAACGCATGAGTTCACCAAGCAATCCGATTGTCTTTTGCCAACTGGCCTGTGACATGTATCTGCTAGTCTTTCACGTCAATATTTTGCAATTGGCCCAAGAGATGACGCGATCAGCTATTGGCCACTGAAAAACTCTCACCACACCCACAGCGCGCGATTTCATTTGGATTATTAAACACAAACCGCGCTGAAAATTTATCTTCCTGCCAGTCCATTTCAGACCCGATCAAGAACATCACCGCGGTGGGGTCAATAAAAACTGTCACGCCTTTTTGTTCAACCTTGTCTTCAAACGGCTTTTGCTCGGTCGCAAATTGCACATCATATTGCATACCAGAACAACCGGCGGTCTTCACACCAATTCGCACCCCAATCACATTATTATCTGCCTGATCCATTAGCTGGCGCACATGAGACGCCGCCGCATCAGTCAGCGTTACCACTGGTTTTGTCGGGTCAAATTGCATCTTTGTCTCCAGCAGATGTTGTTCACATCAAAAATCAAGCGCCAAACGCGCATCATCACTCATTCTTTCTGGCGTCCATGGTGGTGACCACACCAATTCCACCGACACCGCACCAACCCCATCGGCCGCAGCCACCGCGGCGGCCACCTGACCCGGCATTTCGCCAGCCACCGGGCATCCAGGTGCGGTGAGTGACATGGTGATATAGACATCACCATTTTGCCGCCGGTCAACATCATAGATCAGTCCCAGATCAAATATATTAACCGGAATTTCCGGGTCATGAACTGTTTTTAATGCATCTTCAACAACAATCGGGTCGGCTGGGCCGCTGGCATCTGTCAACGCCGTTCCCGCCCGCGCAATAAACCCTTGGCTGGTATCGGGAAGAAATGCGTCAAGTCCAGGGCCATCATCCGGCTGGAATGCGTTTGGTTTTGTCTGGTCTTTCATTTTCAGGCATCCCTTCGCCGAAAATTAATATCCGGCCTAGCCAAAAATCCGATTTACTTTTTCAAGCGCCGTTGCCAGCACATCAAATTCCTGCTTTGTCGTATAGACACCAACCGAGGCACGCGCCGTCGACGGCACGTCAAGAAAATCCATCAACGGTTGCGCGCAATGGTGTCCGGCCCTGATGGCCACACCGTCATTATCGATAATGGTCGAAATATCATGGGGATGTGCGCTGTCCATGGTGAATGATACCACGCCAGACTTGCCAGCGGCTGTGCCAATCAGGCGAAGCCCCTTAACAGCCGCAAGCCGCTGATGCGCATAGACCAAAATGTCTTGTTCATGGGCGCGGATATTGTCCATCCCGATCTGCGAAACATAATCAATGGCGGCGCCAAGCGCGATGGTTTCGGCAATGGCCGGGGTACCAGCCTCAAACCGTTGCGGCGGGTCTGCATAGGTGCTGCGCGCAATCGTCACCCGATCGATCATATCACCACCCCCTAAAAAGGGTGGCATGTCCGCCAGAATATCGCCGCGCCCCCACAACACACCAACCCCATTTGGCCCATATAGTTTATGGGCTGAAAACACATAAAAATCAGCCCCTAGCGCCTGCACATCCACCGGCATATGAACAACACCCTGACAGCCATCGACCACCAGCAACGCCCCGGCAGACCGCGCCTGCTTGGCAATGTCAGCAACCGGAAATACCGTGCCTAGAACATTCGACACATGGGGGATCGCAATGATGCGCGTTTTGGCGGTGATCATATCGGTTAAGGCACCCATACGGAAACTGCCGTCATCTTCCATCGGAAATGCCCGCACAACCGCCCCGGTCTTTTCCGCCACCATTTGCCATGGGACAATATTGGCATGATGTTCGGCAATGCTGATCAAAATTTCATCACCGGCCTGCAACCGCGGGGCCGCCCAGCTTTGGGCAATCAAATTTAATGACATGGTCGCACCAGCGGTGAGCACGATTTCATCACCCGAAGCCGCGCCAATAAACCTAGCCACTTTACCGCGCACCGCCTCATAGGCATCGGTTGAGGCCTCGGACAAGAAATGTAGCCCACGATGCACGTTTGAATAGGTATCTTGATAGGCTGATACCAGCGCGTCTATGACCTGATTGGGCTTTTGCGCCGAGGCAGCCGAGTCAAGATATACCAATGGCTTGCCATTGACCTGCCGCGATAAAATAGGAAAATCAGCGCGGATTTTATCACTGTCAAAGGCAGGACGGTGCCCGGATGTCGCCATGTGGTTAGGCATCAACTGTTCCTTCTTGTGCCTGCATCCAGCCAGTCACATGCGGCCGCAGCAACGCACTCAATTCGGCGTTTTCAATCATATCAACAGCATCATCAAGAAACGCGGCAATTAACATGGCACGCGCCACTTCGCGTGAAATACCGCGACTGGTGAGATAGAAAAGCTGGGTTTCATCAAGTTCACCAACGGTTGCACCATGTGCGCAAATGACATCATCTGCATAAATTTCAAGCTCTGGCTTGGCGTCAGCCTCGGCTTTACGCGACAATAACAACGCCCGGCTCATTTGCTGGCCATCAGTCTTTTGGGCGTCCTGTGCGACATGCACCTTGCCCTGAAAGACGCCGCGTGCTGCCCCATCCAACACGCCGCGAATAACCTGATTTGACTGACAATGGCCGCGTGCATGCGTCATATTTGTGGTGATGTCATGATGCTGGTTCTGGCGTCCAAGATAAATCGCCGATAACCGGCAGTCAGCTGACTCAGCCGATAGCATGACATGCGCTTCCAACCGGGCAAGACAGCCGCCAATCGACAATTGAAAACCATCCAGAACGGCGGCTTCGCCCATTTTGATACCAGTGGCCGCAAGATGCGTTGTTGTGGCACTATCTTGCTGTATTTTTGCATAATCCAATCTGGCGTTGTCGGCAATATCAATGGCCATCACTGGTGCCGACAAGCCAACGCTGGTGTTATGCCATTCGGCAATGACCGCCTGTGCGCCCTTGCCAACCCGCAACAAAACCACCGGATGCGTCGAAACAGACCCGCTGTCCCCAGTGAACATTAAAATGATCGGGGCTGTGACCTTTGCACCGGCCGCCACATCTACAGACAGGCCACTGGTCATCGCCGCAACTGACAGATCAGTCACCGGATGGTTAGCTGGGGCCAAATCAATGATCGTGCCTAAATCATCTTCATCAACAAGACGCGCGCTAATGCCTTTTGGCATGTTATCTAAACTGTCCGCGACCAACATACCGTTATGGAAATGAATGACATGGGCCCCAGCCGGAAGCGAATGTGTCGGCACGTTACCAGCACGATTTGCTAGACTGGCATCAGCCGGGCGCAACGATAATTTATCCAGCGAGGCCAACCGGGTGAACCGCCATGCTTCATCTTTTGCCCCGGGCCAGCCACGTTCCTGCCAACGTGCCAGTGCCGCCGCCTGTACACCGTTTAGCGTCGCTACATCTTGTAAATCAGGCTGCATCATCGATTCCGGCATAGCCTGACTCCTCTACCTCTAAGGCCAATTCTTTGCCACCAGACCGGCGGATTTTGCCATTCGCCAAAATATGCACATAATCCGGCACGATATGGTTCAATAAACGCTGATAATGGGTGATTACCAACATGCTCCGGTTGGCATCACGCAGCATATTCACCCCCTCTGACACGATTTTGAGCGCGTCAACATCAAGCCCGGAATCGGTCTCATCCAGGACGGCCAATTGTGGTTCAAGCAAAGCCATCTGCAAAATTTCATAGCGTTTCTTCTCACCGCCAGAAAAGCCAACATTGACAGCACGTTTCAGCATTTCGTCATCAATGCTCAAATCCTTGGCCTTGGCGCGCACCATCTTGACAAATTCAAGCTGGTCAATTTCGTCTTCCCCCTTGTCGAGACGGCGTGCATTCACAGCGGCACGCAAAAAGCTCATCCCGGCCACCCCCGGCAATTCAACCGGGTATTGAAAGGCTAAAAACATGCCCGCGCGCGCGCGCTCATCGGCTTCCATTTCCAAGATGGACTGGCCATTCATTAAGACATCACCGCCGGTGACCTCATAGCCATCACGTCCAGACAGCACATAGGACATGGTGCTTTTGCCAGACCCATTCGGCCCCATGATGGCATGAATTTCACCATGATTGATGGTCAGGTTGATACCTTTCAAAATTGGCGTGTCACCAACTGATGCGTGTAAATCTTTAATTTCGAGTAGCGGCGTCATTCGTTTTTTCCATTCATTCTGATAAACATGATTAGCCAACCGAACCTTCAAGGCTGATCCCGATCAGCTTTTGCGCTTCGACAGCAAACTCCATTGGCAATTCTTTCATCACCTCTTTGCAAAACCCATTTACGATCAATGAGACTGCATCTTCTTCGCTAATTCCGCGTTGCAGACAATAAAATAGCTGATCTTCCGAAATCCGCGAGGTTGTCGCCTCATGTTCAATTTTCGCACTTGGATTGCGCGATACAATATAAGGCACGGTATGGGCCCCACACCGATCGCCAACAAGCAACGAGTCACATTGGGTGAAATTGCGTGCATTTTCAGCGCCCGGCTGAATCCGCACCAAACCGCGATAACAATTTTGCGACCGCCCAGCCGAAATCCCCTTGGAAATAATGGTCGAACGGCTTCCCTCGCCAATATGGATCATTTTTGTGCCGGTATCGGCCTGCTGGAAATTATTGGTAAGCGCAACCGAATAAAATTCGCCAACAGAATCTTTGCCCTGCAAAATACAGGATGGATATTTCCATGTGATCGCTGAACCGGTTTCGACCTGTGTCCAGGAAATTTTTGACCTGTCACCGCGACACGCCCCACGTTTGGTGACAAAATTATAGATACCCCCCTTGCCATTTTCATCGCCGGGGTACCAATTTTGTACGGTTGAATATTTGATTTCCGCATCCTGCATGGCGACCAATTCGACAACCGCCGCATGCAGTTGATTTTCGTCACGTTGCGGGGCCGTACAGCCTTCAAGATAGCTAACGTAAGATGAATCTTCGGCAATAATCAACGTGCGTTCAAATTGTCCGGTGTTTTGTTCATTGATACGAAAATAGGTCGATAATTCCATCGGGCAACGCACACCTTTCGGAATATAAACAAATGAACCATCGGTAAACACCGCGGCATTCAGCGCTGAAAAATAATTATCCGCCACCGGAACCACTGACCCCATATAGGTTTTGATCAGGTCTGGATATTCGCGGATAGCTTCGGAAATCGGGCAGAAAATAACGCCAGCTTTTGCCAGTTCATCGCGGAAGGTCGTGGCGACCGAAACCGAGTCAAACACCGCGTCAACCGCGACAACACCGGCAAGAAGCTTTTGTTCGCTAATCGGAATTCCAAGCTTTTCATAGGTTCTCAACAGTTCCGGATCAACCTCATCCAGCGATGCCGGGCCATCAGATGTCTTTGGCGCTGCATAATAATAGGCGTCCTGATAGTCGATCGGTGGGATATCAAGCTTTGCCCAATCAGGCGAGTCCATCTTTTGCCATACGGCAAAGGCTTTTAGCCGCCACTCAAGCATCCATTCCGGCTCGTCCTTTTTGGCCGAAATAAACCGGATGATATCTTCATTCAGACCCTTTGGCGCTTTATCGCTCTCGATATCCGTCACAAACCCATATTTATATTTGCCTGTGGCTTGTTCCAGCGTTTCAATGGTCTCAATTGTAGCGGCCATATGGCGTTCCTCTCGTTACTTTCCTTGGCGTCACGATAACATTTCACTTTGCTGCGTCGACGGCACTTTGTGATCGACCACCTGTTCGCGATCAACAGGCGCAAACAGCTGTGCAGGATCAATCAAATCTTCCAAACTGACATCATTCAGCGCATTACGCACCGCCAGATTCACCCGGTTCCAATTGCGGCTCATAAAACAGCAATTGCTTACCATGCAGGGGTCTTGCGCCCCCTCAACACAATCATTTACCGCGATCGGACCTTCCATTGCCTCGACAATCTGCACCAGCGAGATCATCGCGGCCTGCCGTGCCAAACGATAGCCGCCATGCACACCGCGTTGGGTATCCAGCAGATCAGCCGCAACAAGGGTCTTGGCCACTTTTGCAACAGTCGGCTGGTTCAGGCCGGTTAATTCGGCGAGCTGTGCGGTGGCCAGAATTTCGCCCTGTCGGTGCGCCAATACGCCCAACACCACAATGGCGTAATCTGTCATTCGGTTCAGCTTAAACATGCCCCTGCCATCTACCCGATAGTGACTGTGCCGGCGGCCAAAACATATCTGACAGCCAGCGTTTTGCGAATGATTATCAAAATCAAGACCAATTTAGTCCTGTTTCGATGTAGATAGCGTTGTTACCGGCAGGGTTCAAGGCCGTAGCAACGTTTTTTTCATGGTTTTTTGCGGAAATTTTGTCGCATGAAGCCCGCCAACATCACCGAGGGCCTAGACGACGCATGATCGCGGCGGCGTAGTGGGATAATGAAAGGCCCGGTTCAGTCAAAGGCCCAGTTTAGTTGAATGCTAAGCTTCGTTAAATGCCAAGCCTAGTTAAATGCCTCTGGCCGCAGAAAATAACGCTCTCCGTCAAGGCCATCAAACATTTCGTCAACGTCAGGATGACCGATCGGGCCATTTTCCCCGTCAGGGAGCAGATTTTGCTGGCTGACATAGGCGGTATAGTAGCTGTCTGAATTTTCGGCAAGCAAATGGTAGAAAGGCTGGGCCTTGTCCGGGCGCAACTCAGCCGGGATCGATTCATACCATTCATCGGTATTGTCAAATTCCGGGTCAACATCAACAACCACACCCCGAAAAGGATATAGCCGGTGTTTGACGATGGCACCAATACCAAATTTTGCGCTTTTGTCGGTCATTAAAATTTTGAGATCAGATGGTGATCGCGGTTTGATTGACCGCATTAAATGCGGTCTTTAACCTTCAAAACCTGCTTGCCACGATACATACCGGTTTTAAGATCGATATGATGCGGGCGATGCAGTTCACCTGTCACCTTGTCTTCGACATAAGCATCTGCAGCGAGGGCGTCATGAGCGCGGCGCATGTTACGCTTTGATTTGGTGATTTTACTCTTTGGAACAGCCATG
>JAYOVO010000037.1:0-12822 GCA_038151495.1 Alphaproteobacteria bacterium
AATTTCGACAGATAGGCATAATCACGGGCAATTTCTGTTTTGGTGCGTTTGGCACCTGCGGTACGCACAATTACAGCCATGCCCTTGGCTATATCTAGGCCGCCAACAACTGTTTTTAGCCGCTTTCGATCGGCTGGGTTGGTAATTTTGCGGCTGACGCCACCGCCCCGGCTGTTGTTTGGCATCAGCACGCAATAGCGCCCGGCCAGCGATAAATAAGTGGTCAAAGCTGCGCCCTTATTGCCGCGCTCTTCTTTGACAACTTGTACCAGCATGATCTGTTTTCTAGAGATCACTTCTTGGATTTTATATTTTTTTACCTGGCGCTTTGGGCGGATATCCTCGTCTTCGGCACTTTCGCCGCCAACTGTTTCCGGGGTGCCATCTTCAGGCGCGTCTTCGGCATCATCATCATGAGACGCACCTTCAGCCTCAATCAAAGCCTCGCGGTCTTCAATCGGTATGCGGTAATAATCAGGATGAATTTCACTAAAGGCCAAAAAGCCCTGACGATTACCACCATATTCGACAAATGCAGCCTGCAATGAAGGTTCGACCCGCGTCACCCGTGCAAGATATACATTTCCCTTTAATTGTTTGCGGTGTTCTGTTTCATAGTCAAAATCGTCAATGCGGGTGCCGCTAAGCAACACCACCCGGGTTTCTTCGGTTTGGCGGGCATCGATTAATATACGCTTTGTCATTATTGTATCTCTCTCCGGCCATCTCGTGCTGTCTTTGCCTTGTGATCGGCAAGGGCAATGATGATGGCAGGTATGTTGTAGACGGATACAATGCGCAAACACCGCCCGCACGACAGGCCGCACTTTCGAAGCGGCGCTGGTGATAGGTTTGGGCGTTGCGTGTCATTGGATTGATCCGATAGTTGTTATGTTACGCGGTTGGTTAGCCGGTGGTGCTGCCATGTTATGCGGGGCCGTTTAAAGGCCGCGTCGATTATCAAGTTAATCGCGCTTTAGCACATAGTGCGGCGGGGCAACGCCGGCAAAAATTCACAAATAAAGGCGCTGATGGTCTGTTTGGTCTCATAACATCCGGCTTTTTCGCCGATTTTGAATTGAGAACAAACACATCTCAACACCTTGTATATTTTTATATACACGCTGTTAAATGCATTTGCCAAGGTACTAATGCTCATTTTGTGATTTAGCTGATTTTTACTTTGTTGCTTTTCCCGGATCGGCTAGGTTGCGGTGGTCGAAAAACAGAATGTCAACAGGGCAACGCGGATATGCCAGTGTTCAAAAGCATAAATCTGATATGTCTGGTTATGCCGTATTTGCCTGGTCTTTCGCAATATTTTGGGCGTATGGCGCTGGCTATGATGACGTGGCTATGCGTTATGTTGTCGGCCATGACCAGCCCGCTGGCACAAAATTCAGTGACCGGTATGCGCATTGGCGCGGTGACTGTTGACGAATCACCGGGGCTGCGGCTGGTTGTTGAGACGCGGTCGCCGTTACAGGCTCAATTATCATTGCTGGCTGACCCGTACCGGCTGGTGATTGATATGCCGGATGCCAGCTGGCAGGTCAATGGTCTGCCGCAACGCGGCGACCTTGGCATCGGGTTGGCCAGTGCCTATCGATTTGGATTGCCTAAGCCAGATACCGGGCGATTGGTGATCGAGCTTAACCAGCCAGCGGCACCGGTGCGTGCCTTCACCTTGCCGCCAGCATCGGGTGGTGAGAGATTTGTTGTCGATCTTGTCAATGTTGGTGACACTGCCTTTATGGTGGCGGCGGCGGCATTGAAAAAAAGCCCGGGCGCCACATTTGCAGCACCCCCTGCCGATTTAACAACCGCCAACAGCCCGACAAAGGCCGTTAGCCAGCAAATGAAACTGCCAAAATCGAAACGGGCATTGCAAGCAAATCAATCTGCCGGGGCCAGCAAACCAGCCATTGATTCAACGTTGGTGCCAAAGCGCAAGAACCGGCGCTGGGTCGTATTTATAGATGCTGGCCATGGCGGCAAGGATCCGGGGGCCATCGGCAAATCTGGCACAAAGGAAAAGGCGGTCACATTGGCCGCGGCGCGTGATCTGGCCAAGCAATTAGCGGCGACTGGTAAAATCCAACCTATTTTGGCGCGTCTTGATGACCGATATTTACGGCTTCGGGAACGGATACGTCTTGCACGGCGCCAGCAGGCGGATGTGTTTGTCTCGCTTCATGCGGATTCGGCGCAGTCAGGAAAGGCACGCGGCATATCCGTCTTTACCTTGTCCGACACGGCCTCGGACAAGGAAGCGGCGGCGCTGGCCCGTAAAGAAAACAAGGCGGATCTTATCGGCGGGCCTGATCTTGGTGCCGAAGACCCAGATGCGGCGGGCGAATTACTGCGGATGTTCCAGCGTGAATCAATGAACCAATCATCACATTTAGCCGCTGCCATTTTGACGCAAATCCGTGATATGCCCGGCGGTGACCGGCGCGGCCATCGGTTTGCTGGCTTTGCGGTTTTAAAGGCCCCCGATATGCCATCTGTTCTTGTCGAAATGGGCTTTTTGTCGAACCGCGATGATGAAAAGAATTTGCGTAATTCTGACTATCTACGCAAGCTGAACAGCCGCCTGACAAAGGCGATCATTAATTATTTGAATGCGTATGGCCCGAAATTATAAAAATGACAGCCAATTTTCCTGATGGTTTTCATGCTGATGAAACAGGCAAAAGCGGCATAAGTTATGCAGGGTGTTTGCCACATATGCGCCAAAATTACCGTTTAACCTAGGTATTATGTTCAGATTTATTTCCTTTTTCATGTCGCTGGTATTTTTGGGGGTGGTAATGGTCGCCGCCATGGTGCTGTGGGTGTTCTGGACCTATGGGCGTGATTTGCCTGATTATCAGCAACTGGCAAATTATGACCCACCAGTCGTGACCCGAATACATGCTGGTGACGGGGCGTTGCTGGCTGAATATGCAAATGAAAAGCGGTTGTTTGTGCCGGTGCGGGCTATGCCGCCACGGCTTGTTGAGGCATTTGTGTCGGCTGAAGACAAAGGATTTTATCAGCATTTTGGGGTTGATTTGCGGGCCTTGGCGCGCGCCGCTGTGACCAATCTTTTGAATTACGGCACGGGCCGCCGTCCTATTGGTGCATCGACCATTACCCAGCAGGTGACAAAAAACTTTCTGCTGACAAATGAGCTATCCATTGAGCGCAAAATTAAAGAGGCCATTTTGTCGCTTCGGATGGAGCGTGCATTTAGTAAAAATCAGATTTTGGAACTTTATCTGAATGAGATTTATCTTGGTATGGGCAGTTATGGTGTGGCGGCGGCGGCGCTTAATTATTTTGATAAACCATTAGATCAATTGGCGCTTGCTGAAATCGCGTATCTTGCCGCCTTGCCAAAGGCGCCAAATAATTATCACCCGGTGCGCAACAACCGCGCCGCTATTGCCCGCCGCAATTGGGTTTTGGATGAAATGCGGCAAAATGGATATATCACCGAGGCCGAGGCAGAGGCGGCCAAATCTGAACCTTTGCTGTTGCAGCGCCAAACTGGTTTTGACGCGGCAAACGCGCCCTATTTTACCGAAGAAGTAAGGCGCCAGCTTCTGGATCAATTTGGACAAACCGCCCTTTATGATGGGGGGTTATCTGTGCGCACCACACTTGATCCGCATTTACAGCAATTGGCGGATGACGCGCTGGAACGCGGCCTAGAGGCACTTGATCGGCGTCAGGGGTGGCGGGGGCCGTTGGGGCGCATGCCGGATGATGCTGATATTGATGCCACATTAGATACCTATACAAAAAAGCTGCGCCCGGAACATTACGCCGCGCTGGTTACCAAGGTCACCCGGCGGTCAGTGGAAATTTATGTGCAGGGGCGCCATGCCAAAATACCGTTTCAATTGGCATTCTGGGCCTATCCACCACGTGACGAAGACGGGGTGCGCCCACCGCCATTAAATGATTTGCGACAAGCATTGGCGGTGAATGACATTGTTATTGTGCAACCGCCCGGCTTTACCCCGGATTTGATCAGAAATGGATTTGTACCAGATAGCGAAGATTTTGCACTGGGACAACGCCCAGCGGTTGAGGGGGCGATTGTTGCAATGGACCCGCATACCGGGCGATTGCTGGCCATGACCGGTGGCTATAATTATGCTGAATCTGAATTTAACCGGGCAACACAGGCCATGCGCCAACCTGGGTCGGCCTTTAAACCATTTGTCTATCTGGCGGCGCTTGATGCTGGCTTTAGCCCGACAACACGGATTTTGGACGCGCCGCTGGTAGTTGATCAGGGGCCGGGCAAACCAAAATGGAAGCCTGCCAACTATACAAAACGGTTTTATGGCCCGTCGATTATGCGCCTTGGTATTGAAAAGTCGCGTAACCTTATGACTGCCAGACTGGCAATGAATTTGGGTATGGACACAGTGCAGGAATATGCCCGGCGGTTTGGTCTGAATGATAATTTGCCGCCGCTATTGTCAATGTCGCTTGGTGCTGGTGAAACCACCTTATTACGTCTGACGGCGGCCTATGGCATGCTGGTCAATGGCGGGCATAAAATCACCCCCAGCCTGATTGATCGTATTCAAGACCGGCATGGCAAAACCATTTATCGTCATGATCGCAGGCAATGCCCGAAATGTGACCGCGTTAATGATATGCGCAAAGTGCCGCTATTGTCTGATGACCGGCCACAAATTACCTCGCCAGCATCGGCGTTTCAAATGGTGTCGATGCTCGAAGGGGTGGTTAAACGTGGCACGGGCCGATATATCAGCGATCTTGGTCTGGCGGTCGCTGGTAAAACCGGTACCACAAATGATAATACCAACGGGTGGTTTATTGGCTTTACGCCAGATTTGGTTGTTGGCGTGTTTGTTGGCTATGATTTGCCGCGTCCACTAGGCAAAAGCGAAACCGGTTCAACTGTGGCGGTGCCAATCTTTGGTGACTTTATGACCAGATCGCAAATTGACAAGCCGGTGATCCCGTTTCGTCGACCGAATGATATTTTGTTGATCCCGGTGCATGCTGAAACAGGCGAGCGTGTTTTGCCTGGCGATAAAAACGCCATTATTGAGGTTTTCAAACCTGACCAACGGCCCGGTGGGGCGCTGATCGACGTGCCGCAATCTGGAAATGATGCCAGTGGTACGGTGACCGGCGGGGCGCTGACAACACAAGGTCTCTATTAAAAAACACTCGATATTTGTTAAAAAAACACTGGGCCTCTATTAAAAATTTCATCCTTTTGTGTCATGCTTTCGGGCTTGCCACATAGAATATGACGGGCTAGGAACAAACAGCCGTCTTTGGCGTATTGCAATCAAGCCCGACAGGATAAAATTATGCAGGCGGAAACACTTGCGAAAATAGAGGTTATTCAATCTTCATTGGAATTGCTGCGCAAGCATGTCAATTTCGATGATGCACAAGATCGGCTTGCCGCGCTTGAAGCCCAAACAACGGCGTCTGACTTTTGGAATGATCAAGCAGAAGCACAACGTGTCATGCGGGAAAAAAACCAGCTTGAACGCCAGTTGCATGCCATTACATCTTTGCAGAGCGAGATGACAGATGCTGTTGATCTGATTGAGCTTGGCGCGGCTGAAGGCGATAATGAAATTATCGCCGAGGCAGAGGCCACCTTATCCTCGCTTGTGACGATTGCAGAAAAGCGCCAGCTTGAAAGCTTGTTGTCGGGCGAAGCTGACGGCAATGATTGTTTTGTTGAAATTCATGCAGGTGCGGGCGGCACCGAGGCCCAGGATTGGGCGCAGATGCTGTTGCGAATGTACAGCCGTTGGTGCGACACGCGCGGTTTCAAGATCGAAATGATTGAAGAAAGTGCCGGGGAAGAAGCTGGGATTAAATCAGTCACCATGCGGGTGAATGGCGACACCGCATATGGCTGGATGAAAACCGAATCTGGGGTGCATCGACTTGTCAGAATTTCGCCTTATGATAGTTCAGCGCGGCGCCACACAAGCTTTGCCAGTGTTTGGGTTTATCCGGTTGTTGATGACAATATCGAAGTTGAAATTGAAGAAAAAGATTTGCGGATTGATACCTATCGTGCGTCGGGGGCGGGCGGCCAACATGTGAACAAAACTGACTCGGCCATTCGGATCACACATTTGCCGACAAATATCGTTGTTCAATGTCAAAATGACAGATCCCAGCATCGTAACCGGGCTACGGCATTTAACATGCTAAAGGCGCGTCTTTATGAATTGGAATTACAGCGGCGTGAAGAAGCCGCCAATGATGCGGCCGCCAGCAAAACCGAAATTGGCTGGGGCAATCAAATTCGGTCTTATGTGTTACATCCCTACCAAATGGTAAAAGATTTGCGGACATCCGTTGAAAAGGGAAATGCACAAGGGGTGCTAGATGGTGACCTTGACGATTTTATTGCCGCAAGTTTGGCGTCGCGTGTTGGCAACCAGCGCTAGCGGGCCGGGGCGACTAAATCATCGCGTTCGGCAAGTGGCCCGTAAAAAGCAGATGAAAATTTAGCAGCACGGCGCGCCGCAATGTTAAAAGGTGGTTTGAGATCACCATGAAAATATTGTGTGACAAGCCGGTGCCAACTGCTGACTGGGTCAAGCCTGTCCAGCCCGCACACATAATCGAACCAGCGTTTGCCAACGGCCACATGCCCAACTTCATCTGTCATGATGATGTTCAGCGCCGCGGCGCTATCTGGATCGCCAACATTCGTTAGTTTTTCAATCATAGCTGGTGTGACATCCAGCCCCCGTGCTTCGAGAACCAATGGTGCAATCGCCAATCGTGCCAGCAGATCATGTTTGGTGGCATCAGCCGCTTGCCAGAGTCCATCATGGGCTGGCAAATCGCCATAGGCGGCGCCTAGGTGGGCGAGACGGTCGCTTAACATTAAAAAATGTCGAGATTCGTCATCCGCAACGCCAAGCCAATCATTGTAAAAATCTTTTGGCAGATTCTGACCAACAAACCGGCACGCCATATCAAGTGCCAGATCAATGGCATTCAGCTCTATATGGGCAATGGCATGAAGAAGTGCGATACGTCCAGCACTGCCAGCGGTAATGCGGCGGCGTGGTACGCCGCGGGGCGGCAAGAGCGTTGGTTTGGCAGGCCGCGCCGGTCGATCTGGCGGCGGGGTGCGGCCAAGTTCGGAGAATTGATTGGCACGCCATGCGGCAACAATATCCCGTGTCGCAAGGGCCTTTTCATGCGGGTTTGCTGTTTCAAGCGCGATAACAATCGCGGATGATAATGTTGATTGATGCGGCATCAGTTACATGGTTTGAACAAATGCCAGTACTTCGGCGGCATGGCCATCAACCTTTACTTTTGGCCAGACCGCGGCGATTTTGCCAGTCGCATCAATGACAAAGGTTGCCCGCTGAATGCCCATATAGGTCCGGCCATACATGGATTTTTCGACCCATACGCCAAATTGTTCACATATATCAGTGTCGTGATCAGAGCCAAGATGACATTTAAGGTCATATTTTGCGCGGAATTTGGCTTGTTTTTGCGGGGTGTCCTTTGAAATACCGATCACTTCGGCACCAGCGGCGGCAAAATCTTCAATAAGATCGGAAAACTGGATGGATTCTTTCGTGCAGCCAGAGGTATCAGCGCGCGGAAAAAAGAAAATGACCATCTTTTTGCCATCATGCGGGGCTAGAGAATAGCGTTCGGTATCCGTCGCTATGTCGGTGGCAGGCACAATATCGCCAACAGAAAGCATGCGTGTCTCCTTTGGGTCGGCCAGCGGAGCTTTTGCAACATGTCGCGGCCGGCACAAGCTAGATTATGATGCAGAATAGATAGTTATTATACGGTAGACTGCAAGACAGGTGATGCGCATCATGGTAAAAACAAGCTCTTCAGTGGTTAGATAAGGCGTCAATGTGTCAGCGATCGGTGTGTTAACAACAGCCAGATTTTGGAAAGTTCTTGGTGGCGCGATTTTCGGGTTGCTTGGGCTATGCGTTGTTGCTGGTTTTGCCTTTGTTCAGCAAGCGGGGGGATTGTCTCAACTAGTTGAACACCGGCTGAATAAGATTTCAGACAGGCTTGTTGTGGCAGTGTCGGATGCCGGGTTGGGCCTGCAGATGTCTTTGCGGCCGCTCACGCTAAACATTGATCACATGCGCATAGAGCTGGACCAGAGCAAGATTTTGGTGCCAACAGCGGAATTTGAATTTGGCTTTGCCAGCTTGCTGACAGGACAGCCAGAAAAACTGATATTGCGCGGTCTTGATCTTGATTTGGTGAAGACAGAAAATGGCTGGAACATGCCTAAAATCATGGGGGTTACGGGGGCTTTATTGGGCCGGACCGAACAAGCCGGCAAGATCGCACAAAACCTCACCATGCGCAAAATTGGCATTGATGTCGCCAGCATGACGTTGAGCGATGCAACAGGCATCCTGCCGAAAGTCAGATTTTCAGATTTATATTTTGACTTTGAAGCACTGACAAATGGCAGTCTGGTTGGCAGCATACGTGGCCGTCATGATACCAGCGCTACAGATGCGGGTGACTTCACCGCAACCCTCACCGGCTGGCCCGGGGGTAGCCGATTTGCTGTTGATATGACAGCGCAAAAATTACGACTGACTGATTTTGCTGGTTATATCGATAAAATCCCGGATGAATTTAAAACGCTTGGCACCGTGTCTGGCCATATTGGAATTAATGTTGAAGAGTCTGAAATCGCCAATTTAGAGGCTGATATCACATTGCAAGATGGGGTGCTTGCCGCGTCTGGCAGGCTCAGCAATCCCGCGTTTGTCTCGGCGGATATCATTGGCACCTATGCGCGTAGCCAAAAAGCGCTCAATATTGCCAAGCTTGGAATCACCATGGCGGATGGCCGGGAACTCGCCTTTGTTGGTGGTGTTGATAATATTGGCACATCATCTGTGTCGTTTGCTGGCGGCCTGAAAGCTGACAATCTTGCGTTGCGCACAATTTTGGCGGACTGGCCAGACACGGTTGCCGTCGATTATAAAGCCCTGATTGGGTCGCATGTGGATGGGGGATTTCTGCAGGACGGAAATGCGCAAATCGCTGGTAGATATAATCCAGCCAATGGCGCCCTTGCCCTATCGCGGTTTGATTTTGACGGATATGTTTCCGGGTTGCGTGTGAATGTTGCCACCGATCAATATCGCCGTGCGGTGGGAACCGTTGATGGCAAATTTGCTATCCGCATGGGCGGTCAGGGCAAAATTGATGAACTGGACATTGCGGCCACAGTTTCTGATGGGTCTGTATTGCTGGCTGGCCGAGAAGCCCCGGTGCTTATGCCTGCGGCGAATTTGCAGGCGCAATTTACCAATAGCCGCACGCTTACTGGTGGCGTAACAGCCGATTTTGGGCCTAACGGCAAAATTTCATTATCGGCAAATAGCACCATCAATAATGACAATGCGATTGAATCATCGAAGATGGATATAAGTGCGGATGATTTTGATGCCGCCTTATTTACCGCCTTATGGCCAGCACCTGCCGCACCTGTGACCCGTCAGTGGCTTCGTCAACATATGCCATCTGGGCGCATACGTGATGCCAAACTATCTTTTCGTACCAGCTATGACGCCGATATTGGCAGGCATAAACTGCAAGATATAAATGGGAATTGGCGCTTGCATGACACCACTCTTGGCTGGTCGGATCACTCGCCACCATTTACCAACCTTAATGCAGACTTATCGGTCGATAATGCAAAATTTGTGGCGAATATCACCAATGCCAATTTTGGTGGGATGAGTGTCCAGCATGGTAATGTGACGATTTCGCCTATTGTTGGCGATGCCATAAGGCAGGCCGCGTTATCAATCTCTATCAAAGGTGGGCTTGGCAAAGCCATCGACCATGCCAAATCGTCCGGTCTCACAACATTGGCGACTATTGATGTGACTGACGTGACCGCATCCGGTGAAGCGGAAATGATCTTACAAGCGGCATTTCCTATTGGAGAAAAATTCAATGCGCTGAAAGCCATCCAAAAGCTAGACGCAACGATCAGCAATGGGTCTTTTTCGAATTTGCCGGGAGGGATTGCTATTGATGATGCTGAATTGGTGGCCGCGTTTGATAAAGATCGTTCCGATATCAGCGGCACCGCGTCATTTATGGGCGCGCCAGCTGAATTTAGCGTGCAATTTGACCGGGAAAAAGAAAGCGTCAAAGCTGTTGGTTTGGCGTCACCGTCACCTGAACTGGCGGCGGTGCTGGCACGCCGACTGGGCCTGCGGCTTGATGGGCGACTTGGTGGCAAGCTGGAATATACCGGTGATCTAGCCAAAAACACGGGTGAAGTTAAAATCGCCGCCCCGTTGACGGGTGTGTCGATAGATGTGCCAGTTTTGAATTGGGCAAAATTACCAGCCGAAGCTGGTCAGGCCAGCATGGTGATTGATCTGCGTGGTGGTGAATTGGCGGCGGTGAATGATATCGACATTGTTGCCGGTAGTTTGGTTGCACAAGGCCAAGTCGTATTTGATACGGCTGGTGCCTTGCAGGCTGGTTTTTTTGAACGTGTGGCATGGCCGGGTAATGATATTCGGGATTTGATTATTGAATCCAATCAGGACAAATCATGGCAGGTTGGCGCCAACGCAAAAATCATTGATCTGGTGCCATTACGGCGCAACAAAGGTGTGAGCGGCGGCGAAACGGTGAATTTTGATTTCACTGCCGATCAGATCATTGTCGATAACCAGATCAGCTTGTCTGGACAATTGGTTGGGACAAGGTCGGCCAAAGGGGCGGGTGAGGCAGAATTTTCTGGCAGCTTGCTTGTGCGCGGCGAACCACTGATCACCGAAGCACAGTTTGGCATTGTTTTTGGTACGGGTGATGAAACCATTAAAGGCATTGGTTTAATCGGTGGCGGTGAGACAAATTTCAATTTTACCGATGACGCAGACGGTAAACCAAAACTTGTTCTGACCTCAAAGAATGGCGGCCGTATGTTGTCGGGTCTTGATATCACCGATACCGTGCGTGGCGGAAATGTACGGCTTGAAACCATATTTGATAGTGCCGATTTCAAACATTACGACACACGCATCGACATTGAAAATTTTGCTGTTGTTGAGGCACCGCGTGCGGTCAAGGCGTTATCGGTTCTGAGCCTTGCCGGTCTTTATGCGCTTGTCGAAGGAGACGGCACCGCCTTTAGATATGGTCATGCAGAACTTGAAACACGAGGTTCTGTTGTCAACATCAAAGCCCTCAAAGCCAGTGGTGATGCGGTGGCTGTATCAATGGTTGGGGTGTATGACCGTACAAGCAAGCAAGTTGATGTGAGCGGCAATCTGGTGCCGGTCAGCCAGATTAGCAACATTGTCGGCAAATTACCGCTTATCGGCAATGTGCTGACGGGTCTGGATAAAAGCGGTATTTTTGCCACCCAGTTTCGGGTGACTGGCCTGTCTGATGATATGAAAACAGCGGTGAACCCTGCCTCTATAGCCCCAGGATTGTTGCGCGATTTAATCAGTCCAAACTGGCTTGGTAAAGAAAGTGACCGATTATTCAATGCAACGCCTGATGAAACCGATGAGGCTGATGAGGCCCCGCTAGACCCCGATGGATCGCCATCAAACCAATAAAAGACAAGATCAAAGGCCAGCAGAACTAGCGAAGCACAATCAGCGCGTGGCGTTTTTTTCCAGCTGAAATTTTTGCCTTACCATCAACAAAATCAGACTGATTCAAACCAGCTTCTTCATCGGTGATGGCTTGGTCATTTAACCGGGCGCCCCCGCCACGAATTAACCGCCTTGCTTCGCCATTTGATTTTGCAAATCCAGCAAGATTAAGCGCGGCAATCATGCTCAACCCGTTGGCCTCATCTCGGTCAATTTCAACCTGCGGCAGACCATCCGACATGCCCTTATCACCAAATGTTGTCTGGGCCGTGGCTTCGGCGGCTTTGGCCGCCGCTTCGCCATGACAAAGGGTGGTGGCATGGTTGGCAAGAATGATTTTGGCATCATTAATTTCTGCGCCTTGCAGGGCGCCAAGCCGGCGCACTTCATCCATTGGCAGTTCGGTGAACAACCCCAAAAATCTCTCAACATCAGCATCTTCGGTATTGCGCCAGAACTGCCAAAAATCGAAAGCAGACAGGCGCTCTTGGTTCAGCCAGATCGCCCCATTGGCAGATTTTCCCATCTTTGCCCCAGATGACGTGGTGATCAGCGGCGATGTCAGGCCAAATACCTCTTGGCCATCAACCCGCCGGGTTAAATCAATGCCGGTGACAATATTGCCCCATTGATCTGAGCCGCCAAGCTGCATCATACAGCCATAGCGGCGTCGCAATTCGAGAAAGTCATAGGCCTGCAAAATGGCATAGTTAAATTCCAGAAAGGATAAATTCTGTTCGCGATCAAGCCGCAATTTTACTGATTCCATGCCCATCATACGGTTGATGGAAAAATGCGCACCAAAATCGCGTAAAAACCTGATGTAATGCAAGGTGTCAAGCCAGTCCGCATTATCCACCATCAGCGCATCTGCTGGGGCATCGCCAAAGGTTAGATATTTTTCAAAAACCTTTTTAATGCCGTTTTTATTGGTCTCAATATCCTGATCAGACAGCAAAGGCCGCGCACTATCCTTGCCGGATGGATCACCAACTTTGGTGGTGCCTCCCCCCATCAAAACGATTGGTTTATGACCGCATTTTTGCAAAATCCGTAGCATCATAATCTGCACAAGTGAGCCAACATGCAAGCTGTCTGCTGTGCAGTCAAAACCAATATAGGTGGGGATGATGCTGGTGGCGGCATGCGTATCAATCGC
>JAYOVO010000038.1:0-12601 GCA_038151495.1 Alphaproteobacteria bacterium
AAAAAGGCCGCGCCAAAAGCTGCAGCAGCGAAAAAGCCAGCCGCAAAAAAGGCAGCAAAAAAAGACTAATTACCGCGCCGCGCCGCGGCATCAAAATCGATAAGAGGGTGTTGAACTATGGCACATAAAAAAGCAGGTGGTAGCTCCAGAAACGGTCGCGATTCGGCTGGTCGTCGTCTTGGTGTAAAGAAATTTGGTGGCGAATCGGTTCTGGCCGGTAACATCATCATGCGCCAGCGTGGCACAAAAGTGCATCCCGGTGACAATGTTGGCATGGGCAAAGACCATACCCTGTTCGCACTGACCGAAGGTCAAGTTGCCTTTCGGCAAAAATCTGGCGGTAAAATGTTTGTAAATGTTGTGCCGATGGCAGAGGCCGCCGAATAAGACCCGTTGTCATCACCACCCGGTGATGTGATCAACCGGGGTTAGATTCAACTGGCCTGAAACAGATTACAGGGGAATGACATTCATGTTGTTCCCCTCTTGTTTTTTTAAACATGTGTTTTGTCAGCATCAGCCAGACAGCGTGAATCGAAAGCACCAAAATGAAATTTCTAGACCAAGCCAAAATCTATATGCGTTCTGGCAATGGCGGGCCGGGTTCGGTGAGTTTCCGGCGTGAAGCACATGTGCCATTTGGCGGCCCAGATGGCGGCGATGGTGGGCGCGGCGGTGATGTTGTCGCGCTGGCGGTGAACGGGTTAAACACGCTGATTGATTATCGCTACCAACAGCATTTTAAGGCTGATTCGGGCCGCCCTGGGGCTGGTCGCGACCGCAGTGGCGCCTCGGGCAAAGATGTCACACTTCGCCTGCCAATCGGCACCCAGATATTATCAGATGACCAGCAAACGGTGCTGGCTGATCTGACCTATGAAGGCCAGAGCATTATTTTGGCCAAAGGCGGCATCGGCGGCAAAGGCAATGCGTTTTTCAAATCATCAACCAATCGGGCGCCGCGCAAATCACAGCCGGGCGAAGCTGGGCAGGAAATGTGGGTATGGCTACGGCTAAAGTTGATTGCTGATGCAGGTTTGCTTGGCATGCCAAATGCTGGCAAATCAACTTTTTTAAGCGCGGTATCTGCGGCCCGCCCGAAAATTGCCGATTATCCCTTTACCACGCTTCATCCCAACCTTGGTGTTGTTGGGATCGATGGCAAAGAATTTGTGATGGCAGATATCCCCGGGTTGATCGAAGGCGCGCATGAGGGGGCTGGGCTAGGCCACCGGTTTTTAGGCCATGTCGAACGCTGCCGGATTTTATTACATCTTGTCGATGCCACCGGCACCGATCCGGTCGCGGCCTGGCAGATGTTACGGCGCGAATTGCAAGCCTATGGCGGCGGCCTTTATGACAAACCGGAAATTGTCGGGCTGACAAAGCTTGACGCCACGCCAGCAGATTATGCTGATGAATTGGCGGCTGAACTGCGCGCGGCGGGGGCTGGCCATGTGATGTGTTTATCGTCTGTCACCGGCAGTGGCGTGACCGACATGTTACGGCAATTAATTGCGGTGATAGAGACAAGCCGGGCCAAAGAAGCCGAACCAGAAGAGGTTGAACCATGGTCGCCATAGCCGGACGTAGCGCCCTGCCAAACGCCAAGCGAATCGTTGTGAAAGTCGGATCAGCCTTGCTTGTTGATGAAGATAAAAACACCATCAACAAAGCGTGGCTGGCGGGGATTGCCAGCGATATTTCACGGCTCAAATCGGCGGGAAAAGATGTGGTGGTGGTTTCTAGCGGTGCCATTGCGCTGGGAAGCCGATTGTTAAAAATTCATAACAAAGCGCTAAGCCTCCAGGAAAAACAGGCGGCCGCCGCTACCGGGCAAGTCACACTAGCGCATGCATGGATGGAAGCGCTTGGGGCCTATAAGGTGCAAGCCGCGCAAATTCTGTTATCGCCGGACGATACAGAAACGAGGCGCAAACATTTGAATGCGCGCGCGACAATGGGGGCCTTGCTGGATCTTGGCGCTGTACCTGTGGTCAATGAAAATGACACGGTGGCAACAGCCGAAATCCGCTTTGGTGATAATGACCGTTTGGCCGCACGGGTGGCGGCAATGATTGGGGCCGATCTGCTGATTCTTTTATCGGATGTTGATGGCCTCTATACAGGCAACCCGAACCAAAATAACGACGCCGCACATCTGCCCCAGATTGATCATATTACCGATGACATTATGGCCATGGCTGGCGCCGCAAATGCGCAATATGCCTCTGGCGGCATGGTCACCAAACTGGAAGCGGGACGTATCAGCACCGCGGCAGGCTGTCATATGATTATCTGTGATGGCCGTGACCCAGAACCGCTTTTGCGGCTGGAAAATGGCGCGAGGTGCAGTTGTTTTATTGCAACAGAAACACCGCACGCGGCCCGCAAACAATGGATCGCCGGGGCGTTAACGCCGCGCGGCACAATAGGTGTTGATGCCGGCGCCGCCACGGCCTTGCGTAGTGGCAAATCACTTTTGCCAGCCGGGGTTGTGGCCGTTGACGGACAGTTTGATCGCGGTGACCTTGTCGCTGTTGAAGACCAATCAGGCCGGATTATCGGTCATGGATTATCCAGTTACAGCGCCGCCGACGCCACCAAAATCAAAGGCCACAAAAGCCGTGAAATTGAAACCATGCTGGGGTATCGTGGTCGTGACGAAATGATCCATGCAGACAATCTGGTGGTGATCGATAATTAGGGCCATGGCAACAGGGGCTTGGCTTGCAAGCAAAGCCGGACCGGATATAAAATGACAGAAATCACCGCGCAAACTGAAAACGCAACGCGCTTGATCGGCCGCTTGGTCACCGCCGCCCGCGACGCCCAAATGGCGCTTGGCACCAGCCAGTTTGCCGCCCGGCAAATGGCCCTGCGTGAAGCGGCACAGCGCATTCGGGCAGAGCGATCAGATCTGCTTGCCGCCAATAAAAAGGATCTCGCCGCCGCGGTGCAATCTGGTCTGAGCGATGCCTTCATTGACCGGCTGACACTCACCGAATCGCGCATTGAAGATATGGCTGTTGGTCTGGAAACAATTGCCACCCAGCCAGACCCCATTGGCGCCGAATTGGCACGCTGGCAACGTCCAAATGGTCTTGATATTACCCGTCAATCAACGCCCCTTGGTGTTATTGGCGTGATCTATGAATCGCGCCCTAATGTTACCATTGATGCCGCTGGCCTATGTGTACTGGCCGGAAATGCGGTAATTTTGCGCGGCGGCAGTGATAGCCAGCATAGCGCGGCATTGCTCGGAGATATTATGACCCGCGGGTTACAGGCCGCCGGTTTGCCGCGTACGGCTGTGCAAATGGTTCCCACAACAGATCGCGCCGCGGTTGGTGCCATGCTTGGCGCGGTTGGCGGTATTGATGTCATTATTCCCCGCGGTGGCAAATCATTGGTAGAGCGCGTCCAGCGTGAGGCGCGGGTGCCAGTATTTGCGCATTTAGAGGGCATCTGCCACATTTATATCGACAAATATGCAGACCTTGATAAAGCCAGAACCATTGTGGTTAATGCGAAAATGCGGCGCACCGGTATCTGTGGTGCGGCCGAAACCTTGCTTGTGCATCAGGATGTGGCGGCTGATATGCTGCCAGCCATTGCCACTGATTTGCAAAAGGCGGGCTGTCAATTACGCGGCGATAGCGCGGCAACATCACTGGTATCTGATATGCAGCTTGCCAATGATGATGACTGGCGCACCGAATATCTTGACGCCATTTTATCGGTGCGGATTGTCGATAGCATCGATATGGCCATCCATCACATTGCCAGCTATGGGTCTGGCCACACCGAATCCATCATTACCGAATCGGACGAGGCTGGTGAAGATTTTCTAAACCGAGTCGACAGCGCCATTGTGATGCGTAACGCCTCAACGCAATTTGCTGATGGTGGTGAATTTGGCATGGGCGCCGAAATTGGCATTGCCACCGGTAGATTGCACGCGCGCGGCCCGGTCGGTGCCGCCCAGCTAACAAGTTTCAAATATGTTGTACGCGGCGATGGCCAAATCCGCAGTTAACCGCACCCGCCACCATCGTCCGCAGCTGTTTCACAGCCGGACAAAGCTGAAAATTGGCTTGGTTGGCGGATCATTTAACCCCGCACATGCCGGCCATATGCATATGAGCCTAGCTGCCTATCACAAGCTAGGACTTGATCAGATCTGGTGGCTGGTCAGCCCGCAAAATCCATTAAAATCATCTGCCGATATGGCCAAGTTACCAGACCGGCTGGCGGCTGCCCGCGATATCACCGCGGCGACACCATTCATACATGTCATTGCACCCGAAGTTAGATTGCCAAGTAATTTCACCTATCAAACATTGAAATATCTCAATGAAACCATGCCATTAGCACGGCTTGTCTGGATCATGGGGGCGGATAATCTTGTACAATTTAGGCAGTGGAAACGCTATCAAGACATAATAAATTTGCTACCCATTGCCGTAATCGACAGGCCGGGCTATTCTTATCAGGCTATAAGCGCTGGTCGGCATTTGTTTAGACGCCGCTATACCGCTAGTCAGTTGCGGCGCAGTCTCGTCAAAACCAGACAAAATATGCCGGGGTGGTGTTTTATAGCCGGACAACGGCATCATGCGTCGGCAACCGATATTCGGAAACACCGCGACGAACGCCAACCGCGTAAGGATGAAACGCAAAGGCTGGATATTTGAAGGAGACACCCATTTCTAAACCACATACTGCATGTGATGCAGACCAGATCCTTGAATTAATCACCACCTCATTAGACAATGACAAAGCCGAAAACATCCTGACAATTCCTTTGCAGGGTAAATCGGCTATGGCCGATTATATGGTCGTGGCCAGTGGCACATCATCACGTCAAGTTGCCGCTATGGCGGAACATATTGAATTCAAGCTGAAGCAAAATAAAATTGCCATTTTGGGATTAGAGGGCCTGCGTCAAGCTGACTGGGTGCTGATCGATGCGAATGATGTCATTGTGCATTTATTCCGGCCTGAAGTGCGTGAATTTTACGGTCTTGAACGTATGTGGGCCGATGATGCCGCCGAAGAAATCATCACTGTCGGTACCGACGGGTAGCCGCTAACCAAACTGTCATCACCCCAAGGACACTGACCATGCAGCTTTTAATTGTCGCCGTTGGCAAAGCGCGTGGGTCAGCCGAACACCGGCTTGCTGAAGACTGGCTGGGACGGCTTCCCGAAGGTGGCAGTATCCATGAAATCGAATCCAAATTGCCAGCCGGTACCAAACGCACCGATGATGAAGGTATGCGGCTTTTGCGGGCGGTGCCATCTGGTGCGGCGCTTGCCATTCTTGACCCACGCGGCAAGGATCATTCTTCCGAAGATTTGGCCGCACTGATCGGCGCGTGGCGTGACAGTGGCTATGGGTCAGCCGCGTTTGCGATTGGCGGTGCTGATGGTCATGCGGCGCCTATTCGTCAAAAAGCGTTGCGCACCATATCCTTTGGACGTGCGACATGGCCCCATATGTTATGCCGGGCAATGCTTGCTGAACAGCTTTATCGGGCCAGCATGATTTTGGCTGGGCATCCCTATCATCGCGGCAATTAACGACGCGGGTTTACACTATACTTCAGCCCAGCACGACAGTATAAAAACGCCATGGCAAAAACAGCATATCATCCGGCAAAGGGGCCTGTGGTTCTGTGTATTATGGACGGGTGGGGACATCGTACTGACCCAGCCCATAACGCGGTCGCGCTCGCAAACACACCGGTATTTGATAGATTATGGGCGAGCTGTCCACATAGTTTTTTGGCCGCATCTGGCGCGGATGTTGGGTTGCCTGACGGACAAGTTGGCAATTCTGAAGTTGGCCATATGAATATTGGTGCTGGGCGGGTTGTCAAACAAGATTTGCCGCGACTGAATGATGCCACCAAAGATGGATCATTAACCGCGCACCCGGCCCTAAAGCGCCTTGCCAGCAGTCTTATATCGACCGGCGGTACAGCCCATGTCATTGGGCTGGTATCACCTGGCGGCGTGCATGCCCATCAAGATCATATGCTGGCGGTTATCAAAGGGTTAGCAGAATCCGGGGTGCCTGTGGTGGTTCATGGATTTACCGATGGCCGTGATGTGTTGCCGCGCGATGCCGGGGTCAGCTTGCCAGACTTCTTGTCGCAATTGCCTGAAAATGCCACGCTTGGCAGCCTCACCGGACGCTATTTTGGTATGGACCGTGATCACCGCTGGGATCGCACCCAGAAAGCCTATGATGCCATCGCCCTCGGACAGGCAGAGTTTCATGCAGATGATGGCTTGCAGGCTTTGCAGGCAGGGTATGTTCGCGGCGAAAGCGACGAATTTCTGCAGGCGACAATAGTCGGTGGATATAGCGGCATGCGCAATGGTGACGGGCTGGTGATGATGAATTTCAGAGCTGACCGGGCACGGCAGATTCTTGATTGTTTCTATCGGCCAGAAACGACATCTTGCAAGACCCAGCCCATTGCCCTTGGCCTGGCTTTTGGCATGACGAGCTATTCTGCTGACCTTGATGAATTTGTTACCCCGCTTTACCCGCCAGTTGAACTTGCCGACACCTTGGGCGAAGTTGTCGCGGCGGCTGGGCGCCGTCAGCTTCGGCTTGCTGAAACCGAAAAATACCCGCATGTCACATTTTTCTTTAATGGAGGTGACGAAACCATGCGCGACGGCGAAGACCGCGCCTTGGTGCCATCGCCAAATGTGCCAACCTACGACCAATTGCCGCAAATGAGCGCTGGCGGAGTGCTGGCCAAAGCCGTGGCCAGTCTAGAGGCCAAATCGCATGACTTATTGGTGATTAATTTTGCCAATCCCGATATGGTCGGCCATACAGGCGATCTTGCGGCGGCCGTCACCGCCGTTGAAACCGTTGATACATGCGTCGGTGAATTGGTAGCGGCAATAGAAGCGGCGAACGGTCAAATGTTGCTTACCGCCGATCATGGCAATTGTGAGGTCATGTGGGACAGTAAGGCGCAGTCGCCGCATACCGCCCATACCACAAATTTGGTGCCACTAATTCTGGTCAATGGCAATGACGGGACACATCTCACTGATGGAAGACTGGCTGATCTAGCCCCCAGCTTGCTGGCCATGATGGGGATTGATCAACCAGCTAGCATGACAGGTAAAACGCTGTTTACGGCGTCATAAGAAAGGCGTGATTGTGTCGATATGAAATCATGGCATGGGGTTGAATCACGATGTTTTGACTGGCACCATGAAGTCGCCTTAAAGAAACGTTAATACGGTGTATCACTATGGTCAGAACGCGCGAAGCATATTATCTTTAACCGACCAACCGAACCATTCTGACAGTGATATTTTTGTGATTTCCGCACAGGAGCAACCAATGAAACATCTCATCACCCGTTTAATACCAGCAGGTAATCGGGCAAAGCGGGTCATGGTGCCGTTTCTTTGCGGGATGCTGGTGGCTGGCGTTTTTGCAATGCCTACACTGACCTCGGCTGAATCTAACAAGAACGAAGAAATTTACCGCCAGCTTGGGTTATTTGGCGATATTTTCCAGCGGGTGCGCGAAAGCTATGTTGACGAGGTGGACGAAAAGGCCCTGATAGAGGCAGCCATTAATGGCATGTTGACGTCACTTGATCCACATTCATCCTTTCTGGATACCGAAAATTTTTCTGATATGCAGGTCCAGACAAAGGGTAAATTTGGCGGGCTTGGTATTGAAATCACCATGGAAAACGGCCTGATCAGGATTGTGTCACCGATCGATGACACACCGGCGGCCAAAGCTGGGTTACAACCTGAGGATTACATCATCGGCATCGATGGCGAAGCTGTTCGGGGCATGTTACTGTCCGACGCCGTTGATAAATTGCGCGGCAAGGTGGGGTCAGATGTCACCGTTACCATCCAGCGCGCGCAAAAGGAACCATTTGACGTCACCGTTACCCGCGACACCATCAAAATTCGTTCGGTTCGGTCTGATGTGTTTGATAACATTGGCTATTTACGTATCACCACATTTTCTGAACAAACCAGCCCCGGGCTGAATGATGCGGTAGAGAAAATTTTTACCGAACATGGCGACAGCGTAAAAGGCTTTGTGCTTGATTTGCGCAATAATCCGGGCGGGCTTTTGAACGAGGCGATTGCGGTGAGTGATGCGTTCCTTGATGCTGGTGAAATTGTGTCAACCCGTGGTCGTGATGAAAAAAATGCCAGCCGGGCATATGCCAAGCCCGGCGATATTGCCCGCGGATTGCCACTTGTCGTGCTGATCAATTCTGGATCAGCATCGGCATCTGAAATTGTCGCCGGGGCGTTAAAGGACCATCAGCGTGCCGTGCTTCTTGGCACCCGGTCATTTGGCAAAGGGTCGGTACAATCGGTCATTCCGGTATCGGGTACTGGGGCCATGCGGTTGACCACAGCACGCTATTACACCCCATCCGGTGTGTCCATTCAGGCGACCGGCATTACCCCCAATATTGAAGTGGCGTTGGCGCGAATTGAAAAACTGGAAGGCGGTACAACGCGTGAAGAAAATCTCAAAGGCGCGCTTGATAAAGATACAAATGGAAACAATGCATCTGGATCAGATAGTGACGCGGCCGCCAAAGACACTACCGAAGAGGTTGACCAGTCAAAAATTGACTATCAATTGGCCCGCGCGCTGGATTTGATTCAAGGCGTTGCCATCTTTACCAAGGATAAGACCACCCCATGAATAAACTGTCACATGCGGCCACCACACCCTATCACGATCGTCCCTATCGACCTTGTGTCGGCATCTTTTTGTTGAACAATCATGGCAAGGTGTTTGCCGGGCGCCGTATCGATAGCCGCGCTGAAGCGTGGCAGATGCCGCAAGGCGGTATTGATGCGGGGGAAAGCCCATTTGATGCTTGTATGCGGGAAATGCGTGAAGAAATTGGCACCAATGATGCCGAATTAGTTGGGCAACATGACGACTGGCTATATTACGATATTCCGCTACCTCTAGCTGACCGATTGTGGCAGGGGCAGTATAAGGGGCAAAAACAAAAATGGATGGCATTGCGGTTCACCGGGCATGATGATGATATCAACATCGCCACAGACGAACCTGAATTTTGCGAATGGAAATGGCTTTCACCGCATGATCTGGTTGATCTGGCGGTGCCTTTTAAGCGTGATGTTTATCAAAATGTTTTGACAGCGTTCGCACCCATTCTGGGCTAGCCCACCCATATAAAAAGCCGCCTTGGACTAGCTGGTCAAAGGCGGCTTTTTTATATCTTTGTATCAGCTTACAATGCCGCAATTGCCGCATTCAAAAAGGCTGCCTCGTCGTCGCTGGCATCAGCCGCTTGTGTCTTTAATTGCGCGGCATCAGCACTGCCAAGGTGAATGGCACGTTCGGCAAGGATGGTAACGCTCTCACCTGACACATCAGCCAAACCGCCATCAATCATATACCGATCCGTGACCTTGCCATTTTGGTGCAGTTCGACAACACCGCGGGTGAGATCAGCCAATAGCGGGGCATGCCGTGGCAATACCCCAAACAGGCCCTCAACGCCCGGGGCAACCACCATTTCAACAGCCTGCTGCGCCATAATACGTGCCGGTGTGACAAGTTCTAATTGCGTTGTTTCAGCCATAATTATTGCCTATTCCTTGCTGCCATTCCTGTCAGCACTGTTGCTTAAGCGGCTTCTTGGGCCAGTTTCTTGCCTTTTTCGACAGCTTCTTCGATGGTGCCAACAAGGTAGAAAGCAGCTTCTGGAAGATGGTCATAATCACCTTTCAAGATACCTTCAAAACCAGCGATTGTGTCTTCTAGGCCAACCAGCTTGCCAGGTGAACCAGTGAACACTTCGGCCACATGGAATGGCTGGGACAAGAAACGCTGGATTTTACGAGCACGGGCAACCACCAGCTTATCTTCTTCCGACAATTCATCCATACCAAGGATGGCGATGATGTCTTGCAGGGACTTATATTGCTGCAACACTTCTTGGACTTGACGTGCCACATTATAGTGATGCTCGCCAACAATACGTGGATCCAACATACGTGATGATGAATCAAGCGGATCCACCGCCGGATAAATGCCAAGTTCAGCAATTTGACGTGACAACACGGTTGTCGCATCAAGGTGCGCAAATGAGGTGGCTGGTGCCGGGTCAGTCAAGTCATCGGCTGGCACATAAATCGCCTGCACTGACGTGATCGAGCCTTTGTTTGTTGTGGTAATACGTTCTTGCAACGCACCCATATCAGTTGCCAATGTTGGCTGATAGCCCACCGCCGATGGGATACGACCAAGCAGGGCTGACACTTCAGAACCGGCCTGAGTAAAGCGGAAGATGTTATCAACAAAGAACAACACATCTTGGCCTTCTTCGTCGCGGAAATATTCAGCCAGCGTCAAACCGGTCAAGGCCACACGTGCGCGTGCACCTGGCGGCTCATTCATCTGACCGTAAACCAGCGCAGCTTTTGACCCCGGCCCATCTGTTTTGATAACGCCTGATTCGACCATTTCGTGGTACAGATCGTTCCCTTCACGTGTCCGCTCGCCAACGCCGGCAAACACGGAATAGCCACCATGGGCCTTTGCCACGTTGTTGATCAATTCCATAATCAAAACGGTTTTACCAACACCGGCACCGCCAAACAGGCCGATTTTACCGCCTTTTGCATAAGGGGCCAAAAGGTCAACAACCTTAATACCTGTCACCAGAATTTCAGCTTCGGTTGACTGGTCAACATAATCTGGGGCCGGGCGGTGAATTGGATAATGTTTCTTTGATTTAACCGGCTTGCCTTCATCAACTGGTTCGCCAATGACATTCATGATCCGGCCAAGTGTTTCCGGGCCAACTGGCACGGTGATCGGCGCGCCTGTATCAACAGCGTCAGTCCCACGAACCAGACCTTCGGTCGCATCCATCGCAATTGTGCGTACAGCTGATTCGCCAAGATGCTGGGCAACTTCAAGCACCAATCGCTGGCCGTTGTTATTTACCTCAAGCGCGTTTTGAATCGCTGGCAGTTCACCATCAAATTCGACGTCGACAACCGCGCCGATCACCTGACTGATTTTACCAATTCCGTTTTTTGCCATGGTCTTGTTACTCCGGGCTAGAACCGTTTTGCTGTGGGCAAGATTGCCCGATTAGGTTTGTTTACTCTTCACATATTTGGCCGCTAAGCTAGTTAGATTGCTTCGGCACCTGAAATAATCTCGATCAGTTCACTGGTGATGTTGGCCTGCCGCGTCCGGTTATAAACCAGCGTCAATCGGTCGATCAGCTCACCCGCGTTGCGTGTGGCGTTATCCATCGCTGTCATACGTGCGGCCAATTCAGCGGCCGACGATTCAAGCAAGGCACCATACATTTGTGTCGACAAGTTGCGCGGCAATAAACTCGCCAGCAATTCATCTTCTTCTGGCTCATATTCATAGCTTACCGCAGGGGCGTCACCATCGCCAACTTCACTATTGTCCACTTCGGCTGGGATCAGCTGGGTCAACGTGATTTCCTGTGTGATGGCATTTTTGAATTTGTTGAAAATCAATGTGCATACATCAAATTCGCCAGCTTCAAACCCGGTGCGGATCGCGTCAGCAATTTTCGCCGCATCGCTGTAATTCACTGATGTACCCTGCAGGCCTTCATATCGGTCAATATAAAGGTCACCAAATTCACGCCGCAGGGCATCGGCAGATTTCCGCCCGATCATCAACAGCTTGACGGTCTTATTTTCCGCCTGCAACCGGGCAACTTCGGCGCGTGTCTGGCGCGTCACTGTGCCGTTAAAACCGCCACACAAACCGCGGTCAGCTGACATCACCACCAGCAGATGGGTCTGGTCCTTGCCATTACCAACAAGCAATTGCGGGGCAGATGAAGCATCAGCCTTGCTGGCAAGATTGCCAATCACCTGCCGCATACGGGTCGAATAGGGGCGACCGGATTCGGCGGCATCTTGCGCACGCCGCAATTTTGCCGCTGCCACCATTTTCATGGCAGCCGTAATTTTCTGCGTGGACTTGACGCTGTTAATGCGCGTCTTCAGATCCTTCAAAGATGCCATTTACCGAACTCCAATAGACGATTCAAAAACGTCTTCGACCTAACCTAGCGCCTTATGAAAAGCTCTTGGCAAATGCCGCAATGGCCTTGCCCAGTTTTTCTTCAGTTTTGTCAGACAAGGCTTTTTCGTCACGAATAGTGTCGAGAAGTGCCTGCTCGGAACTACGCAGATGATCCAGAAGACCAGCTTCAAACCGACCGATATCGCTAACCGCGATTGCATCAAGATGGCCCTTCACACCAGCAAAAATCACCGCCACCTGTTCTTCAACAAGCATGGGGCTATATTGTGGTTGCTTCAAAAGCTCGGTCAAACGCTCACCACGTGCCAAAAGCGCCCGTGTCGATGCATCCATATCTGACGCAAATTGCGCAAAGGCGGCCATTTCACGATATTGCGCAAGTTCCAACTTAATGGTACCGGCCACCTGTTTCATGGCTTTGATTTGTGCGGCAGAACCAACGCGGCTCACCGACAGACCCACATTCACCGCTGGCCGGATACCTTTATA
>JAYOVO010000039.1:0-12522 GCA_038151495.1 Alphaproteobacteria bacterium
CCCCGGCATCATGCAAGGCAATCCCGGTGCGATAGGCATCATCATTATTTGTCATAACAATGGCGCGCTGTCCGGGCAGGGTTGCATAGCGGTTGATATAGGTGCGCACCGCCCCGGCCAGCATAACGCCAGGCAGATCATTGCCAGCAAATACCAATGGCCGCTCATGCGCGCCTTGTGCCAGCACTGTTTGTTTGGCACGGACTTTCCAGAGCCGTTGGCGCGGCAGATGCGCCGGACGTTCCGGCAAATGGTCGGTCACACGTTCGTTTAAGGTCAGATAATTTGAGTCCATATAGCCAAAAACAGTTGTTCTTGGCAGCATGGTGACGTTTGGCATTGCCGCCAGCTCATCACGGGTTTTTGCAATCCAGTCAAGTGCAGGAATGTCATCAATAGAAATGTTCGCTTCGCCAAGCAACCAGCCGCCAAATTCATTTTGTTCATCGGCAATGATCACACGGGCGCCGCTACGACCGGCCTGTAACGCCGCCATAAGTCCGGCAGCCCCGCCGCCAGCCACCAAAACATCACAATGCGCATGGGTTTTTTCATAGCGGTCCGGGTCATTATGGTCATCGGCGGCTTTGCCAAGTCCGGCGGCGTGACGGATGACATGTTCATATTTCATCCACATTGCCGCTGGCCACATAAAGGTCTTGTAATAAAACCCAGCTGGGAAAAATCGTGCCAAAACCGAATTGATTGCACCAATGTCAAAAGACAATGATGGCACGCGGTTTTGGCTTTCAGCATATAGCCCATCAAAAATTTCAATTTGTGTGGCCCGAAGATTTGGTTCGGCATAGGCACCTTTGCCCAATCTGATCAGTGCATTTGGTTCTTCTGAACCGGCTGATAAAATGCCCCGTGGCCGGTGATATTTGAACGAGCGACCAACAAGATGCACGCCATTTGCCAGCAGGGCAGATGCCAATGTGTCACCGGCATACCCGCTGTATGATGTGCCATCAAAGGTAAAGCTGATTTTGCGCTTTTGGTCGACACGGCTGTTGCTTGTCAAGCGCGCCATTTGAGAGGTTGATTTGCCAAGTTTAAACATTATTTGGCTCCTCTGGCTTTGCCGACATTTTTCTGGGTGGTACGGGCTGGTTTGGCGGCATGTTCGGCCACCGTGTCGCGGCGCCAACTTGCGCTGTAGGCAGATTTTGCGGCGGCTGTTTTTGGCAAACCGCCCATTGGGTAGATTTCAACAATTTCGTGGCTGACCGTATCACGCGCCATGTTGAACCAACGACGGCATCCGGCACTATGCCGCCAGCGTTCTAGAAACAATCCTTTTGGATTGTCCCGCATAAACAAATAGTCAGCAAAATCGGCATCACTGATTTTGTTTTCGGCAAGTGGGCGGGCAATATGCGCCTCACCGCCACATGAAAATTCGGTTTCATCGCGTGGGCCACAAAATGGACAATCAATTAACATCATAGCAAAATCTCCTGCCAAACCATCTAATGGGCGACACCGGCGGCACCATGTTCATCAATCAGCAAACCTGACCGGAACCGGTCCAACGTATAGGGGGCGGCAATTTTATTTGGCCGGTCATTGGCAATTAAATCAGCAAACACATGGCCAGAACCCGGTGTTGCTTTAAATCCACCTGTTCCCCAGCCACAGTCAAAATACAGCCCTTCAATGTCGGTCTTGGAAATGATTGGCGATGCATCTGGGCAGGTATCAACAATGCCCCCCCAATGACGAAGCATCCGCAATCTTGAAAGCACTGGGAACAATTCAACGGCTGCGGCCAGCATATGTTCTGGGACCGGGAATGAACCGCGCTGGGCATAGGAATTATATTTATCAACGCCAGCACCAAGCACCATTTCGCCCTTGTCAGATTGGCTGATATACATATGCACGGCGTTTGACATAATCACTGTATCAAGAATGGGTTTGATCGGTTCTGATACCAGCGCCTGCAATGGTCGGCTAGCAATTGGCAGGCGAATGCCAGCCATCGCCGCAACAACGCTTGAATGTCCGGCGACAACACAGCCCACTTTTTTGGTTTTGATAAAGCCGCGGCTTGTTTCAACACCGACAATTTTGCGGCCCTGACGACGCAGGCCCGTGACCTCGCATTTCTGGATAATATCCACGCCCAGATCATCAGCAGCCCGTGCATAGCCCCACGCCACCGCATCATGACGGGCGGTGCCGCCGCGGCGTTGCAAGAACCCGCCCATCACCGGATAGCGGATGGATTGGTCGATGTTGATGGTTGGCACAAATTTTTTGATTTCAGCCGGGCCAAGAATTTCAGAATCAATACCGTTCAACCGGATGGCATGCACCCGCCGCGACATTTCGCGCAATTCATGTTCGCTATGGGCAATTGTCAGAACCCCGCGCTGGCTGAACATCACATTGAAATTCAAATCCTGGCTCAGCCCTTCCCATAATTTCATTGAATGTTCATATATGGCGGCTGACTCGTCCCATAAATAATTTGACCGGATGATGGTGGTGTTGCGGCCAGTATTGCCGCCGCCAAGCCAGCCTTTCTCGATAACGGCAATATTGGTCATGCCATGCACAGCCGCCAGATAATAGGCCGTAGCCAGACCATGGCCGCCACCGCCAATGATCACCGCATCATATTCAGATTTTGGTTCCGCATCACGCCACGCCCGCTGCCAGTCCTGATGATAGGACAGTGAATTTTTGGCAACCGCAAAGGCTGAATAACGTGGCTTGCCACCCGGCAATCCGCGTTGTCCCCGATCTGGCTGATTATCTGCCATGTCACACCCTCTTACCGGGCGGGTTTTTAGGCCGCAAAAACGCGGCGCACCCGCTGATCAAACTTTGTCTCGTATGGCCGGTATTCTGAACAGATGCAGGCATAAACCCTATCTTCGCACCGACCTTACATTTGTCTCAATCGACATGGCGTTGTATTAGTTGGTTTTGGTTATATTGTCGATATCGTTCCAAGCGATTTTTGGTATTTATTTGGGCTGTTTCGTCCGGCCAATTTGGACAAATTTTATGGGGGTGAACCCGATAGGTGGAAGCGAAGCGTCATCTGTTTTGACAGGCGATGTGGCTTGACCGGCAGAGTTGAACTGCGGCACAGTAAATCGTGCAAAAAATAACACGACCGGCAAATCACCGGCAAACCACCAAAACGCCAAAGGCGGCATCAAATAAAAACGCCGCAATGGTCATTTGGTGCGGAGATAAAAAATGGCTGTAATAAATTCGATTGCTGATCGACAAGAAGAAATGCGCGGCTGGCGACATCTGATGCATCAGCACCCCGAAATCTCTTATGAAGAGGTGTGGACGTCAAATTTTATTGCCGAAAAATTAACATCATTTGGCATAGAGGTGCACCGGGGCATGGGCAAGACCGGTGTCGTTGGGGTGTTGCGCGGCAATGGGAAATCAGATGCCGCTATTGGATTGCGGGCGGATATGGATGCCTTGCCGATGCAGGAAATGAACACATTTGCGCATAAATCTGAAACCCCCGGGCGGATGCATGCATGTGGGCATGATGGCCATTGCACAATGTTGTTAGGGGCGGCGCAATATCTTGCCGAAACACGCAATTTTGATGGGACGGTTTATTTTGTTTTTCAGCCTGCCGAAGAAGGCGGGTGTGGCGGCGAAGCCATGATCAAAGACGGGCTGTTTGACAAGTTCCAGATGCGCTCAATATGGGGCATGCATAATTGGCCGGGCATGGATGTCGGCAAAGTTGGTGTGCATGATGGTGCCTGTATGGCGGCGGCGGATATGTTTGAAATCCAGCTGACGGGGATTGGCGGCCATGCCGCGATGCCGGATATGGGTATTGACCCGATCCCTTGTGGGGCGGCGCTTGTTCAATCTTTGCAAACAATTGTATCGCGCCGTGTACCGCCCTTGCAGCCAGCGGTTGTCTCGGTCACTATTTTTGAAGCTGGCAGTGCCTTGAATGTCATTCCAGATACGGTGCGGCTTGGCGGTACGGCGCGTTCATTTTCGCCAGAAATTCGCCGCCTTTTGCAAATAGCCATTCAAGATGTGGCGGAAAATACGGCCAAGGCCTATGGCTGTAAAATTTCGTTTGAATGGGAACCGGGCTATCCACCAACCATCAATCATGCCGAATCGGCGGCGCGTGCGACTGCCATTGCCAGCCATATTGTTGGCGCGGATAATATTATTGCTAATCCCGAACCATCTATGGGCGCTGAAGATTTTGCCTTTATGTTGGCGGAAAAGCCGGGTGCCTATATCTGGCTGGGGGCTGGCCCAGCCAAAGAAGGGGCGATGTTGCATAATGCCAATTACGATTTTAATGACGAGGTGTTAGCAACTGGGGCCAGCTATTGGGCACAGCTTGTCGAAAGCGAATTGCCAAAATAATTACCCGTTAAACAAATTTCGTAACGCCCGGCGCAAATGACAGACCAAGGGGGTGTTTGCGCGGTGACGCCGCTTGACCTGTTGGCGGTTTTAAACTAGAACAAAACATGAACAAAAATCATAATAATGCTGCTGGAGGCGTGCTGTGACGATCAATAAACAGCCAGCTTTTAGCGCTAAAAATTTCTATAAAAACAGCGCTAATTGTCAGATTAAAAACAATTATTTGGAAAATCTTAAAACCCAGATTGCTGGGATTGATGGGCGTGTTTCGCGCCAGTTCATGCCATTGGCTGTTGATTCTCTGGATTCGGCTTTGTCGGGTGGTCTGGCCCTTGGCCGGGTCCATATGATGTGCGGTATGATGCAGGCGCATGGGGCGGTAAGTGGGTTTGTGACAGCGCTTCTTATGCGGCTTGTGGCACATTTATCAGCTGTTGGTACATCAGTTGGCCCGATTGTATGGTGCCCGGCCAGCAGCCTTGGTGGGGCGGGTATGTTATATGGTCATGGGTTGGCGGCTTTGGGGTTGGATCCGGCAAGGTTGCTGATTGTTGATACGCCGCATCCATCACGCCGTATGGCGGCGCTTGATGATATTGCGCGCACCGATGGGCTGACGGCGGTTGTCGCTGAATATGATGGTATGCAAAAATCATCAGATTATTGGATGCGGTTCATGCGGCGCATACAATTAGCGGCTGAATCAAGCCGGGTTACAGTGTTTCTGCTTGGGGCGCCATTGGCGGCAAATGGCTGTGAAACCGTTTGGCATATCGCCCCCACTAATATGGCTTCAGCTGATAAAATGCCCGGCCATATCACCCATAACAGGCCGCATAGATCTTTCACATCGCCAAGCCAATCATGGTGCCCGGGATGGCAGATTACATTAAAACGGGCCCGTGGCGGCTATCCATTTCAGGGCCATATAGGGTGGGAGTCATGGTCCGGCCGGTTTATTGAACTGGCGGCTATGAGACATAATCATGCGTCTGAACAGATGCTGTTTGATCGAGGCTTCGCGCCATTGCCAGCCACCCACCAGAATCTGACAATCAATCAGGCGATGCCACAAGCGGTGTAATCATCTGTTACGGGGCGCATGATGGCTGTTACATATCGTCATATCATCTATATCTATTTTCCTTATTTGGCGGCGTCACGCATATATCGTAACGCCGGGCCATCTGGCCAGCCTATGGTGTTTGTGCAATCGGTGAATGGTGTTGACAGGCTGGTGGCTTGTTGTGCCTTGGCACGCCGCTATGGGTTGGTTGCTGGCATGCGGCTTGCTGATGCCCGCGCGTTATGCCCAACATTACACAGCCACAGTCATGATGCCGCTAGCGACCGTGCAGATTTGCAACATCTGGCTTTATGGGCGCGGCGTTATTCGCCCTTAACCGGGGTTGATGAACGGGCCAATGGCATCTGGATGGATGTGGCTGGTGCGGAACATTTATTTGGTAATGTGCGCGGTCTTATGCTGGATTGTGCGCGGCGTTTGCGCCGGTCTGGCTTGCGGCCGCGATTTGCCGCGGCGCCAACTTGTGGGGCGGCATGGGCGTTGGCGCATTATGCCCGCCCCGGCATTCATATTGTGAACCAGCCTATAGTGAACCAGTATAATCGGTCATTTTCTGGGGCGGCATGTCCGCTAGCACCGCCGCGTACCAAGATACAGCAGATATTAGCACCGTTACCGCTGGCGGCATTGCGTATTGACCAGGATATAGATACCGCCCTACACCGTGCGGGCCTTCACGTCATTGGTGATATTATGATGATGCCGCGGGCCCCGCTGGCGACCCGGTTTGGGGATGGTTTGTTGCGCCGGCTAGATCAGGCATGTGGTGATATTCAAGAAAGTTTTTCCCCGCTTGCCCCAACACAACCAATGATTGTAAGTCGGAATTTTGCCGAGCCAATTGCCGCCGCAAGTGATGTTGTCGCAATGATCAGCTATCTTGCTGATGAAATGGCGCGGCTATTATATCATACCGGAATGGCGGCGCGGCGGCTTGAGCTGGGATGGCAGCTTGTTGATGGCGGGCGGCATCGCCATAATATCCATTTATCACGCCCCAGCCGCCAATCGGCACTATTCCATCGTTTATTGGCCGGGGTTAGCGATCGCATCAATCCGGAATTTGGCATTGAGGCAGGCTGGATGCAGGCGCATGATTGCAGCCCTCTGGCCCCTCTAGACCAGCCATTGCATCATATGCCGCCATCTAGCGATGTGGCCATTGATGAAAATTACGCCAGTTTGATTGATCGTTTGGTGGCGCGGCTTGGCTATGGATCGGTGGTGAATCTGCAACCGCAAGCCAATTGGCAACCAGAATTCGCCCAACAGACCCGCCTGCCAGAAATGGCGATACCGGCGTCATCTGTTGCGGGGACAGGCTGGCTTGCCTCGGCGCAATCTGTCACCGCGCCGCCGCGCCCTATTCGGTTGTTGGCCCATCCGCATCCTATTGATGTGGTGGCGCTGTTGCCAGATCATCCGCCAGCGCAATTTATATGGCAACGCCGCACACATAAAATTGTCAAAGCCACTGGCCCAGAACGCATTGCCCCGCCATGGTGGGTGGCACCTGCTGGTACCAAAAGCCGTGATTATTTTCGGGTGCAGGATCATCACGGGGCATGTTTCTGGCTGTATCGTGATGGCCTGCCAGAACGTGGGGAAATGGCGGCGTGGTTTCTGCATGGGTTTTTTGCCTGATGCCAGCGCCGGTCATCCAGCATGCGGCACTTGGCTGTTATAGTAATTTCAGCTTTTTAACTGGTGCCGCACATCCAGCAGAAATGGTTGAAACAGCGGCAACGCTGGGGTGGCAGGCAATTGGCCTTGCAGACATTAATTCATATGCTGGTATTGTCCGCGCCCATATAGCGGCGCGTGACGCGGCGATTCGGCTGGTTGTGGGGGTGCGGGTGCGGCCTGTTGATGGGCCGGATATTCTGGTTCATCCATGTGACCGGCAGGCCTATGAAGATTTATCGGTGTTGTTGAGCGAGGCCAATTTGCGCGGCCAAAAAGCCGCCCCCCGTCCATATCTTGCTGATTTGTCGCGCTTGCCAGCCAGTACCGCTTTTGTGGTGGTACCGCCTTGCCACCCGGATGCGGATTATCATCGCAAGCTACAGCAAATCCGCCAGCTTGTGAGTGGCCGGTTATGGGCCGGGGCCTGTTTGTATCGTGATGGTGCTGATGAAGCGCGCTTATCATTTCTGGCGGATGAATCGGCGGCGCTTGATTTGCCGTTGGCAGCGCTAAGCAACGCTTTGTATCACCGGCCTGACCGTAGGCCGCTGGCGGATGTGCTGTGCTGTATTCGTGAAAAACAGACCATTGATCAGGCCGGATATCTATTGTCGCGCAATGCGGAACGCCAGCTATTGTCGCCTGATGAAATGGCGCGGCGCTGGCGGCATTATCCCCAAGCGCTGGAACAGGCCGCGCTGATTGCTGACCTATGCCAGTTTTCTTTGGATGAGTTGTCGTATGAATATCCAGACGAGCTGGCCACGGGTGGCCGAACGGCCATGCAGGAATTGACCTATCACACATGGCAAGGCGCTAAAAAACGATTTCCTGATGGGGTTGATGATCGGGTCAAAACCTATCTCCAGCATGAATTGGCGCTGATTGAAAAGCTTCAATTTGCGCCTTATTTCCTGACAGTTTTTGATATTGTGCGGTTTGCCCGTGGCCGCGGCATTTTATGTCAGGGGCGCGGTTCGGCGGCAAATTCGGCGGTATGCTATTGTTTGGGGATTACCGCTGTTGATCCGGCGCGCGCCCAGCCATTATTTGAACGGTTTATCAGCGAGGCGCGCGGCGAACCGCCAGATATTGATGTTGATTTTGAACATGAACGCCGAGAAGAGGTGATTCAATATATCTACACAAAATATGGCCGCCAGCGTGCAGGCTTGGCGGCAACGGTGATCACCTATCGGCGCAAAAGCGCACTACGCGAAGTGGCCAAGGTGTTTGGTTTGAGCCGTGATGTGCAATCGGCGCTTGCTGGCGAGGTCTGGGGCCGTGAAAAAACCGGCTTTGATACACAGGCGCTGGTGGCGGCTGGGCTTGATGCCACCGATCGGCGGCTACGTCTTGTGGTGCGGCTTGTTGATGAATTATGCCGGTTTCCGCGCCATTTATCGCAACATGTTGGCGGCTTTGTGATCACCCGTGGGCGGCTGGATCATCTATGCCCGATCAGCCCGGCGGCGATGCCGGGGCGCACCGTTATTGAATGGGACAAGGATGATCTTGACGCTTTGGGATTGCTCAAGGTGGATATTCTTGCCCTTGGTATGCTGAGCTGTATCCGCCGGGCGTTTGATTTATTACAGCTTCATTATAACCGGCATGTGACGCTAGCTTCGGTGCCGCCAGAAGAATCAGCCACCTATGATATGCTGTGCCGCGGCCATTCGGTGGGTGTGTTTCAGGTGGAATCGCGCGCCCAGATGGCGATGTTGCCGCGCCTGCAACCGCGTTGTTTTCATGATCTTGTTGTGCAGGTGGCGATTGTTCGGCCGGGGCCAATTCAAGGCGATATGGTGCATCCTTATTTGCGCCGCCGCGCCGGGCTGGAACGTGTCACATATCCATCAGCAGAATTGCGAACGGTGTTGCAACGCACGCTTGGCGTGCCATTATTTCAGGAACAGGCCATGCAGATTGCGATGGTCGCGGCTGGCTTTACTGGTAGCGAAGCAGACCAGTTGCGCCGGGCCATGGCCACATTTAAAAAACATGGCGAAATCAGCCGGTTTCACGACAAAATGGTCACTGGCATGACAAAGCGTGGCTATGAAGCTGATTTTGCCGAACGTTGTTTTCGGCAGATTGAGGGGTTTGGCACCTATGGGTTTCCTGAATCGCATGCCGCCAGTTTTGCCTTGCTGGTATATGTGTCGGCATGGATAAAATGCCATTATCCGGATGTGTTTATCTGTGCCTTGTTAAATGCCCAGCCATTGGGGTTTTATGCCCCGGCCCAGCTGATTGCCGAAGCCAAACGTAGCGGCGTGACCATATTGCCGGTCGATATCAATCATTCAGACTGGGATAGCCAGCTGACCAAACTGGCTGACCATCACGCTGATCATCCCGCTGACCATCACGCGGGGGCCAAAAATGCCAAACAACCGCGCCATGCGTTGCGGTTGGGATTGCGTCTTGTCAAAGGGTTGGCCCGCGGCGAGGGGGAACGTATCGCCGCCAGCCGTGACCCGGCATTTGCCGCAATGGACGAGGTGATGCAACGCGCTGATGTGTCGGCCCGCGCGATACAGGCGATTGCCGCGGCAGATGGTTTTACCAGCCTTGGGCTGGCCCGCCGTCAGGCCCTGTGGCAGGCCCGCCGATTGGGGCGCCAACGCCATCATGAATTGCCATTATTTGCCGCCGCCCAGTTGGAAGAAGACCGGCCACAACAAGCCACCACAACAATAGGCCGTGAACCAAAAGTTACCTTGCCGGTGGCCAGCCCGGGGCATGAAGTGGCCGAAGATTATCGCAGTCTAGGACTGTCGCTCAAAGCCCATCCGCTGGATATGCTGGCAACGCCGCTGGCCGCCGCTGGCTGGCAATTATGCCATGTGATTGCCAAACATCGTGATGGCCAGCGGTTGCGTCTTGCCGGGCTTGTCACCATGCGGCAACGCCCCGGCACCGCGGGCGGCACGGTGTTTTTGACAATCGAAGACGGGCAGGGGCAGGCCAATGTGATCATTTGGCCAAAATTGACGGTGACCTATCGTGAAGCCTTGTTGCGGTCGCAAATTATTGGCCTTGTCGGCCGTGTCCAAAAGGCGCAATCGATCACGCATTTTATTGCTGAATCATTATTTAACCTAAATGGGTTTTTACATCATCTTGATGATGATGCGATAAAGACAGCCGGGTCTGTGCGAATGAAAAGTCGTGATTTCAGGTGATTTGTGACGTTGCAATTTCTGCGTTAGATTATTGGCGATCGCGATCAGGCCGGGCACCCTATAAAATTTATGGGGTAGAATTGAGGGAGAATGATATGACCGAAAATCCAGAAATGATGCCAGAAATGATAATCGCCGCAACAGCCGGGAAAGTATTTGATGGCGGCTGTCATTGCGGCGCGGTGCGGTTTCGGGTGACCGGGCCAGTTGGTAAAATTTTGATTTGTCATTGTTATGATTGCATGCGTACCGCCGGATTGAGTTGGGCCGGCATTGACGCGGCGCTGGATCGCTTTGATCTTGTCAAAGACGCCAGCTTGAAATGGTATGATAGTTCGGCCATTGCCAAGCGCGGCTTTTGCGGTGATTGCGGGGCATCTCTATTCTATCAGCTTCATACCGCATCTGTGATCGCGATTGCGCCCGGTATGTTTGACCAATCTGACCAGTTCGAAGTTGCTGGACAGATTTATGCGGCAAGCCATCCGGCATGGGGGCCATGCGATATGACACGATTACCGAATCTTGACGATATGTGGAACGCGCCAAACTGATATCAGCCAACGCCTAGCCGTTGCTGGTGGGGGTGCGAATGGCAATACAGGGGCTGCCCTCGGCAAATAGTGCGGCGCAGGCAGACCGGGCCTGACCTTCATCCAAATCATTAAACCGCACCCGCCATAATGGCATCTCGCCGCGGGTGACAAGTGTCAGATTCGCGGGTGTCATGCCAAGCACTGTATCTGCCATGCGGCGGGCGCGAATGGCCGCTTTATGCGCGTTGACCCGCTGGGCAAAATTGCCAATTTGCACGCTCCAATGCGCTTGGTCATCTGGCGTGATTGTCAGGCTGGCGGTGGTTGTCACAATGTCCAGAAATTCTGGCGTGGCATCTGCCACCATGGTATCGGCCAGACGTTTGACAGTGATTTGTTTAGGTTGCGGTATGGTTTCTGGAACGTCACTGACACGTGTTGGTGCTGATGTTGGTAATTTTGTGGGCAGTGCGGCCAGTTGCTGGCGTGCTTGTGCTGGTTTGATGCGTTTGAATTGGCGTTCCAGAATATCCATCATATGGGCGTCGCGGCTTCGTGATGTTTTGCCGCCAAATACCACGCCAATCAGCCTGACATTGTTGCGCGTGACGGTGGCAACAAGGTTAAAGCCGGACGCGTTGATATAGCCTGTCTTGATGCCGTCGGTGCCATTAAATTTGCTCAATAATTTATTATGGTTGCCAAATTTGCGCCCGTTCCAATTAAAGCTTTTGGTGCTGAAATATTTAAAATATTGCGGAAAATCACGCCGCATGGCGATGGCAAGGCGGGCCATATCGCGGGCGGTGCTTCGTTGCTTGCTATGTGGCAAGCCAGAGGCATTTCGAAAGGTCGTACGGCTCATGCCAAGTGCGCGGGCTTTGCGGGTCATGCGTTTGGCAAAGGCACGCTCGCTCCCACCAAGTTTTTCAGCAACAGCTGTGGCCACGTCATTGGCAGATTTTGTCACCAGCGCATAGATGGCCTGTTCGGCGCTGATAGTTTGGCCGGGTTTTAAATATAATTTTGATGGGGATCGTCCAGCCGCAACCTTTGACACCGGTATGCGGCTTTTCAATGTCAAATGACCAGCGGCGATATCTTCAAACAACAGATATAATGTCATGATTTTGGTGAGCGAGGCCGGATAGCGCAGACTGTCAGCATTGCGCGCGAATAACACGCGGCCGCTGTCTTCTTCGATCACGATAGCGGCATATTTGGCCGCTTGCGCTGGGGCGCTGGTGCCCACCAAGGCGATAAATGCCATCATGAATAGCCAAACCATGTTGCGGGCGGTGACAAAAATACTCTTTGATGGTGCCCCGGCGATCGGGTGACTTGCTGCCATTACGGCGTGCTCCGCATCAGATTGTCAATAACATCCCCACAAACAGCAAGAATCATACCTGAATTAGCTTTCAACTCAAGGAACTAAAAAAGAAATTTTAGATAAACCAATTTTTGCCGTATTTTTACCAAGAAAGGTGGGTTTTTTTACTTTTGGCCCTTTTCGAATCAGAATTAATGCCAATATCATTAGGGCGGTGGTGCGGCATGTGGTTCACGGCGCATGCGGCGCTAGCACTGGTGGTGTTGACATAGATATTTTTGTGAAGATGACGACATGGCA
>JAYOVO010000040.1:0-12430 GCA_038151495.1 Alphaproteobacteria bacterium
AAGCTTGCACAGGTTGGTGACACAGTGAATTTCGACTTTGACAGCGCTGAATTGACTGTAAGCGCGAGATCAACGCTGAACCGTCAATCTGCATTTTTGAGCGTGAACCCAGATCTGATGATTGTGATTGAGGGTCATGCCGATGAGCGCGGCACCCGCGAATACAACCTGGCGTTGGGTGAGCGTCGTGCAACTGCCGTTAGAGATTACCTGGTCGCCAAAGGCATTAATGCAGCACGTGTTCGCACTGTATCTTACGGCAAAGAACGTCCAGCGGTATCAGGTTCAGACGAAGCGGCATGGGCAAAGAACCGTCGTGCTACCACAGTTCTGAACTAAGCGACTAAAAAATTGTAGAAAGAGGAGCGCAATGCTCCTCTTTTTTTTGCCTAATTTATGCCTAAAATAGGCGTTATTACCGTATCCACTGCCGTGTCATTTTTAGGATGTTGAGATTATGAATAAATTTTTTGCTATTGCTTTGGCGTTGATTGTCGCACTTCCCGGGGTGACACAGGCCCAGACATCTGGCAGTGATAACGCTGTTCTTGAAAATGCAAGCGCGCTTTTGACCCGGCAACAACAACGCATGGATATTCTTGAAGCTGGCCTAAAGGAAGTGCGCGGTATTTTGGAAAATGACCTGCGTGAAATCAAAATGAAGGTCGAACAGATGCAGAGCAGCAGTTCCGAAGCTGGCAGTTCGCAAACAGCGGACCTTAATGCGTTGCGCGACCAGATGGAAAAGCTGAGCGATATGCTGGCAATGACAAATCGTCGGATGGAACGCACCTTGGAGATTGCTTCAGATACTGAATTTCGCCTACTCCGCCTTGAAAAGCGCATGCAAACATTGCTTGCACTTGGTGGCGATGATGCGGCGGCGGCTCTGGTACAGCAAGATACGATCGGCGCTGGCGAGGCGGCGGCGGTTCAGATGTCACGCGATGTTGATACGGGCATATCAAGCTGGTCTGTTGAAGAGGGCGCTCTAAATGATGCCCTAGCGGTTGTTGAATCTGATAATGCAACAAATGCCCCATCTGCTACAGCCCCTGCTGATGACAATGCGGCACCTGCCGGGCTTGCGGATAAACAGGATAATGCGGCTAGTAACGGCGCGGCATTGACGTCAGCAGACGCAGGCGAAGCGCCAAATGTGCCAGCCCAACCAGAAGTTTTGCCAGCGGTGAGCCCGGAAGAACAATATCGTTTTGCCCTTGGCCGGGCACTTCAAAATGATCTGGAGACGGCACAGTTGGCATTCAGTGAATTTCGCAAATTCAACAAAGGTCATGAGCGCGAGGCTGATTCCATATTCTGGCTTGGTCGGGTGTATTTTATGCGTGGCGAATTTGAAAAAGCGGCAATGACCTTTTCTGAATTCAATAGTGCGTTTCCGGGGGATGCCCGTCTTGTGGATACGACGATGTGGATTGCTGAATCGGTATCGCATTTTGCCCCCCCAGCACAAGCTTGTGAAATATATGCGTCCTTGCCCCAGCTCATTGACACACCGCCAGACACGTTTCTGGCACAATTGTCTAAATTGAGCGATGACGCAAACTGCCAAAACTAGCCGGTTAACCGCCTATGAGGCCGCCTTTGCCTCTAGCATGCGGGCGCTTAATCTTGAAACTGCGGACCGGTTCATAACGGCCTTATCTGGTGGGCCTGATAGCACGGCGCTTGCCTGTCTTGCCGATCTTTATGCCCGATCACATGGCAAAGACCATCAGGCTGTTATTGTTAATCACAATATTCGTCCAGACGCCGCCAAAGAGGCTGTTCGTGTCAGCCAGCGCATGAAAAACCGTGCCATTGCCAGCCAAATTCTGACCATTGAGGACAATGCCCCAGAAACAGGCGTGCAAGCATGGGCGCGCCATCAGCGGTTTGCCGCATTGACCAAGCTGGCACGGCAACAAGGCGCGGTAGTGCTGGTTGCCCACCATCAGGCAGATCAGGCGGAAACAGTGTTGATGCGCCTTGCCCATGGGTCTGGTGTTGTTGGGCTTGCTGGAATGCGCGGCTTGACCATGCGTGACGCAGTGCTGGTGGCGCGGCCATTGCTCGACTGGCACGCTGACAGTCTGGTTGATGTGTTAGGCTTGCTTGAATGTGATTATGAAGATGACCCTAGCAATCAGAATAGCCAATTTGAACGGGTGCAAATGCGACAATTTTTGCGCGATGCGGCGGCGTCTGGGTCACTGGTGACTGATGACGCATTACGGCTAGGGCGTGCCATGCACGCCTTGTCCGATCATTTGGATTCGGCAAGCGCAACACTTTGGCAGGCGGCAACCTGCCTGTTTCCGGCGGGGCATGCCGTGATCGATATGGATAAATTATCTGATCTGCCCCAGTCCGCATGGGTGTATCGTGTCCGGCAGTTGATACGCCAGATTGGGGGGCGCCCCTATGGTGTATCGGATCTGGCATTGACCGGTCTGCATGAACGGTTGCTGGCGGGGCGGAACAGCACCCTTGGCGGATGCCAGTTTGTAAAATCTCTACGCCGCGGCGAACCGGCCAGTTTTTATGTTGTACGTGAATTAGGCCGTACGCCAGCGGCCATGGATGTGGCGGCTGATGATGATGTTATTTTTGCCGGGTGCTGGCGGGTGCGGACAAAGCACGCTGGAAAGCTTTTGCATGCGGGGGCGCTTGCTGAGTCAGATGAGAGGCCGGCATCAACAGTATGGCCAACAGATATTGCCATCTTGCCTTATGTTGTCAGGCGTGCAATTCCTGTCATCATCACCCTTGACGGCGGGGTTTTTTATCCCCAATTAATAGGGGTAAATCCAGCGGTCACGTCCATGGACACGGCTTTGTCAGCGCAGTTTTTGGGGCGGTAAATTGTTTTTACGACACATGAGATAAATTGACAGGACAGTGATGTGAATAATCTGGCACGCAACGTAATTATCTGGCTCATTTTTGGCGCCGCGCTTATTGGGCTGTTTAACCTTTTTCAAAGCCCGTCTTCCGGCCAACCAGCGAATGAGCTTGCTTATTCAGATTTTGTTGCCGAAGTCGAGGCCCAGCAGATTGACGAAGTGTTGATTGATGGGCGGACGTTGCGCGGCGAGAGCAAAAATGGCCGTGTAATCACCAGTGTGATGCCAGAAGGCACCGACATTGTTGCCGTATTGGACAAAAATGATGTGCGCATTGTTGCCAGCCCAGATAATAGTGGCATGCCGAGTTTCTTTTCCATCCTGTTATCATGGTTTCCCATGTTGCTGTTTATCGGCATCTGGATTTTCTTTATGCGCCAGATGCAGGGGGGATCACGCGGTGCCATGGGGTTTGGCAAATCGCGGGCGAAATTATTAACCGAACATCAAGGCCGGGTTACATTTGAGGATGTCGCGGGTATTGATGAGGCAAAAACTGAACTTGAAGAAGTTGTCGAATTTCTAAAAGATCCCGGCAAATTCCAGCGCCTTGGCGGAAAAATTCCAAAAGGCGTCTTGCTTGTTGGCCCACCAGGTACGGGTAAAACATTGCTGGCACGCGCCATTGCTGGCGAGGCCAATGTCCCATTTTTCACCATTTCTGGGTCTGATTTTGTGGAAATGTTTGTTGGTGTGGGCGCCAGCCGTGTTCGTGATATGTTTGAACAGGGCAAGAAAAATGCCCCTTGTATCATTTTCATTGATGAAATTGACGCGGTCGGACGGCATCGTGGTGCCGGTCTTGGCGGCGGTAATGACGAACGCGAACAAACCTTGAACCAGATGCTTGTTGAAATGGACGGGTTTGAGGCAAACGAAGGGGTGATTTTGATCGCCGCCACCAACCGTCCTGATGTATTAGACCCGGCTTTGTTGCGCCCCGGCCGATTTGACCGACAGGTTGTTGTGCCAAACCCAGATGTAATGGGCCGTGAAAAAATTCTCAAAGTGCATATGCGTAAAACCCCGCTTGCTGATGGGGTCGAACCGCGTGTCATTGCACGTGGCACCCCCGGCTTTTCTGGCGCTGATTTGGCCAATCTGGTGAATGAGGCGGCATTGCTTGCCGCGCGCAAGGGGCGGCGGACAGTGTCTATGGCGGAATTTGAAGAAGCCAAAGATAAAGTGATGCTGGGGTCAGAACGGCGGTCTATGGTGATGACTGACGAGGAAAAACGCCTCACCGCCTATCACGAGGCTGGTCATGCTGTTGTTGCCTTGCATTGCCCAGCATCCGACCCAATTCATAAAGCGACGATCATTCCGCGTGGCCGTGCGCTTGGTATGGTGATGCGCTTGCCAGAGGGTGATCGTATTTCGCTTGCACGTGATAAAATCTATGCCGATTTGCGGGTGGCCTGTGGTGGTCGTATTGCCGAAGAATTGATCTTTGGGGATGATAAGGTCACCACTGGGGCGTCGTCTGATATTCGGATGGCGACTGATATGGCGCGCCGTATGGTGACCGAATGGGGTATGTCCGACAAGCTTGGATTTTTGGCTTATAGCGCAGATGAGCAAGAAGTGTTTTTAGGTCGGTCAGTATCACAGCAAAAAAATATGGCTGATGCCACCGCGTCAATCATTGATTCAGAAGTCCGCCGTATTGTCGATGAGGCCTATGACGCCGCCACCAAGATTCTAAAAAAACACAACGTGGAATTGGAACGGCTGGCACAAGGCCTGCTTGAATATGAAACGCTTGATGGTGAAGAAATTAAAATCATTGTCGAGGGTGGCACCTTGGTGCGCAAAGATGCAGATGATACGCCGGTCAAGCCCGGGCCAGTGCGCAAATCACGCACCGGTCTGCCCGGCACCGGACGGACGAAAAAGCCCGGTGGCGAACCTGCCTAAATCCCGTTAAATGCAGGACGGAATAATGGTTAAACGGACAAAACAGGCGGTGCCAACGGTGCCGCCTTTTGCCATGCCGACTTGGATCCGCCCGCTTGTCGGGGCAGGGGATGATGGCGCGGTGCTGGCTGGCGGCTGGACAAGTGCCCAGCAATTTGATGTGGTCACGCGCGCGGCGGACGGCCAGCATCTGATTACCCGCATGTCTGAAGATGCTATTATTCAACAGGCTGATGACCGCAATAAAGCCGCGGCGGTGCTTGAAAATCTCTACAAGCCGCGGGCTGATTTTGCCGGGTTGGAGATGGCAAAGCCACATGTGATGGGCGTGATCAACACAACGCCTGATAGCTTTTCCGATGGTGGCGCGCATCTGGCGCCAGCCACTGCGATTGCAAGCGGTATGGCGATGTCGCGGGCTGGGGCATCGATTATTGATATTGGCGGCGAGTCCACACGCCCCGGCGCTGAAACGATCACCCGCAATCAGGAATTAGCACGGGTATTGCCGCCAATTACTGGGCTGTCTCGGCAAAATATATGCATATCTATTGATACCCGCCATGCCGAGGTAATGACGCGTGCCTGTGCGGCTGGTGCGGCGGTGATTAACGATGTCGAAGCCTTGCGGCGTGATGGTGCTGTTGATGCGGCGGCGGCAAGCGGCGTGCCGGTGATCATCATGCATATGCAGGGTCAGCCCGAGACCATGCAGGACGAACCGCATTATGATTTTGCGCCGGTTGACATTTACCAGTTTTTAGAAGAACGGATCGAGGCGGCGATGGCCGCTGGCATTGCGAAATCGCATATTGCTATTGATCCCGGTTTTGGCTTTGGCAAGACGGTTGCGCATAATTTACAAATTCTGAACTGGCTATCACTCTTTCATGGCTTGGGTGTGCCGATCTTGTTTGGCGCCAGCCGCAAATCGACCATTGCCAAATTATCCAAAGGTGAGCCAGCAGATCAACGCCTTGCCGGTTCACTGGCCCTGGCGATGGCGGCCTATCGGCAAGGCGCGCAAATATTGCGTGTTCATGATGTTGCCGAAACCGTCCAGGCACTAGCGGTGGAACAGGCCCTGCTTCAGGCTGGGTAATAATCGTTTCTGCGCTTGTGATTTGGGGCCAAGCTATTCTAAATTAACTAGCGGTCGTCACATACGCCATGCTGCGTAATGACATCTATGAAAAAGGGGCATCTATGGCAGGGTTGTTTGGTACCGATGGGGTGCGTGCCCGTATTAACACGGGGTCAATGACAGCAGAAGCTGTTGTCCGGCTAGCCTTGGCCGCTGGCCGCTGGTTTGCTGACCATAACCCACGGTCACAACATGCCCGGCCAAAGGTGGTGATTGGCAAGGATACAAGGCTGTCTGGCTATATGATTGAGGCGGCCATGGTGGCTGGCTTTACCTCGATTGGCATGGATTGCCGGTTGCTTGGGCCAATTCCAACGCCAGCGGTGGCGCATTTGACCAGATCTTTGCGCGCCGAGCTTGGTGTGATGATTTCAGCCAGCCACAATCCGCACCATGACAATGGTATAAAGCTGTTTGGCCCTGATGGGTACAAGCTAGATGATTCGATTGAAGCTGAAATTTCGGCGTTGGCTGCTGGGTCAATTGCGCTTGCCGAACCAACAGAACTAGGCCGGGCGCGGCGTATGCTTGATTCGGTTGGCCGTTATGTTGAATTTGCCAAATCAACATTGCCGGGCCGGATGCGTCTGGACGGGCTAAAACTGGTTGTCGATTGCGCCAATGGGGCCGCCTATCGCACCGCCCCAGATACGCTGTATGAATTAGGCGCTGAAGTGATCCCGCTGGCGGTGAACCCGGATGGCCTTAATATCAATGAATCATGTGGGGCGGTTCATCCACAAATGATGGCTGATGCGGTGGTAACACATGGCGCCGATGCGGGCATCTGTTTGGATGGTGATGCCGACCGTCTGATCATGGCCGATGAAACTGGCAAGATCATTGATGGTGACCAGATTCTTGGTCGTCTGGCATTGGCGCTTCATCAAAAGGATGAACTGAATGGCGGCGGCGTGGTTGGCACGGTGATGACCAACCGCGGGCTAGAGCTATGTTTGCGTGATGCGGGTCTGGCCTTGCACCGTGCCAATGTTGGCGACCGGTATATTTTGGAAATGATGCGCTCTGGCGGGTTTAACCTTGGCGGTGAACCATCTGGACATATTTTGATGACACATTTGGCCCGATCTGGTGATGGGTTGCTGGCGGCCCTGCAAATGCTGGCATTGATGCAACAGGCAGAACAGCCAGCCAATGTATTTTTCAATTCTTTTGTGCCCTGTCCGCAACGTCTGGAAAACTTGCGCGATATTGATCCGAAAATTCTGCACAACCAAAAATTGCAAGCCGACCTTGCCGCGATTGAAGCGGATATGAAGGGGGATGGTCGGATTCTGGTTCGGCCATCAGGAACCGAGGCTTTGATCCGGGTCATGGTAGAAGCGGACACCGATACGCTTTTGACCCGTACGATGGACGCATTAATTTTGCGCATTCAACAAGAAGCAGAAAATAATTAAATAAAAACAGGTTATTAACCTGTAGTAATATATTTCAGTCGGCGGTTTTGTGGCCTGTTGACATCTTTTTGCGTTTTTGCAATCCATAGTGTGGGCCGTCACTCCCCAACGAGTGGCAACATGTGATCGCGAGGATGCTATGACAACGCACCCCAAGCCGCCTATGCGGCCGGCAATGCCGTTTTTTTCGTCTGGGCCAACAACAAAACGGCCGGGCTGGTCTCCTGCAGTTCTTGAAGGCGCCGTTCTTGGCAGGTCACACCGCTCAAAACCCGCAAAAGCAAAAATCACCCAAACCATGGATTTGGCACGCCAAATTCTGGGCCTGCCTGATGAGTATCTGATCGGCATCGTGCCGGGGTCGGACACTGGTGCTGTTGAAATCGCGTTGTGGTCACTGCTTGGCGCACGCGGTGTTGATGTATTGGCATGGGAATCTTTTGGCAAAGATTGGGTCAATGACATTGTCAATCAATTGCAGATTGATAACGTGACGGTGCATCAGGCTGCTTATGGTGCGCTGCCTGATCTTGCTGCGGTGAATTTTGACAATGACGTGGTGCTGACATGGAATGGCACGACATCCGGGGTCAAGCTACCTGACGGCAACTGGATTGCTGATGACCGCAACGGCTTGGTGATTGCGGATGCGACGTCGGCCTGTTTCGCGATGGAATTGCCTTGGTCAAAGCTGGATGTCGTGACGTTCAGTTTCCAAAAAGCCATTGGCGGTGAGGGCGCGCATGGGGTGATGGTCTTGTCACCGCGCGCTGTAGAGCGGCTAAATAGCTATACCCCGTCATGGCCGATACCAAAATTATTCCGTCTGACGTCAAAGGGTAAATTCAACGCGGCTATTTTCAGTGGTAACACCATCAATACACCATCTTTGCTGGTGATTGAGGATGCGCTTGATGCGTTATTATGGGCCCAGTCAATTGGCGGATTGCCAGCCTTAATTGATCGGTCAGAATCCTGTTTATCCGCGATCAAACGATGGGTTGAAACGTCATCTACCTTTGGATTTCTGGCGGAAGACCCAGCCACTATTTCAAACACAAGCGTGACCATTTCAATTGTTGATCCATGGTTTGTCGCACTTGACGATGAACAAAAGTCGGCTTTTGCGGCGGCGCTAGCGGCCCGTTTGGCGGCGGAAGATGTCGGCTATGATCTGGCATCTTATCGTGACGCCCCGGCAGGTCTGCGGATTTGGGCCGGGCCAATGGTTGATGTGCAGGACATTGAGTCGCTTTTGCCGTGGATAGATTGGGCCTATGCAGCAGAGCGCGCCGCTTGTCTTTGACCATATAGCCAACAAACACCAACGATATTTTTAAAAAAGAATGGGGTTATTATGCCAAAAGTTCTGATCAGCGATAAATTGAGCCAAAATGCCGTAGATATTTTTGCCGCACATGGCGTTGAGACGGATGTCAAAACCGGCCTGTCATCAGAAGAATTGCAAGCCATTATTGGTGCGTATGACGGGCTGGCCATCAGGTCGGCGACAAAAGTGACCGACGCGGTGCTTGCGGCGGCCACCAATTTGAAAGTTGTGGGCCGGGCCGGAATCGGAGTTGATAATGTTGATATCGCGGCGGCGACAAAGCGCGGTGTGGTGGTGATGAACACCCCGCATGGTAACGCTGTGACCACGGCAGAACATGCGATGGCCATGATTATGGCGCTGGCCCGCCAAATCCCTGAAGCGTCGCAATCGACGAAAGCCGGGAAATGGGAAAAGTCCCGCTTTATGGGGACTGAATTGACTGGCAAATGGCTTGGCCTTGTTGGATGCGGCAATATTGGGTCTATTGTGGCTGATCGGGCGCAAGGTATGAAAATGCGGGTGTTAGGCTATGACCCGTATCTGTCGAATGAAAATGCCAAGCGGTTGGGTATTGAAAAGGTCGATCTTGATGAATTGCTTGGCCGGGCTGATTTTATCACCATTCATACACCGCTGACCGACGCGACACGGAATATCATTAGCGCTGACGCCTTAAACAAAACCAAAAAAGGCGTACGGATTATTAATTGCGCGCGTGGTGGGTTGGTAGATGAACTGGCTTTGGCCGCTGCGCTTGATACCGGTCATGTGGCTGGTGCGGCACTTGATGTATTTGTCAATGAACCAGCAACAGACAATGTTTTGTTTGGATTTGATAATGTTGTTGCCACGCCGCATCTTGGTGCCAGCACGCTAGAGGCACAAGAAAAAGTGGCGCTACAAGTTGCCGAACAGATGGCCGATTATCTGACCAAAGGCGCGGTAACAAACGCGCTGAATATGGCATCTGTGTCAGCCGAAGATGCACCTATTTTGCGGCCATATATGGGGCTTGGTGCGCGTCTTGGCAGTTTTCTGGGGCAGGTTGAATCAACCGGATTGAAATCAGTAGTGATTGAGCTAGATGGCCGGGCGGCAAAACTGAATGCCGATCCGATTGTCGCATCAACATTGGCTGGGTTGCTTGGGCCAGCTATGGAATCTGTCAATATGGTCAATGCCGCCGCGGTGGCATCAAGCAATGGCATCGCGGTATCGACCATTCGCCATGACCGGCAATGCGATTATGAAACTTTGCTCCGCGTGACAATCAATCATGATGGGGGCGATCGCACCATTGCGGGCACATTGGTCGGTGGCAACAAGCCGCGGATCATCGAGGTGCAATCTATCGCTGTTGAGTCAGATTTTCCAGAAAACCTGCTCTATCTTCGCAATTATGATAAGCCGGGATTTATCGGGGATTTGGGTACGCTATGCGGCCGGCATGGCTTGAATATCGCAACCTTTCATCTGGGGCGCCGTGATGTTGGCGGCGAGGCGGTTGCACTTGTTGAGATTGATGATGCTCTGCCAGCTGGGGTGTTGGATGAAATCAAATCGCTTCCACAAGTGGTACGCGCCGATAGTTTGCAGTTTCCAGCCCAAGATTAGACGGCGCTCCTGCATTGCTTTTTATCATAGGCTTCTGGTATAACTGCGCCGCGCACAAGGCATATGATGAGGCTGCGGCTGATCAAACGCCGCGCGCGCAATGCAATTCAAAAAGACAGCGTTGATCCCCATATGATAAAGGTAACATGAATGGCGAATGTAGCGGTTATTGGCGCCCAATGGGGTGATGAGGGCAAAGGCAAAATTGTTGACTGGTTATCTAGCCGTGCTGATGTGGTGGTGCGGTTTCAAGGGGGTCATAATGCCGGGCATACGTTGGTCATTGATGGTGTTGAATATAAATTATCATTGCTGCCATCGGGGATTGTGCGCCCCGGCAAAATGTCAGTCATTGGCAATGGGGTGGTGATTGATCCGTCACATTTGCTGAAAGAAATAGATTTATTACGCTCGCAAGGGGCTGATATCACACCGCAGACATTGTTGGTGTCTGAATCAGCGGCGCTGATCTTGCCGGTGCATCAGGCGGTTGACGCCGCACGCGAAGCGTTACGCGGTGAACAGAAAATCGGCACAACAGGGCGCGGCATTGGCCCGGCTTATGAAGATAAGGTAGCGCGCCGGGCGGTCAGGCTTGGTGACCTGGCATCTGAATCATCACTTGCCGACAAGCTTGACGCGCTGGTGGCGCATCATAATGTGTGGCTGGTGGCGGCTGGTCAGCCAGTGGCCAATGCCAAGGCGATCTATGCCGATCTTCTTGCTATGCGTGACCAGCTTTTGACCTTTGCCGGACAAAGCTGGCGCTTTTTGGCGGCGGCCAAATCCGATAACAAGCGCATTTTGTTTGAGGGCGCACAAGGCGTCATGCTTGATATTGACCATGGCACCTATCCATTTGTCACTTCAAGCAATACCGTGGCCGGGCAGGCGGCAACGGGTGCGGGGATCGGCCCCACTGATATTGGATTTGTTCTCGGGATCACCAAGGCCTATACAACGCGTGTTGGCAGTGGTCCGTTCCCAACCGAAGATTTTGGTGCTGATGGCGACCGGATGGGTGAACGTGGACGCGAATTTGGCACGGTGACTGGCCGTAAACGCCGTTGTGGATGGTTTGACGCAGTGATGGTCAGGCAAGCCGGACATGTTGCCGGTATCAGCGGCATGGCTTTGACCAAGCTTGACGTGCTTGACGGGTTTGACGTGTTAAAAATTTGCGTTGGCTATCAATGTGACGGCAGTGACAAAATTCTAGATTACTTCCCGTCTGACATGGGCGCACAAGCGGCATGCAAGCCAGTTTATGAGGAAATGCCCGGTTGGCAGGACAGCACCTTTGGCGCGCGTAGCTGGGCAGAATTGCCAGCGAATGCGGTAAAATATATCCGGCGCGTTGAAGAATTGACAAAAATGCCGGTGACGTTGCTGTCAACAAGTCCAGAACGCGAAGACACCATTCTGGTAAAAGACCCGTTTGGTGGCTAGCTAGGCGGTCTCAAAACGAGAGACAAGCCCGATTTCAACTGGTTGAACGCGCGTTATGCTGTCTCGTCTGCCTCGATATGCGGCAGTAATTTCAGCGCCGCCGCTTTGTCGCGCACAGCTTTTTGTAATTTTTCAAAGGCGCGGACTTCGATCTGCCGAATACGCTCGCGGCTGATGTTGAACTCGGCGGCGAGGTCTTCAAGTGTCAAAGGCGGTTCCGACAGGCGCCGGGCAGTCAAAATACGTTGTTCACGCGGGTTCAACCCCTGCATCGCATCAACCATCAGATTTTTGCGGGCATCATATTCTTCATGTTCGGCAAAACTGGTTTCTTGGTCTGGGCTGTCATCTTCAAGCCAATCCTGCCATTCACCGCCACCTTCGGTGTCACGGCTAAGCGGCACATTCAATGACCGGTCATTGCCTGCCATTCGCTGGTTCATCGAAATCACTTCGTCTTCGCTGACATCAAGCTGGGTGGCAATTTGTGTGACTTGTTCTGGCTTTAGGTCACCATCATCAATGGCTTGAATCTGGCCTTTGATCCGGCGCAGATTGAAAAATAGCTTTTTCTGCCCGGCGGTAGTGCCAATTTTGACAAGCGACCAAGACCGCAAAATATATTCCTGAATGGCGGCTTTAATCC
>JAYOVO010000041.1:0-12244 GCA_038151495.1 Alphaproteobacteria bacterium
GCATTGATTGATGGTGTCTGGCAATTTCAGGCTCTGCTGTATTGGCGGCAAACAGCAATTGGGCGTGGCTTTGCACACGGCCAAGCTGTTCGAGCAAATGTTCATATTCACCAATGACCGTTGCCAAATCATCAGCTGACGCGGTGGCCAGCTTGCCTTGCCAGCGATCTTGCAACGCCGCCGCCGCTTTCCGGCAAGACGCCACATCAGACGCCAATTTGACATCGGTAATGCCTGAATAAAGATCGTTTAAATCCCAGATAGGGCATGAATCCGGCATAGCACACATATCCTTTATAACCACGGCGTCACAACGCCAGACCAGCCTGTTATAATCGGCTTCACATTTTCGTGACACATCTTTAACAATGCTGGTCATTATATGGGGATGCTACGGGCGTTTCTCAAGCATGGCCCCCATGACAAAATCGACCCGCTAGCGCAAAAAAAATTATGATTATCACGCCAGCATGGCATGCCGTCATTTGCTTGCGCAGAAGAATGAACTGCGCTAGCATTTTTTTGCTCGATACATGAGAGGGGAGAGCGGCCGCCTTGCCATGCTGATATCAGCACCGGCGATGCAGGGTCCACCGAAGGAGCAACCCCCCGGAAACTCTCAGGTAAAAGAACTCTTTCATGTGAGCAATCTGGAAAGTGGCACGGCAGTGCCCACCGACGGGGACAACCGGCAACTGGCACAGCCCGGTAACAGGCAGGCCAGTGCGCGACCAAACCATTGGTCGACGGCAAATCTCTCAGGTTTCGCGACAGAGGGGGCATATACCGCACATGGTATATGGCTTTTTTTGTTGTGAGCCATGGGAGAAGGCATGAATACAAAACAAACACCACTTCATGCGTTTCATCATGCCCATAACGCGCGCATGGTGCCATTTGCTGGCTGGGATATGCCTGTGCAATATGCCGCTGGAATCAAAGCAGAGCATCTGGCAACACGCCAATCAGCTGGTTTATTTGACGTGTCACACATGGCCCAACTGGAAATCAGTGGGGGCCGGGCCACAGCTGATCTTTCGGCATTAACCCCTAGCGATATTGCGGGCATTGGTGAGGGGCGTTTACGCTATTCACTATTCTTGAATGACCAAGGCGGTGTTTTGGATGATTTGATGATTGGCCGCATAGGTGACGTATTTTACCTGGTGGTGAATGCTGGCCGGGCCGATCATGACATCGCGCATTTGCAAAAACACCTTGACGCCTCAACCAACATGGCCATCCGAACTGACCGGGCGTTGGTGGCATTGCAAGGCCCACAATCGGCAAATGTTCTGGGCATGCTGGGATTACGTCTTGACGATTTTCGGTTTATGCAGTTGCGGCATTTTGATTTTGACGGCACCGAGTTATTGATCAGCCGGTCTGGCTATACCGGCGAGGATGGGTTTGAAATTGCCCTGCCAGCCAATGTTGCCAGCGAATTTTGCGACGCCTGTCTGTCGACTGGTCTGGTCACACTTGCCGGGCTTGGTGCGCGCGATACTTTGCGTATGGAAGCTGGCTTGCCGTTATGGGGGCATGAGCTTGACGAAACCATCACACCTGTTGAAGCCGGGCTTGGCTTTGCCATTTCGAAAAAACGCCGCGATATGGCTGATTTTCCGGGCGCCAACCGGATAAATGACCAGCTGAAAACAGGCCCAAAACGCCGTCTTGTTGGCCTGTCTGCCAGTGGCGCGCGGCCGGTGCGTGATGGCGTGATATTGCGCCATAATGACAGGCCTGTTGGGTCAGTCACCTCAGGTGGGTTTGCCCCCAGCCTTGACCGGCCAGCGGCCCTTGGCTTTGTCGAGGCCGAGCTTGCCACCCCGGGCACTTCTTTACTAGCAGACACACGCGGTGCGCCAACACCAGTAACCGTCAGCAATCTTCCCTTTGTCCAACATCAATATTTCCGATGATCACTATTTTTGGCCCAGATATTTTTTACGGGTCATCATTATAAGGAGAACAAAATGGTTAAATTTTCAGAAGATCATGAATGGGTGAAACTAGATGGTGACATTGCCGAAGTTGGCATTTCACCGCATGCCGTTGAACAGCTTGGCGATATCGTTTTTATCGAACTGCCAGATATTGGCACGAATGTGACCAAAGGCGATGCTGTTGCCGTTTTTGAATCGGTCAAAGCTGCCTCTGATATCTACAGCCCGGCTGGCGGTGAAATAATTGACGTAAACACCGCCCTTGCCGATGACCTTGGTGCCATCACAGCTGATGATGCGATGAATAACTGGCTGTTTAAGGTCAAGCTGACCGCACCGTCTGACCTCGATGGGTTGATGGATGAAGACCAATATAATGCGATGATTGACTGAAACGTGAAGCCCCAAGCGGTTCGATAGCTGACCCGAGTGCAGACACAAGGGTTCTGTCACGCTATTTAGTTTGTGAAAGGAAATGAAATGACGCTCAATTCGGTTCCTCATGCCAGCTTTGCCACCCGTCATATTGGCCTGAGTGAGGCTGATATCAGCACGATGCTGGCAACGCTAAACAGTCCTTCTTTGGATGATCTGCTTGAGTCAGTTATTCCCGCCAAAATCCGGCGCAAAGATAAGATGGATTTACCCGATCCGCATTCAGAACATCAGGCATTGGCCGTAATACGTGGTTTGGCAAACCGAAATGACATGGTCACATCATTGATTGGCATGGGCTATTATAATTGTCATACCCCGCCGGTTATTCAGCGTAACGTGCTGGAAAATCCAGCTTGGTACACAGCCTACACGCCGTATCAGCCTGAAATTTCACAAGGACGATTAGAAGCCATCCTGAATTTTCAGACAATGGTGACTGATCTGACCGGCCTAGATATTGCCAACGGATCACTGCTTGACGAAGCCACTGCCGCCGCCGAGGCCATGGCCGTAGCCTTTCGTGCCTATAAAGGCAATGGCAACCTGTTTATCGTCGACCCCGACACGCATCCGCAAACAATCGGCGTGTTACGCACCCGTGCCAAACCACTTGGCATCCAGATTGACGTAACAACGATGCCAAAAAATCTGCCAGAGGGTTGTTTTGGCAGTTTGATCAGCTACCCGGGAAGCAGTGGCAGGCTGCGCGATATTGCGGCTGATATTGACGTCATTCATGCCGGTGGCGGCATGGCCATTGTATGTTGTGATTTATTGGCACTGACGATGCTGACATCACCGGGTGAACTTGGGGCTGATATTGCCATTGGTAGCGCCCAAAGATTTGGCGTCCCATTTGGATTCGGCGGGCCACATGCGGCCTTTTTTGCCACGCATCAACGCCTGCAACGCGCCATCCCCGGCAGACTTGTCGGCGTGTCACAAGACCGGCACGGTCAGCCAGCCTATCGGCTGGCCCTGCAAACGCGCGAACAACATATCAGGCGCGAAAAAGCCACATCTAACATCTGCACCGCGCAAGTTTTGCTGGCCGTCATGGCTGGATTTTACGCGCTCTGGCATGGGCCGGATGGCTTGCGTAAAATTGCCGCTCACACCCATAAAATGGCCTGTCAATTTGCCGCTACCATGCGGTCAGCTGGTCGGCAGATACGTCATGACCAGTTTTTTGACACGGTCGTTATTGACGCACCAGATGACCGTGATGAACTGATCGCTAAAGCGCTGGCAGGTGGGTTTAATCTTCGGCCGATTGACGGCGGCGTAGCGGTCAGCTTTGACGAGACAACGGACGAAAGCCAACTATTTGCACTGATCGGCGCAATCATCGGCAAAGCCACATTGGTGGCGGCTGACGCCTGTCAGTCATCATTGCCAACAAAGCTTGAACGGCACAGTCCATTTATGACGCATCCGGTATTTCATAAATATCATACCGAAACCGAAATGATGCGGTATATGCGACAGCTTGCCGACCGTGATTTGGCACTTGACCGCTGTATGATTCCGCTTGGGTCATGCACAATGAAGCTGAATGCAACAGCTGAAATGATGCCGGTCAGTTGGCCTGAATTTGCCAATATTCATCCCTATGCACCAGCAGATCAAACCGAAGGATACCAGCAGCTGATCGCCGAACTGGAACATATGCTGGCCGAGGCGACGGGCTATGCGGCCATATCGCTTCAACCAAATGCCGGATCACAAGGCGAATTTGCCGGGCTGTTGGCGATTACCCGCTATCATGAATCGCGTGGCGAGGGTCATCGCAATATCTGCTTAATTCCCTCATCGGCACATGGCACCAATCCAGCATCAGCCGCGCTTGCTGGACTAAAGGTTGTGGTGGTGAAATGCGATGATGAGGGCAATGTTGATATTGATGACCTCAAAGCCAAAATAGACATGCATCGTGCGCATATTGCGGCATTGATGGTGACATACCCGTCAACACATGGGGTGTTTGAAGAAGCTATAGATGAAATATGCGCCATTGTTCACGAGGCTGGTGGTCAGGTTTATGTTGATGGGGCTAATTTGAATGCGCTTGTTGGGCATTGCGCGCTCCCTGAATTTGGCGCCGATGTATCGCATCTAAATTTGCATAAAACCTTTTGTATTCCGCATGGTGGGGGTGGCCCGGGGGTGGGGCCGATTGGCGTTGCGGCGCATCTCGCCCCATTTCTGCCCGGACACCCGGCAAATGGCGAAGGCGCGGTAAGTGCAGCGCCCTATGGGTCAGCCGGGATTTTGCCAATCACCTATATGTATATTTTGATGATGGGCGCGTCCGGCCTTGCCAGCGCCACCGCCACAGCAATTTTATCGGCCAATTATATCGCGGCGCGGCTTAGTGATGACTTTCCGGTTCTCTATACCGGACGCAATGGCCGCGTTGCCCATGAATGTATTCTGGATATCCGCCCGATCGAAGCTGCTTGTGGCGTCACCAATGAAGATATCGCCAAACGACTGATTGATTTTGGCTTTCATGCGCCAACCATGTCATTTCCGGTTGCTGGCACCTTGATGATAGAACCAACAGAGTCAGAATCGCGCGCTGAAATTGATCGGTTTTGTGATGCCATGCTGGCGATTGCGGCGGAAATTCGCGCCATCAAAGACGGCGTCTGGCCAGACAAGGACAACCCCCTGGTCAACGCACCGCATACCGCGGCGGCGATCATGGCAGATGACTGGCCACATCCCTATAGTCGGCAACAGGCCGGCGCGCCTGCTGGCGACCGGCAGGCAAATAAATACTGGCCGCCTGTTGGACGTGTTGACAATGCCTTTGGTGACCGTAATCTGATTTGCGCTTGCCCCCCGCTAGATAGCTGGGAGGACGCCGCCGAATAGATATATGGGGCCGCGGAACAAGGGCCGTACCAGCGCCGGGCGATCCATCTATGCGGTGAAAATCTGCAGGGTTTCTTCGCGCGTTGCCGGACGCACCGATGTGGCAAGTTGGCGAATAAGCGCGGCGTTATCAGGGGCCAATTGCCCATCTTTAAGATGCATGTTGTTTTCAAACCCAACCCGGCAATGGCCGCCAGCCGCAACCGCCGCCATCATCACGTCATATTCCTTATAGCCAAAAGCACAAATCGACCAGCTTGCCATATCTGGCAAACCGTCCCCCAGCAGAGGGGCAAGTTCGGATGGGTCTGATTGGAAATCTGCCGCATAACGCCCCAATACCAGCAACACATGCGGAGGGCTAGCTGGCACGATACCCGCTTTCATTGCCGCCCGCATGCGGGTGACATCATGCGCGTCATACAAAATATGCTGGACATGAATGCGTTCAGCTTGCGCCCGATGATAAAAATCCTTGGCCAGTTGATGTGCGGCGGCACTGTCATCAGCCAGCATCTCGCGAAGTCCCACCGACACAAAATCTGGCGCTACCCCAAACACCACATCATATTGTTGCTGTGGCGTATAGATTCCAACAGCTTCGGTGGTGACCTGTACCAGCATGTCTGGCACCTGTTCGCGCAACCCGGCCAACAGGGTTTTATAGCGGGCGACATCCAAAACATGTTCATCTTGATCGCCACGCACATGGGCATGCAGAATACTGGCGCCTTCAGCATGGCAGGCTTTTGCCGCGGCAATTGTTTCATCAATCGATACTGGCAGTTGCGGATGGTCGGTTTTGACTTTGCGCGCCCCATTTGGCGCCGCCATGATAATAGTTGGTCGGCTCATAACGCCCTCTTGAAACATGGTTTAGAAAATGGCCGTCAGAACTGACAGCATCGCAAAAATTTGATAGTCTGCCCATAACAGACAAAGCCGGGCTAATGCTAGCAGTCAGGTGATGATGGTCAAGCTTTATCCGGTTTTTTAAGGGTGGGTTTACCCGATATTACAGACGCCAAACAGATGATAAAAACCTATCGCCCCACCCCAGATTCTATGCTAATGACACGCTCTTATATGGTTTAATATCGTCACGATCACAATCAAGCAGGGTTATGCCCCCACCCCGGGGCGGTGACAATCATCATGGTAGACTCCGCGCGCATCAAGCAATTTAAATCGCTGAAAGGGCAACGTAAAATTGTCTGCCTGACGGCGTATTCAGCGCCGATGACGCATGCGCTTGATCCGCATTGCGATCTGTTGCTGGTCGGTGATTCAGTGGCCATGGTTTTATATGGTATGGACACCACACAAGGCGCCGATCTTGACATGATGATCCGGCATGGTCAGGCGGTGATGCGCCGCCGTCAAACGGCTGTTGTGATCATTGATTTGCCTGCTGGCAGTTATGAAAACAGCCCTGAACAAGCACTGGCAACGGCGCGGCGGGTGCTGGATGAAACCGGCGCTGATGGGGTCAAGCTAGAAGGCGGCAGTCAAATTGCCGGACATGTTGCGCGGCTTGTTGAATCGGATATTGCGGTATTGGCACATATTGGCCTGCTGCCGCAAAAAGCCACATCAAAATCCGGTTTTCGCATTACCGGCCGCACAGCTGAAGAAGCCGAACAGCTGGCCAAGGACGCCCGCGCCCTGTCTGACGCTGGCGTTTTTGGTATTGTGATGGAAGGCATTATTGAACCTGTTGCCGCATCTATTGCCGCAAATTGCCAAGTCCCGACAATTGGCATTGGCGCCTCGCCAGCCTGTGATGGCCAGATTCTTGTCACCGAAGATATTTTGGGACTCTATGACGGGTTCACACCAAAATTTGTCGAACAATTTGCCGATTTGCAAACCGATATAGGCGCCGCTGCCGCCGCCTTTCACCAGGCTGTTGTCAGCGAGACATTTCCGCTGGAACAACATCTATTCTGGCCAAAACAGTAACAGGTCATCACCAATGATGGTTTTTACCACCCCAGATGATATGCGCCACGCCATTTCCGAATGGCGTGCGGCCGGTGAACAGCTGTGTTTGGTGCCAACGATGGGGGCCATCCATGACGGGCATCTGGCACTTGTGACAGCCGCCAAAAAAGCTGCCAAGCGGGTCGTTGTCAGCATTTATGTCAACCCGACACAATTTGCCGCTGGTGAAGATTTTGACAGCTACCCCCGTAATTTTCAGGCTGATCAACAGGCACTCAAAGCGGCCGGTGGGGTCGATGCGATTTATGCGCCGCCGGCCATGTATCGTGACCAGCATGCCACACATATCGTGCCATCTGGCGTTGCCCTGCCAATGGAAGGTGAATCGCGGCCACATTTTTTCACCGGCGTTGCCACCATAGTCTTTAAATTATTCCAGCATGTCCCCGCCGATTATGCCGTTTTTGGCGAAAAGGATTTCCAGCAACTTGCCGTTTTGCGCCAAATGGTGGGTGATTTGGACGTGCCGATTTCACTGATCGGGCACCCCACTGTCCGCGAAAGTGATGGTTTGGCGTTATCATCTCGTAATCACTATTTGTCAGCAGAACAACGCGCCATTGCCCCGCTTCTTTATCAAACACTTGGCAAAATCGCGGCAGAGATTCTGGCTGGCGCTGATATTCAGCAAAGCCTCGATAAGGCAAAACGCCAATTATTGGCAGGTGGCTTCACGAAAATTGACTATCTAGATTTACGCGATGCGACCAGTCTGGCCCGCTCTCTAACGGCCAAGGCTGATGACCGTCTGTTTGTTGCGGCCTGGCTTGGCGAGACAAGATTGATTGATAATTGCGCTATTGATGGCCACCAGGCCAGCTCTGGATAGGATGCAAGCGGGCTGGCATAGCCACCGCGACCCGTCTATAATAGCCACAGCGATGACATGACAAGGCAGCCCGCATGACCAATGACAAACAACAGACCCCAAACAGTCGATTGGCTGGTTGTGATGCCCAGGTGGCACAGGCCATTGCGGCATTAATCACCTGTTATGAACGCGAAGGAAAATTGCTGGTTTGTGGCAATGGGGGCAGTGCCGCCGATGCGGAACATATTGTTGGCGAGATGATGAAGGGGTTTTGCCTGCCCCGCCGTCTGTCAGACACCGACAAGGCACAGTTGGCATCTGTTGCCGGTGATGATGCCGACCTGCTAGGCACAAAATTGCAATATGGATTGGCCGCGTTGTCGCTGGTCAGCCATTCAGCGCTGATCACCGCTACCGCCAATGATCAGGACGGCCAGCTTATTTTTGCGCAACAGGTCTGGGGACTGGGACAGGCTGGTGATATTTTGCTGGCTATTTCCACATCAGGTAACTCGCAAAATGTATTGCTTGCCGCCAAAACTGCGCGGGCTAAAAATATGCTGGTGATTGGTCTGACCGGCGCAACTGGCGGGAAACTGGCTGGGCTTTGCGATATTACGATTTGCGTACCCTCAGATCATGTGGCGCAAATTCAAGAAATGCATCTTCCCATTTATCACCATATCTGTGCCAGCGTCGAAGCGCATTTTTTCGCATGAATAGGATGTGGTGATCCCGGCAGGACTCGAACCTGCTACCTACAGATTAGGAATCTGTCGCTCTATCCTGATGAGCTACGGGACCACTTCATTGATATATGCCCGAATTGATATCTATTTTCCAGCCCCCAGCCAACCCCAGGTCAATAATGCGGCATAGATTGACAACGGCGTCATCTGGGCGCATAAACCGGGCATAATGCGGCGCGCTATGGGGCGATGCTGCCCAGCGAACAGCAATGCGCTAGAAATTAAATTTATGTCACAAACCATTAAAGACGCGCCCGCCGAAGCCGGCAATGCCAGCGGTGCAGATTTTGCCAATTTTGGCCTGCCGGAAACGATGCTGGTCACACTTGCCCGCGAAGGACTTGTCGAACCGACGCCCATTCAGGCGCTTTCAATTCCTCTTCTGCTTGATGGTAAGGATTTAATCGGGCTGGCGCAAACCGGCACCGGCAAGACAGCGGCATTTTTACTGCCATTGATGACGCATCTTGGCTTCGGCGCCGCGGTGCGTGCCGGCCAGCCCCCAAAGGCCCTTATTCTGGCGCCAACCCGCGAACTGGCAAACCAGATTTCGCAAAATGTGCAAAAGCTGGCTGCCGATTTAAATATCCGCCATATCGCAGTATTTGGCGGGGCCCGCTATGATGCGCAAATCCGGGGCCTGCGGCGCGGCGTCGATATCGTTGTCGCAACCCCCGGCCGGTTGCAAGATTTGATGGAACGCGGCGCGTTTGATCCAAGCGGCATCACCCACTTTATATTGGACGAGGCCGATCATATGCTTGATCTTGGCTTTTATCCGGCGATCAAGCGCATTGCCGCCAGCCTGCCTGCGCGCCGCCAGACCATGTTATTTTCAGCCACCATGCCACCAGAAATTGAGGCACTCGGCCAACAATTTCTGCGCGATCCAGCCCGGGTCAAAGCACCGCAAACCGGGATCACGGCGGATAAGGTCACACAACATGTCACTTTGTTGGCAGAAAGCGAAAAACGCGACAGGCTTTGTGACATTCTGCGCGAACAGGCAACCGGGCAGGCATTGATTTTCGTGCGTACCAAGCGGCGCGCGGATGCGCTGGCAAAATTTTTATCTGTGCGCGGTTTTGCGGTGGACGCGCTGCATGGCGATATGCGCCAGACATTGCGGCAAAAAGTGTTGCGCAATTTTCGGGGCGGCGATTTACAGGCACTGATTGCCACCGATGTAGCCGCGCGCGGTATTGATGTTGCCGGGCTCAGCCATGTGGTGAATTTCGATTTGACCGACACGCCCGAAGCCTATGTGCATCGCATTGGTCGTACTGGGCGGGCTGGTCTTGGCGGCTTGGCCTTGTCATTCTGTGCCCCAGACGAACAGCATAAGCTGGCCGCGATCATTTCCGTTGTCGGGGGGCGTGTCGAATTATTTGAGGCTGATGGGACAAGGGTAGAAGATTTTAAGGCAGCGTCCGCACCGTCGCGGCAACGCCGCCGCGGGACAAAACCCAGCAGAACTACATCTGGTGATAGAAAGCCTGGCGACAGAAAGCCCGGCGATAGAAAATTTGGCGACAGAAATGCCCGTGATAGAACATCAGGTGAGAAAAAATCTGGTGAGAAAAAATTTGCAGGACGGGACGCACGCGCTGACCGTTCATCTGCCAAACCCGGTAAATATGGACAACCAGCCAAAAAAGTCCCGCACCAGCACAGATCAGCCGAAGATCGCCCGCATGATCGTTCACATGATCGCCCAAATGATCGTAAATCTGGCAAGCCGGCACGGCGCAAGACAGATGATGACAGCTTTGCGCCCGTTCGCGGAAAAGCACGGCGGCAAAAACACACTGGTGAAGGCACCAAACCAGCCACTGGCAAAAATGCGACAGCGTCGGCCCAAACCCTGTTCAGCAAACGCCCGAAATTTGCCAGTCGGCCCAGTTTTGGTGATGCCACCACAACGAAACGGCCTGCCAAAGACAAACAAGCCAGCACCGCCGGTCACAGCAAACAGTCTGGCAAAGTCAAAACCGCTGGCAATTATACTGGCAAGCCAGCAAAACCGCGCCGCGATGGGGCCGGTGCGCCGTTTGGTCATGCCGGAAATGGCGGCAATCGGCCGAAAAAACCGGGCCAAACGCGCCGCGGGGGTTCAGGTTCCGGGGCATCCAGATCAGGGCCATCACGGTCTAGACCGGGGGGGCACGGCCGCTTAAAACGGCGCCCCTCATCCTAGGCCCGGGCGCGCTCGCGCAACAGAAATTTCTGAATTTTGCCAGTTGCCGTTTTTGGCAATTCACCAAAGACAAAATGTTTTGGCCGCTTAAAGCCCGCCATCTGATCACGGCACCATGCGGTCAATTCTTCGGTCGTCAGCTCCGCGCCGTCTTTCAGCTCGATAAAGGCACATGGTACCTCGCCCCATTTATCGTCAGGTTTGGCGACAACCGCCGCCGCAACGATCAGCGGGTGCCGGTATAAATAGCCTTCAACTTCGACCGAAGAAATATTTTCACCCCCCGAAATAATCACATCTTTCAGCCTGTCTTTGATTTGAATATAGCCATGTTCATGCCATACGGCCGCATCGCCTGAATAAAACCAACCATTGCGGATGGCTTCTTGATTGGCTTTTGGGTTTTTATAATAACCTTTCATCACCGTATTGCCACGGATGACGACTTCACCTTGGGTAGTGCCATCACGCGGTACAATTTCCCCGGTTTCAGTGTCAACCACCGCCACATCTTCGTTCATCGGAAAGGTCACGCCCTGCCAGCTTTGCAGCTCGGCCTGTTCGGAAAACGGCAAATCATCCCATTCTTCTCGCCAGACACATTGGGTGACATGGCCATAGGTTTCGGTCAGCCCATAGACCTGCATCACGCCAAATCCCATGGCCGACAGTTTTTCCAAAATACTGGCTGGAGGCGGTGCGCCAGCTGTCATCGCGCTAACGGTGCGATCAGATAAATCAGGCCGAAGTGATTCCGGCGCATTCACAAGCATGCCAAGAACAATCGGGGCGCCGCCAAAATGCGTAATCCGATGTTTGTCAACAAGCCGGAAAATTTCTTCGGCGGTGATGGTGCGTGTCAGGACAATTTTTGCCGCCATCAAAGCCATCGTCCACGCATGGCCCCAGCCGTTACAATGGAACATTGGCACGGTATAAAGATAGGTGGGATGCTGTCCCAATTGCCACGCCGCCACTGTACCAAAGCTCATCAAATATGATCCACGGTGATGATAGACAACGCCTTTTGGTCGGCCTGACGTACCAGATGTATAGCTCAGTGTCAGCGCCTGCCATTCATCTTCAGGAAGGTGCCAGTCATAATCTGGCGCGCCGGCAGCGATAAAGGACTCATAATCCACCTTACCAATTGCCGGTAAATCCCCAAGTGCCGCATCGCGAATATCAATGACCTCTATATCATGATCCAGCATGT
>JAYOVO010000042.1:0-11965 GCA_038151495.1 Alphaproteobacteria bacterium
ATATGCACCATCGATGACACGCCAGTCACAACAATCAGCATCACCGCTGTCATTGTGTCAAATCGTAACGCCCATTGTGCGGCAAAATCACCCGATACAATCCAGCGCCCAATATCCACGGTGATGGGCGTGCCGCCGATGGCTACCTCGGCAAAGGCAATCACCGATAGCAGTAATGATGATAGCAGGCCAGTTACGGTCACAAGCTCTGCTGGACGATCTTGATTATTCAGACTTAACAGACCGGCAAGAACAGACCCGACAAGCGGCAGAAAAACGATGAGCGCATACATGGCCTTAGCCCTTCAACACATTAACATCTTCAACCGCAATAGACCCACGGTTGCGGAAAAATACGACAAGGATCGCTAGGCCAATCGCGGCCTCAGCCGCCGCTACGGTCAAAATGAACAGAGAAAAAATCTGCCCCTCCAAATCCCCATTATAGGCTGAAAACGCCACCATATTGATATTGACAGCCAACAGCATCAGTTCAATCGACATCAAAATGGTAATGACGTTTTTCCGGTTCAGAAAAATGCCAAAAATGCCAAGCGCAAACAGCATCGCCGAAACAGTCAAATAATGATTTAATGATAATTCAAGCATACTGACTTACTCCTCGGCTTTACCGGTATTTGCGGCGGCCGGCGCTTTGCCTGACGGCACTTTAATCACTTCCAACACATCAGCCGGACGACGGGCATTTTGTTCGGCAATGATTTGACGGCGGACGCCGGCACGCTTGCGCAATGTCAGCGATATGGCGCCAATCATCGCCACCAACAGGATCAGCCCCGCCAGTTGGAACAAAAATGCGTATTTTGTATAGAGCACGCCGCCAAGCCGCGTGGTGTTGGCTATTTCAGACACAACAGGCGCGGTTTTACCGCCGAACGCATCACCGTACATTGCCACCACAAGTTCAAAAACCAAAATGCCGCCCACAATCAGACCAAGCGGCAAATATTTTTGGAATCCGGCCCGCATCTCGGCAAAATTAATGTCCAGCATCATCACAACAAACAGGAACAAAACCGCGACCGCGCCAACATAGACAACGACCAAAAGCATGGCCAAAAATTCTGCGCCAATCAGAACAAACAGACCGGCCGCATTGAAAAATGCCAATATCAAGAACAGAACTGAATAGACCGGATTGCGGCTGACCACCACCATCACACTACTTGCAAGCATGACGCCAGCGAACAGATAAAAGAATAAGGCTTCAATCATTTTGTGACTGTCTTTCCTGTGTCAAATCTATACCGGCCTAGCGCCAACGCGCATCAGCGGCGAGGTTGCGGGCAATTTCAGTTTCCCAGCGGTCGCCATTGGCCAGCAACTTATCCTTGTCGTAATACAGCTCTTCCCGGGTTTCCGTGGCAAATTCAAAATTTGGCCCTTCAACAATGGCATCCACCGGGCAAGCTTCCTGACAAAAGCCGCAGTAAATACATTTTGTCATATCAATGTCATAGCGGGTTGTCCGGCGGCTACCATCAGCGCGTGGTTCGGCTTCGATGGTGATGGCTTGTGCCGGGCATACAGCCTCGCATAACTTACAGGCGATACAGCGCTCTTCACCATTTGGATAACGCCGCAACGCATGCTCACCGCGAAACCGCGGAGACAAGCTACCTTTTTCATATGGGTAATTGATGGTGACTTTCGGCTTGAAGAAATATTTTAAGGTTAGGAACAAGCCTTTACCTAATTCAAGAAGCAGAAATGAACGCAACGCATTTGATACAGCTGACATCATAACTTCGCCCCCTAGCCCAACGACACATCTGGCAAATTGCCAGATACCAGCAAATAGCCTGCCGTCAGAACAACGTAAATCAATGAAAATGGTAGGAAAATTTTCCAGCCTAACCGCATCAATTGGTCGTAACGATAGCGCGGTGTGGTGGCCCGCACCCACAAGAAAACAAACAGCACCAGCATGATCTTCAAAATGAACCATAACGGCCCCGGGATCATGTTCAGCGGCCAGATATCCAATGGTGGCAACCAGCCACCAAGGAACAAGATCACTGTCATACTGCTCATCAAGATCATATTGGCGTATTCACCAAGGAAGAACAGCGCAAATGACATAGATGAATATTCAACAAAATAACCGGCAACGAGTTCTGATTCACCCTCTGGCAAATCAAATGGCGCGCGGTTGGTTTCCGCCAATGTCGAAATGAAAAACACCACAAACATCGGCAATAGCGGCAACGCAAACCACATATCACGCTGGGCCTCAACGATGGCTGATAAATTCAACGATCCGGCGCATAACAGCACATTGATAATCACCAGCCCCATTGACACTTCATAGGACACCATCTGTGCGGCCGAGCGAAGCGCGCCCAAAAACGCATATTTTGAATTACTTGCCCATCCTGCCATGATCACGCCATACACACCCAAAGATGACACAGCGAATAAATATAAAATGCCAACATTGATATCGGCGATCACCAGCCCCTCGCCAAACGGAATAACCGCCCATGCCACCAGCGATAAAATGAATGTCAGCATCGGGGCAAACAGGAACACAACTTTATTTGCACCGGCCGGCAGGATGGTTTCTTTGGCCATGAGTTTGAGCGCATCGGCAAATGGCTGGAACATACCAAACGGCCCGACCACATTTGGCCCTTTGCGTAATTGCATAAAGCCAATCACCCGCCGCTCGGCCAGCGTCAAATAGGCAACCGCGATCAACAATGGGCCGATAACAACCAGAATTTGCAACAAAATCCAGCCCAGTTCGACAGCCCATTCATGTGTCAGAATATCCATCATACCAATCACTCCGCAGCCACCGCACCCGCCGCATCAGCTTGCTGGGCACGACGGCATTCAGCCATTGTCTCTGACGCGCGGCTAATCGCACAGGTCATATAAAAATTTTCGATCGCGCTGGTGATGGGCTGGGCTGTTAATTTTGCCCGGCCACCAAATTTTGCCCATTTTGCCGTACCGATCTGGTCTGGCATGGCAAAATGCGGCAACGCCTCGCACAATGCATCGCGTACCTCGGCAAGGCTATCCATCCCGATAGATTTGCCAATAGCGCCGGAAACAGCCCGAATAATCGCCCAATCTTCCCGCGCTTCGCCCGGTGGGAATGCCGCACGATTTGCATATTGCACACGCCCTTCGGTGTTGAGGTAAATGCCATCTTTTTCCGTATACGCCGCGCCAGGCAACACAATATCGGCATGATGCGCACCAGCATCACCATGATGCCCCTGATAAATAACAAAACTTGAAGCGAAATCTGCGTAATCGATTTCATCAGCGCCCAATGACCACAACACATCCAAGCTACCCGCCTTGGCGGCGGCGGCCATGGCCGCAACATCCATACCGCCTCGGTCAGGCAAAAATTCCATATCCAGCCCGGCCACACGTGCCGCCGCAGTATGCAATATGTTAAAGCCATTCCATTTTTCTGTAACAACGCCGTATGTTTCGGCAATCTGCCGGGCCTTGCCCAAAACAGACGCCCCATCCGCACGCACCAACGCACCCATGCCAATGATGATCATGGGGCGTTTCGCCTTTTTCAGCTTTGCTGCAAATTTATTCTTACCGGACAGCACATCATCAAGCACAGACGCCTCATCACCTAGCCATTGTGTGGCATAGGTCAGATCAGCATTTTCGCCTATCATCCCAACCGGCAGTTGCATTGCAAGCCAGTTGCGTCTGATTCTGGCGTTTAGCACGGCGGCTTCCACCCGCGGGTTACTGCCAATAATCAACAGTGCGTCGGCATCATCAATGCCCGCAATCGTGCTGTTGAATAAATAGCCAGATCGTGCCCCACCAATTTTTGCCCCATCTTGACGGCAATCCAGATTGGGGCTGCCAATACGCGCCATGAGGCTTTTCAACGCAAACATCGATTCAGCGTCACATTGATCACCAGCGATTGCCGCCACCCGTTTGGCTTTGGCTTTGCCTAGCTTGGCGGCCACCGTTTTCAGCGCTTCATCCCAGCTGATCGGATGCAATTTACCATCGCGACCTCTGGCATAGGGACGGTCAAGACGCTGGCGGCGCAACCCATCAATCGCGTAACGGGTTTTATCCGAAATCCATTCTTCATTCACATCTTCATTCAACCGTGGCAACACCCGCATCACTTGCGCACCACGCGCATCAACCCGAATGTTACTGCCAACAGCATCCATCACATCGATTGATTCGGTTTTATTCAATTCCCATGGCCGGGCAGTAAAGGCATAGGGGCGTGATGTCAGTGCGCCAACCGGACACAGATCGATCACATTGGCCGATAGTTCAGATGCCAATGTTTTTTCCAAATAGGTAGTGATTTCCATGGTTTCGCCGCGCCCAATTGCCCCCAGTTCAGGAACGCCGGCTACTTCGGTGGCAAATCGTACACAACGTGTACAATGGATACAGCGGGTCATCACCGTGCTGATCAATGGCCCCATATGTTTATTGTCCACAGCACGTTTATTTTCCGAAAAACGCGACCCATCAAGACCATAGCCCATGGCTTGGTCCTGCAAGTCGCACTCGCCGCCCTGATCGCAAATCGGGCAATCAAGCGGGTGATTAATCAGCAAAAATTCCATCACCCCTTCACGGGCTTTTTTAACGCGGTCGGTATCGGTGCGGATCACCATGCCGTCCCCTGCCGGCATCGCGCAAGATGCAATCGGCTTTGGCGCACGTTCCATATCGACAAGACACATCCGGCAGTTGCCGGCAATCGACAAACGGTCGTGATAGCAAAAACGGGGTATTTCTACGCCAGCTGCCTCACAGGCATGCAAAACTGTTGAACCGTCTTCAACATCAACCTCGATATCATTTACCGTAAGCTTTGGCATGGGTGTTTTTTCCGCTTTCTATTCTGCTGCCGCTACCGCATCAACCGCATGACGTGCCGCGATACGCCGTTCAATTTCTGGACGAAAATGTTTGATCAGCCCCTGAATTGGCCAGGCGGCGGCATCACCAAGGGCGCAAATTGTGTGGCCTTCAATTTGCCGCGTGACCTGTTCCAATGTATCGATTTCGTGGCTTTCAGCCTCGCCCCGAACCAGCCGTTCCATCATACGCCACATCCAGCCGGTGCCTTCACGGCATGGCGTGCATTGGCCGCATGATTCATGCTTGTAAAAATAAGATAGCCGAGCAATTGCCTTGACGATATCGGTGCTTTTATCCATGACGATAATACCGGCGGTACCAAGTCCGGTCCCGGCCGCACGCAAGGCATCAAAATCCATGGTGATGTCGTTACAAACGTCAATCGGCATCAGCGGCGTTGATGACCCACCCGGTATCACCGCCAGCAAATTATCCCAACCGCCACGAACGCCACCTGCATGCTTTTCCAGCAATTCACGGAGCGGAATACCCATTTCTTCTTCAACGTTACACGGCTTATTCACATGGCCGGAAATGCAAAACAGCTTTGTGCCGGTATTATTTTCCTTGCCAAGACCGGCAAACCAGCTGGCACCGCGCCGCAAAATTGTCGGCGCCACCGCAATGGATTCGACATTATTCACCGTTGTCGGACAACCATAAAGACCGACACCTGCCGGAAATGGTGGCTTTAACCGTGGCTGGCCTTTTTTGCCTTCAAGCGATTCCAGCAAAGCTGTTTCTTCACCGCAAATATAAGCCCCCGCGCCGCGGTGCAGATAAATATCAAAATCCCAGCCCGATTTTGCCGCATTTTTACCAAGCAAGCCAGCGTCATATGCTTCGTCAATCGCCGCTTGCAACCGGCGGGCTTCATTCACAAATTCGCCCCGGATATAAATATACGCCGCATGCGCACGCATCGCAAAACCAGCCACCACACAACCTTCAAGCAATTTATGCGGTTCGTGGCGGATGATATCCCGGTCTTTACATGTGCCGGGTTCTGATTCATCGGCATTTACCACCAGATAATGTGGCCGGTCCTTGACCTCTTTCGGCATAAATGACCATTTAAGACCTGTTGGGAACCCAGCGCCCCCGCGCCCGCGCAACCCAGAAGCCTTCATTCGTTCGACAATTTCATCATGACCAAGCTTCAGCAGCTTTGCGGTGCCATCCCAATCACCACGGGCCTTGGCAGCTTTTAAACCAGGGTCTGCCCATCCATAAATATTTGTGAAAATACGGTCTTGATCTTTAAGCATGCGCCGATCCCCGCTTTTTTGAAGTGGATTTGCCTGTCTTTCCAGATTTCACCGCGGCCAATGTGGTGCCACCGCCGCTTGCTTCAGACCCGGACCGGCCAATCACCGAGCCAACTGGCAAGGGATCATCCGCTTCCAGCGAGTCAAGCAACGCGCCGGTTGTTTCATAATCAAGATCTTCGTAAAAATCGTCATTCACCTGCAAAATCGGCGCATTAACACAAGCACCAAGACATTCAACCTCTAGCAGCGAGAAACGCCCACATGCTGATGTCTGACCAGATGCAATATCATAGCGATCTTTGATACAGCGCATCATTTCATCAGACCCGCGCAACCAGCATGGCGTGGTCGTACAAGCCTGCAAAAAATATTTACCGACCGGCTTTAAGTTGAACATTGTATAAAATGTTGCCACTTCCAGCACCCGGATTTCAGCCATTTCAAGCCGGTTGGCAATGGCTTCAATCGCCGCCATCGGTATCCAATTGTCATGCTGGCGCTGTGCCAAATCTAGCAAAGGCATAACCGCGCTGGCCTGACGGCCTTTTGGATATTTAGCGATAATACGCTTTATCTCTTTTTCATTCTCAGCCGTAAATTGAAAGGTTTTCGGCTGGTCTGCTGCAATGCGGTCATCAATACTCATCGGTCAATCTCACCAAACACAATATCAAGCGAACCAATAATCGCGACTGAATCGGCAAGCATATGCCCCCGAGACAAATGGTCTACCGCCGCCATGAAATAGAACCCCGGCGCACGGATTTTACAGCGGTAGGGCTTGTTTGTTCCGTCTGACACCAAATAGACACCAAATTCACCTTTTGGCGCCTCAACGGCTGTATAGCTCTCGCCCTCAGGGACATGAAACCCTTCGGTGTAAAGCTTGAAATGATGAATCAACGCTTCCATCGACTGTTTCATTTCACCACGGCTTGGCGGAATAATTTTGTTATTTTGCGCCATTACCGGGCCAGTTGGCATGCCGTCAATGGCCTGTTCGATAATGCGGAGCGACTGGCGCATTTCTTCCACACGCACCAAATAACGTGCGTAACAATCACCGGTCTTGCCAATAGGGATATCAAAATCCATTTCATCATAGGCATCATAAGGCTGGGTTTTGCGCAAATCCCACGCCACACCAGACCCGCGCAAACATGGCCCGGTGATCCCAAGCGACAGCGCGTCATCATAACTAATCACGCCGATATCGACTGTCCTTTGCTTAAAAATACGGTTTTCCGTCAGCAAAGTTTCCAAATCATTGATAAAGTCTGGGAATTTTTGCGCCCAATTTTTGATATCGCGCAATAAATCATCGGGCAGATCCTGATGCACACCGCCGGGCCTAAAATAAGCTGCATGAAGACGGGCGCCACAGGCACGTTCATAAAACCCCATCAAATGCTCACGTTCTTCAAAGCCCCAGAGCAATGGCGTCATCGCCCCCACATCAATGGCAAATGTCGTCAAATTGAGAAGATGGTTCAATATCCGCCCAATCTCGCAATATAACACACGGATATATTGGGCGCGGCGCGGCACCTCGATGCCGAGCGCTTTTTCAACAGCCAGCGCCCAAGCATGTTCCTGATTCATTGGCGACACGTAATCGAGCCGGTCAAAATACGGCAGGGCCTGCAAATAGGTTTTATGCTCAATGAGCTTTTCAGTGCCGCGGTGCAACAGCCCGATATGCGGGTCGGCACGTTCGATCACCTCGCCGTCCATTTCCAGCACCAAGCGCAACACCCCGTGCGCCGCCGGGTGCTGTGGGCCAAAATTCATTGTGATAGGTTTAATCTGCATTTCAGCCATAACGCACCATCACCCTTTTTGTTCTGCATCGTCACGTGCGGGCGTATTGGCAATTTGGGATTGCATACCTTCCCACGGGCTTAAAAAATCAAAGTCACGGAATTCCTGAACAAGATGAACAGGTTCGTTGACAACACGCCGCTGGTTGTCGTCATAGCGCACCTCAACATGACCGGTCAGCGGAAAATCTTTCCGCAAGGGATGCCCCTCAAAACCGTAATCAGTCAGTAAACGACGCAAATCCGGGTGCCCAGCAAAGAAAATACCAAACATATCCCAGGCTTCACGCTCTGCCCAGTTGGCCGCCATATACAAATGTGTCACCGTTGGCACCGATTGGCCCGCGGCAACTGCGGCAACAAGGCGCATGCGCATATTGTTATCCATCGACAGCAACAAATAGACCACGTCAAAGCGTGATTCGCGTTCTGGATAGTCGACAGCGGTCAAATCGATCAGCTGGTTAAAGGCGGCTTGCCTGTCCCCACGTAACAAGGTCAACACCTGCGGGATATCTGCCGGATTTACCCGTAATTCAATTTCGCCCCGCACCACGGCACAAGAAACCAGCATGCTGTCAACAACATCGGCAATGTGATCGGCCATTGCCAAAAGCGCTGTTTCTGTTTCCCCACCCACTGGCAGATCTGAGCTATGATTTTCAGTCATTACAGCGCCCTTCGCTGTTTGTGTTGAACGTAATAAAGCGGCTTTGAATTTGCCAATCTAGGATCGTGCGATGGTCGCCGTGCGGCGAATTTTCTTTTGCAGTTGCAACAGCCCATAAATCAGCGCTTCAGCCGTTGGCGGACAGCCCGGCACATAGACATCAACAGGCACAATCCGGTCACAACCGCGCACCACGGCGTAGGAATAATGGTAATAACCACCACCATTGGCACATGACCCCATCGACAAAACCCAGCGTGGTTCCGGCATCTGGTCATAGACACGGCGTAATGCCGGTGCCATTTTGTTTGTAAGCGTCCCCGCCACAATCATCACATCTGATTGCCTCGGGCTTGGCCGGAACAACATGCCATAGCGATCCATGTCATAGCGACTGGCGGCAGAATGCATCATTTCGACCGCACAGCAAGCCAAGCCGAATGTCATTGGCCACAAAGATCCAGACCGGGCCCAATTAAATAATTTATCAGCTTTCGCAATCACAAAGCCACGGTTGGTGATTTCGTCACCAACAGCGCGCAAGATTGCATCCTGATCGGCGCCGGGGGGAATCGGTGCCGCCTTGGCCGGATCCATTATTCCCATTCCAAAGCTCCCTTTTTCCACTCATAAATAAAGCCGACCGTTAGCACCGCTAAAAACAGCATCATTGACCAGAAACCAAACAGGCCAATCCCGCCAAGGGCCACCGCCCATGGGAATAAAAACGCCACTTCCAAATCAAAGATAATAAACAGGATCGCCACCAAATAAAACCGCACGTCAAACTGACGCCGCGAGTCGTCAAATGCGTCAAACCCGCACTCATAGGCCGCCATTTTTTCATCATCAGGCCGTTGGTTGCCGAACACAAACGCCGACAAAACAAAGGCAACAGACAGCCCGATGGCAATCGCAAAGAACACAGCGATTGGCAGATATTCACCGAGAAAAATTTCCAACTGTATCTCCTGCTGAATCTGCGGGAAAAGAACAATATCAGTGAATAATTCAGCGGTAGGGTAATTGCAAGCTGCATATTAGAAAAACCGTACCCGATTTTTATTTTTACACCAACAAAATGGAAAAATGCCGGAACAACGCTTGTCAGCCATTTTATCAAATGCCTACTATGCGACATTGTGGCGTTATGCCTCTGCCTGTTCTTTTGGTAGTGGCTATACTTACCCCTCTGTTGTTTGACACCGACCTGCCAAAAGGAACCGCAGCAATGAACGAGACCAATTCTGATTCCTATATCAATATGGCAAAATTGTTGGGTTTTGGCGGGCTGGTGCCATTTGCTGGCTGCGCTGTCCTTATGTATTCAGGAAGCCCCAGCGCCAGCATTGTCGCGTTATTTGCCAATGCCGTTTACGGGGCGGTTATCCTTAGCTTTGTTGGCGCCGTCCATTGGGGCCTGACGATGCGAGAGGACAGATCGCCCTATTGGTATGTTTGGTCCATTACCCCCGCCATTCTGGGGTGGCTGGCGATCGTTCTGCTTGACATCAAGATCAGCTTGCTGGCACTTGCCATTGCCTTTACCTTGGCGTGGTCTGTTGACCGACAGGCCAGTTTGCGAGGGCTGATCCCCGCATGGTATATGCAGATGCGGCATATTTTGACAGCTGGCGCGACCATATCGCTTTTGGCAACAGCATTTGCCCCACCTGTTGGCTAGTCAGCGGTGCTTTGCTAGGCGCGGGCCCGCACCATAATCACATTGCCGCAAATCACCAGACCCAACCCAAAAAATGCCAGACCGCTCCATGTGTAGGATTCAAACATGGTTGAAATTAATAAGGCAAATACCGGAAATATGACCGTTGCATAACCAGCACGGCTGGCACCAATTCGACCGATCAGCGACAGATAAGCCGCAAATGTCATCACCGATGACACAAGCGCCAGCCAGACAAGCCCAAGCATATATTTTGCTGTAGGCTCTATAATAAATTCATGATGGCTGATAAGCGAAAACAACGCCAGATAACACGCGCCATAAAACATGCCCCAACTTGTTGACGCAAATAGCGGGATGCCGCGCTTTTGACATGCCGCCGAAACCATATTGCCAGTACAAAAAAACAAGGTGCCGATTAAACATAGGCCCAAACTGGTCAATGCAGTGTCCGATAATTGTAATTCTCGCCAAAACAAACAGACAACACCGCTCAACCCAACCCCAGCGGCAAGCAAATGCGCAAGGCGCGGCCGAGACCGCCCTAAAACTGCAGTCATTAATACATTTACCAGTGACGCCGATGAAAACACCACCGCCAACAAGCCGGATGCCACGCCCTTGCCGCCATGATAAAAAAAGGCAAAATTTGTTGAAAAAATACACAAACCCAACAGCGCGATACGCAGATGCGTGCGCCAGTCAAATTTGAGAGATTGCCGAAGACAAAAGCTGACAACAAACATCACCGTCGCGGCAATCAAAAACCGCCAAAGCAGTGATACCTCAGGGGCGACAACGCCCAGTTGCCATTTCAGCGGCAGCCAGCTTGTCGACCAGCCAAACACCACCATGCCATACAGCAACAATTCAAATGGTTTCATCACCGTTCCAATATGACATGCTGAACAAAGGTAATCAGCGACCAGACGCGGCTGAAGTTTTAGATATCACCCAGTCATTTGGGTTAATGTTCAAATAGGCCTCAACTGCCGCGGTGGCGACAACCGAACATGTGTTATTTTCAGCATCAACAACATTCAACCCACCTTTAACAGCGGTCACTTCAGCTTTGCCCCGAGGCAATTTTAGCGCAACAATAGCGGTATCAACACGGTCCGGGTATTGCACGCCGATTGTGACCTTGACCTGCATATCAGCGTGGTCAAAACCAAGCGAACGAAACAGAATAAGTGAACTATGGCGGATGGCATCTTCAACCGCACGGCACGCCGCTTTGGTGTAATCTTCACCATAAAGATCATTGCCCATGCCCATTTCAAGGATTATGCGTTTCATGAAGCACCCCCGGTTGCAGCTTCCATGTCAAAATAAACGACAACAGCCGCATTCGCGATAATGGTATGGCCCTTGCCATCTGGCTTGGCGATATCCAACCCGCCCTCAACAACCTGAACTGAAGCATTGCCATAGGGAAAGATCGCCGCGACCTGATGAATATCAACCTCATCAGGGCGTTGCACCCCAATCTCAACATCGATCAGCATATCTGACTTTTCAAAACCAAAGGCCTCGGCAAGGCTCAATGAATTATGCCACAACGCGTCTTCCACGGCGCGGCACGCCGCCTTGGTGTAATCATGCCGGC
>JAYOVO010000043.1:0-11766 GCA_038151495.1 Alphaproteobacteria bacterium
CAAACCCATAGCTATCCGCCGTCATGCCATCGCTAGACGTCACCGCCCGCAACGCACAAACATATTCATACGACCGCGCATCGCCCATCACCCCGACCGTTTTAACCGGCAACAACACGGCAAAAGCCTGCCAGATTTCATCATATAATCCGGCCTTGCGAATGGCATCGAGATAAACCGCATCAGCCGCCCGTAAAATATCCAGCTTTTCAGGTGTGATATCACCCGGAATACGAATGGCAAGACCCGGCCCCGGAAATGGATGCCGCCCGACCAGCGTGTCTGGCAGCCCTAATTCACGGCCAAGATCGCGCACTTCATCTTTAAACAGCTCGCGCAAGGGTTCGACAAGTTCCAATGCCATATCATCGGGCAGGCCGCCGACATTATGATGTGATTTGATTGTCACCGCATCGCCGCCAGCGGCAGAAATGCTCTCGATCACATCCGGATATAAGGTGCCTTGTGCCAAAAATTTTGCATCAGCTATTTTGCTGGCTTCGGCATCAAATACCTCGATAAAGCTGGCGCCAATGATTTTGCGCTTTTGTTCCGGGTCGCTGATCCCTGCTAGACGATCCAGAAACATATCTGACGCATCAACATGCACCAGCGGGATATTATAATGATCGCCAAATAAACGCACCACTTCTTCGGCTTCACCGGCGCGCAACAACCCATGATCAACAAACACACAGGTAAGTTGATCGCCAATCGCCTCGTGAATCAAAACCGCGGCAACAGATGAATCAACCCCGCCGGACAGCCCGCAAATCACCCGCGCCGTGCCAACTTGGTTACGAATGGCCGCAATCGCCCGCTGTCGATACGCCGCCATTGACCAACTGCCGCTGCACCCACAAATGCCAATCGCAAATTGCCGCAATAGATCTGCACCGCCTTCGGTATGCACCACTTCTGGATGGAACTGCACCCCGTAATAGCGACGCACCGCATCTTCAACCACTGCATAAGGCGCACCAGCCGATGTTGCCACCACCCGAAACCCATCAGGCAAGGCCGCCACATGGTCACCATGGCTCATCCAAACAGTGTGACGGCTATGTTGCGACCAAACCCCATCAAACAGCGCTGAATGTGCCTTTATTTCCAGCTCGGCCCGGCCAAATTCACGGCTTGTGCCGGGTTCCACCCGCCCACCAAGCTGGGCGCACATGGTTTGCTGGCCATAGCAAATGCCCAAAATAGGCACGCCAAGATCAAACACAATTTGCGGCGCACGCGGCGTATCGGCAAGCGCCACCGAATTTGGCCCGCCTGACAAAACAATGCCTGTTGGCGCCGCCGCCGCGATGTTATCTGGCGCGGTGGTACATGGCAGAATTTCGGTATAGACGCCAAATTCGCGCAAGCGGCGGGCAATCAGCTGGGTCACTTGCGACCCAAAATCAATAATCAGAATTTTATCAGCCATCATGATTCTCGTTTCTTGAAATACTTATCCAGCATGGTGATCAGCGTAATCTGGCCTGCAGGATAGCAATAAAAAACCCATCTGTACCATCCCGCCCCGGCAACAGTTGCAACATGCCCGGCTGATGCGGCGGACACGCACCGCCCCCGGTCGCCGCCACCGTATCATGCCAAATATCCCCGATATCAGCAGGTTCAAATTCAGGGGCTGTCTGCAGAAAATTTTTAATTTGTTCGGCACCTTCGCTCGCCAATAACGAACAGGTAATATAAATAATTCGGCCGCCGGGGGCGACCATGGCCCGGGCTTTTTCCAGCAAAATCGCCTGCGTTTCTTGATAATATGCAAGGCGTTCCGGGGTCAATTGCCAGCGGGCGTCAACCTGCCGCCGCCAGGTACCAGACCCAGAACAAGGGGCATCAACAACCACCCGGTCAAATTTGCCGCGCCATGACCGGCTTGACCATTTTTCGGCAACCACCTTGCGTTCCACATTATGCACCCCGGCCCGGCGCAATCGCTCGCCGCCGCGTTCTAGACGCTCTGCCGACGTATCAAGCGCCAGAATACGACCTTTATTCTGCATCATCGCCGCCATCAGCAGGGATTTGCCGCCTGCCCCCGCGCACATATCGGCAACCTGCATGCCGGGCCGGGCATCACATAACAAGCTGGCCAATTGCGAACCTTCATCCTGAATGTCAAACAACCCCTTTTTCCAGTCCTGCAATTCATCAAGACGGGTCCGTTTTTGCAGACGCACACCAAATGGTGACAAGCTGGTTGGATGGCCTTTGATGCCGCGTCCAGCAAGCCGGTCACGAAGCTGGCGCTGATCGGATAATTTTAGCGGATTCACCCGAATATCGGTTGGGGCCGGCACCGTCAGCGCCGATAAATTCGCCGCCACATCATCACCAAGCGTGGCGGTTGTATCTGCCATCAACCATTCCGGCCATTCCAGCGCAATATGCGGCGGCATTGCCGGGTCTGCAAAATGCCGGTCTGCCAGCTTTGCGACCATGGTTATTTCAGCCTCGCTTAGTGGGGATGGGGCATGTGCGATTTCGGCGGAAAATAAACCTGCCAAGGCGTCATGCTGGCGTTCCATCAACACCAATGCGGCCAGCACCAGATGCCGCCCGGTGATCTCGGCGTTACAGGTTTCAAGATGCCAGCATAACCGCGATAACCCACGTTGAATTTGCCAGAACAAATCGCTGATGGCGTTACGGTCACCCGATCCAGCATAGCGCCGCCGCTGCATTGATGACCGCAAGGCTTGCGCCGCTGACGATGTCACCGCGCCATCCGCATATAGCGAGTCCAAAATATCAATTACAGCGGCAATACGCGCGGCTGGTGTCATATCACTCTATCCATATATGGGCGCGAACCGGCCCTTTGAAAACCACTAGCTTGCACGCCAAATCTATTGCCGGGTTGCGATATATTCTTCATGCCGGGGCTACATGCCCGGGCGGTAATTTGGTGCCTCGCGGGTAATGGTCACATCATGCACATGAGATTCCGCCAGACCCGCCCCGGTGATTCTTAAAAATTTGGCATGTGTCTGCATGGTGGCAATCGACGCATTGCCAGTATAGCCCATCGCCGCGCGCAACCCACCAAGCAGTTGATGCAACACATTTTCCACCGGCCCTTTATACGGCACCTGCCCCTCAATACCTTCTGGCACCAATTTGAGTGGTTGCGATACTTCTGCCTGAAAATACCGGTCTGCCGAACCACGCGCCATGGCGCCAGTCGATCCCATGCCGCGATAGGCCTTGTAAGACCGGCCTTGATACAAATAGACCTCACCCGGGGTTTCATCCGTACCCGCGAGTAGCGATCCAATCATCGCCACATTGCCGCCAGCGGCAATCGCTTTGGCCAAATCCCCGGAATATTTGATCCCGCCATCCGCAATGACCGGGATATTTTGTGCCCGGCATGCCTCGGCAGCATCCATAATCGCAGTTAATTGCGGCACCCCAACACCAGCCACCATACGGGTGGTGCATATTGACCCCGGACCAATGCCAACCTTTACCGCATCAGCCCCGGCATCAATCAGCGCTTTTGCGCCTTCGGCTGTGGCCACATTGCCGCCAATGATTTGGACTTTGTTGGCAATTTTGCGAACCGCTGATACCGCCTCTAGCACACCTTCTGAATGGCCATGTGCTGTATCCACGACAATCACATCAGCCCCGGCATCAATCAGCGCTTCGGCCCGTTTCAACCCATCTGGCCCCGCCCCGGTAGCCGCCGCCACAAGCAACCGCCCCCGATCATCCTTTGACGCCAGTGGATGGTTTTGTGCCTTTTCCATATCCTTGACAGTGATCAGCCCAATGCAATTATCGTCAGCATCAACAACAACCAGCTTTTCAATGCGGTGTTCATGCAACAGGCGGCGGGCCTCGTCGGTTGTTGTGCCATCTTTTACCGTGACAACATCGCGTGTCATCAAATCTGCCACATGTTGATTCGGGTCGGTGGCAAAGCGCACATCACGATTGGTCAAAATGCCCACCAATTTATTGCCAGCCCCCTTGCCATCAACCACGGGAATGCCGCTGATATGATGCAATTCCATCATCTGCAGGGCGTCACGCAATGGCTTTTCCGGGGTAATCGTCAATGGATTAACGACCATGCCAGCTTCAAATTTTTTGACCTTGGCAATTTCTGTTGCTTGTTCGTCAATGGTGAAATTTTTATGGACGACACCAATGCCGCCAGCCTGTGCCATGGCAATGGCCAGACGATGTTCAGTTACCGTATCCATTGCCGCCGACATCAGCGGAATTTGTAAATTGATGGATTGTGTCAATCGGGTGGTGATATCGGTATCAGCCGGCAAAACCGCCGATCTGGCTGGTTCCAGCAGCACATCATCAAAAGTAAATGCATCGCGAATTTTCATGGGGGCGCCTTCCGTTCTTCCGGTGGCACCGGACTATACCCAAAGCCATCTGGTTTTGATAGAAAAATAAGTGAAAATATTCGGGCAAAATGACAGCGAGGCAAATTTCCGCCAGAACAAGATGATGCCACCAGCCATGCGGCGGGATATCAGCTGTCTATTTCCTGCATCATCATGCGGTTACGGCCATGAAACCCCGTCGCCAAAACATAGCTTTCGACCGATTCTGACCGGCTGGCCGCTGGTTTGACATGACGCACCGTGGCAAAATTCTGCTGCATCACATCAAGCACTGTTTTTTCCGCCCCACCGCGAAAGCATTTCGCCAGAAAAAATCCGTCGTCATTCAATATGCCAAGGGCAAAATCCAGCGCCGCCTCTAGCAACGCCGTGGTGCGCAAATGATCTGTTGGCCGGTGCCCGGTGGTATCGGCGGCCATATCGCTCAACACCCCGTCAGCCGCCCCACCTATCGCGGTTTCAACCGCGGTTAGCATCTGTGGATCGGTGATGTCTCCAGCGAAAATATCAGCCCCAACCACCCCTTCGGTTTCTAGCAAATCAATGCCAACAAGGCGGGCGGGACCTTGGCCTAATTTGGTGCGCATCGACACAACCTGCATCCAGCCCCCCGGCGCGCACCCAAGATCAACAACCGCCATACCGGGTCTTAGCAATTTATAGCGGTCATCAATTTGTTCCAGCTTTAACGCCGCGCGCGACCTGAACCCACGCGATTTGGCTTCGGCAACGAACGGGTCGTTTAATTGCCGGGTCAACCAACGCTGTGATGATACCTTGCGGCCACGCATTTTTTTAGGCTGACGTGTCAGACCTGTTGCGTTGCGGTAACTGCGGCCTGATGGGCCTTTTTTCCCGGCATTGCCGCCATTTTGCTTTGCCATTTTTGGATAACCACCAAATTGATAATTCAGGTTAAACTCTGTGTTACCGTTGCGCCATGACACCGGACGAAATTAAGCAAAACGACTTTAGCATTACTATGGCTTTTACAGTAAAATTTTTACGTGATATTTTCGTCTCGCCTAATTCCGGCGGCCCCTCACAGTTTTAAGCAGTACCAGATGATATGACCCGCCGCCCTCTTGTTACATGCCAGACCATGTCTTGGCCCCTGCATTTTCGCAAAACACTGACCCTCGCCATACCGCTGGCGCTGGGGCAATTAATGTCAATTGGCATTAACACAGCCGATATTATCGCGATGGGCCAGCTTGGCACACATGAGCTTGCCGCCGGGTCATTGGCGGCCCGTTATTTCCAGCCATTTTTCTTTATGGGTATGGGCTTAATGCTGGCAGTTGGCCCGTTGGTGGCACAGGGGCTTGGGGGCAATGACGACCGTTTGGTGCGCCGGGCGTTGCGGCAGGGCCTGTTTCTGGCGGTTGCTGTTGGTCTGGTGTTTATTCTGCCCATTGCCGGGGGACGCACCGTGCTGATCTGGCTCGGTCAAGACCCAGACATCTTGGTGCATGCGGATGAATTTCTGTTATGGCTGGCCGTTGGCATCCCTTTTGTGTTTATTTATTTTGTCGCCCGGCAATATGTCATTTCGCATCAACGGCCAATTCCACAGGTTGTGGCAGCCGCCCTTGGGCTGGGCGCCAATATCATTGCCAATCACATGCTGATCAACGGTATTGGCCCGTTTCCGGCCATGGGGTTGAATGGCATCGCCCTGTCAACAAGTGTGATTTATTTGCTGATGGGTGGCGGTTTGCTGATTTATATTGGCCTTAGCGCGCCCTATCGTGCCTCGGCACCTTTTCATCGTATCTGGGTGATGGACTGGCAAATTACTTGGCGCATGCTGAAGATTGGCACGCCAATTGGCCTGACGATTGTGGCTGAAACTGGCATGTTTATCGCCGTGGCACTGATGATTGGTTTATTTGGCACGGCGCCGCTGGCGGCATCTGCCATTGCCAACCAGATAGCCGCGGTTGCCTTTATGATTCCGCTAGCACTTGGACAGGCAAGTTCGGTTCGGGTCGGCCATTTTGCTGGGGCCAATGACCGCAACAATATCGGGCGGGCGGCATGGGCCGCGATGATTGCCGCACTGGCCGTCACTTGTGTCACGGCACTGTTTATTGCGCTATTTCCGGTGCCGCTGATCGAATTATTTTTGGGGGCGGCTGACCTATTAACCAAAGATGTTATCAGCCTTGCCATACCGCTGGTGATGATTACCGCGCTGTTTCAAACGGTTGATGGCGCACAAGTGATTGGCATTTCGGTTTTGCGGGGGCTGAATGATACAAAATGGCCGGCCCTGCTGTCGGTTGGCAGTTTTTGGGGTATTGGTGTGATTAGCGGTGCTATTTTTGCATTTTATTTTGATGGCGGCCCGGTTGGCTTGTGGCTTGGCCTGTTGATTGGCCTGACCGCCGCGGCGCTGTCGCTTGGCTGGCGCATGCACCGGTCTATCCAGCGGATAAATTCTGGCGGTTCGATTTTAATGGGGTAACATGACGCCATGGATCCATGCGGTAAAAAAATTTTCGACTCTGTCTGCCCAGACTTGCCAGTTTTGCATGGGGCAGATCAGGATATTTGTGCTGAACTCGCCGCCAATCTGACCAGCCAAACGGTCGGCACATCTGCATTCAGCGCTGAAAAAATTGCCAGCATGATTGTCGGCAGCCAGCATTTGCGGCGTATAGCCATAAAACATAGTGATGATATTAACAGCATCCTAAATGGCCATGGGGCCGAGGTAATGGCAAACGCCAAACAGGAATTTTTGGCTGAAATGGCGGGCGCATCCGATGATGCCGATGCCATGCTGGCCATTCGGCGTTGGCGCGGCCGTAGCTGTCTTGCCGTCGCACTGAGCGACCTTGCAGGCTTATGTGATACCGAAACCCAGATGGCGTGGCTCAGCCATGCTGCCGATACCGCGCTTGGTGCAAGCCTTGCCTTTTTGATCAACCATGCCGTGAAGCGCGGTAAAATTGGCCCGGTTGACAGGTCGATGCAGGGGTGCGGCTGGACAATCATTGCCCTTGGCAAGCTTGGCGCTGAAGAATTAAATTATTCTTCCGATGTTGACCTGTTGATACTGCATGATCTGGCAACAGCGCCACTTGAACAAGAACAGGCCCAACCATTTTATGTGGGATTGACCCGCGATCTGGTCAGACTATTAAGCACGGCTACAGCTGACGGCATTGGCTGGCGTGTTGATTTGCGCCTGCGACCTGACCCCGGCGCCACTGCCGTCAGCATCGACGTTGATGCGGCAATTGGCTATTATGAATCACTGGCCCGCACATGGGAACGTGCGGCATTTATCCGGGCAAGGCCGGTGGCTGGTGATGTGCAAATTGCCAAGCGGTTTTTGTCCCAAATCCAGCCCTTTATCTGGCGGCGCACGCTTGACTACACGGTCATGGACGACATGAAAACCATGCTAAGACGCCCACCGCAAAGCAATGGATGGCTTGGCTATAATCTAAAAATCGGCAAAAACGGTATCCGGCAAATTGAATTTTTTACCCATGTTTTGCAGCTTGTGGCGGGGGGCAGAGAACCCGGCCTGCGGCAACATCAAACAGCACCCGCATTGCGTGCCCTTGCCAAGTTTGACTGGATTACATCTGATCAAGCCGACTCACTCATAGCCGCCTATCATCAACTGCGCCGGACTGAACACCGGATTCAGATGCTGGCTGACAGCCAGACACATAGCCTGCCGCGCAGCCAGTCTGAACTCGCACATTTTGCCAATTTTATGGGACATGCAGAACCGACAGATTTATGCGCGGCACTCGCCGCTATACAAGACAGTATCGCCATACATGCCGAACATAAAATTTTGCACAGCCCAGCAGATCATACGGCAAGTCATAAAAACATCCTGCTAGATGATTACGACTGGCTGGTGGCCTGGTTAACGCAAAACGGATTTACCCGCCCGCATGACGTTGCCGACACATTATCAGGCTGGATGGCCGGGCGGATCGCCGCCACCCGAAGCGAGCGTGCGCGGGTGTTGCTGAACCGGCTGATGCCTGACATTTTGATGCATTTTGCAACCGCGCCCAATCCAGATGATATTTTTGCCGCACTTGCGCAATTTATCGAAGGGCTACCAGCCAGCGTACAAATTTTCTCATTGCTTGATTACAACCCGCAATTGACAAGATTGCTTTGTGACATGCTGGTATTGTCACCGCAAATTTGTGACCGGTTACGCCGCTATCCGGCTTTATTTGACCTGTTGCTATACCGGGCTTTTTTTGCACCCATCGAAGAACCGGACAGCCTTAAAAAACTGTTTCACGAAAAGATAGCGGGGCTACCAGTTGAATTAGCGCTGGATCAGATTAAGATTTTGGTGCGCGAATTAAAATTCCGTGCACAAGTGCAAACATTGAGCTTTGCAACCGATACTGATCAACTTGAAGCCAGCCTCACCGCTATTGCCGAAGCGGCCATTGATAGCGTTCTAACATTGGCACGCGCCGATATGGTGCGGCGTTATGGTGAAATTGATGCCGAAATCAGCATTGTCGCGCTGGGGCGGCTTGGGGTCAAACAGCTCACCGCTGGGTCTGACCTTGATTTGCTGATTATTTATGATGCCGCCCCAGATGTCTTTTCCAACGGTCAACGCAAATTGCCAGCCGCCAGTTATGTTTTGCGATTGGCACAAACCATGGTCAGTTGGATCAGCACACCAACGGCCGAAGGCACGCTTTATGATGTCGATTTGCGTTTGCGCCCCGAAGGGCAAGCCGGCGCCGTCGCCACATCGATTGACCGTCTTGCCACATATTTTGACCGTGATGCATGGATTTGGGAAAAACAAGCCCTGACAAAGGCAAGACCGATTGCTGGCGATACTGGCCTGAGTGACAAAATCCAGAAACTGATCAACAGCATCGTCAATCATAATCATCCAAAAGATCTTTTGGTAACGGCAATTTCAGATATGCGCCAACGCATCCAAAAACAACAAAAGCCCGCATCACAATGGCATCTGCGGCAAATTGTTGGGGGATTGACCGATATTGATTTGTTGATACAGGCATGGCGCCTGCAATATGGCGCACTGTTTTCTGGCAGTGGCCAACCAGCCCGAGTCATTCTGCAAACCCTTTATGATCAGGGCGTGATTGACAGCAATTGTTATGAAAATATGACTGAAGCCTCAAAATGCTTAAACGAAATTCACCATAGTCTACGTCTGACGCTGGGCCCGACGGCACCGACAACAGATAGTTTGCCGCATGGGTTACATCATTTTATGCTACAGCGGCTGGATTTTCCTGATGAAACGCAATTTCAGCATCACTTCGATCTGTCTATCAGCACAGTTATTCAATCAATCAACGCCTATCTGACAATCGCCGACAAACCGTCATGAAACAGGCGTAATCCCCGACGATTGTTGTTAAAACGACGGCCTTTCAACGCATTTAAGACAGACCTAGAAAGCTTAGTAGCCGTATGAGTGGCGCATGAAATTCAGCCGCTTTACCACTAGCACGCTGAATTATATGCGTGACAGCGTCGTTGGCGTTGCAGATTGGCAAACAAACGGCTAACCGCACCACTTCATTAGGACTCCAGCTATATGATTCGTTCGGTCATTGCATCTTGGACATTATTTTTTGGTCTGCTGATGATTTCGGCTGGCAGTGGCCTGCAAAATGTTTTGCTTGGTACACGCGCGCCTGAAATTGGCTTTAGCAATATTGCCACCGGTTTTGTGATGTCTGGCTATTATGCTGGCATTTTTTTAGGCTCGATCACCGTGCCAAATATTTTGGCAGGTGTTGGCCATGTCCGTGTTTTTGGTGCCATGTCAGCGATCGCATCGGCCGCGGTTTTGATGCATGTTGCCTTTGCTGATCCTATTGTGTGGGCCACCATGCGGCTTGCCAGCGGCTTTGGTTTTGCTGGCATGTATATCGTCTGCGAAAGCTGGCTAAATGACAAAGCCACCAACGCAACCCGTGGCCAATTATTATCACTTTATATGATTGTGAATATGGGGGGCATGGGTTTAGGCCAATTGATGATTGGCCTTGGCGAACCTGGCGGTGTGGGCTTGTTTCTGATGGCATCAGTCATGGTGTCAATTGCGGTTGTGCCGATCCTGATCACGGTCAGTGCAGCCCCTAATTTTGAGGCCCCGGACCGGCTCGGCTTTCGTCGGCTTTTACAAGTATCACCGCTATCGGTCGTCGGCATGGCGATAAGCGGCGTTATCATATCAATGCTGTTTGGTATGGGGCCGGTTTATGGGCGCAATCTTGGCCTGAATAATACAGAAATAGGCTATTTTATGACAGCGATCACGGTCGGCACATTGCTTTTGCAATATCCGGTCGGGCGTTTGTCTGACAAGTTTGATCGGCGTGTGGTGATTTTGGGCGCCGCCTCCACCAGCGCGGTTTGCGTTTTTATTGCCGGTTTTTTTGGCGCTGATGCATTTTTACCCTTGCTGATTTTTACCGTGATATTTGGCGGTTTAACGTTCTCGCTCTATTCGCTTTTTATCGCGCATGCCAATGATTTTCTGCCCCCCAGCCAGATGGTGGCCATGTCATCTGGCCTGCTTATGGTAAATGGTGCTGGCGCGGTTGTCGGATCACCCTTTGCCGCGACCATTATTGAAATTTTGGGATCGCGAAGCTTTATGCCAGCAATCGCCATTATCCTTGTTGGTTTATCCGTATTTGTTGTGATCCGGATGCGGCTTCGTGACTCTGTCCCAACCGAAGCACAAGGCCCGTTTGTCGCCTTTCCCAAAAATCTTACCAGTGTGGCAACGGGCCTGAACCCAGAAGCTGAATGGACTGATACAGCCGAAGACAATGCGGCCAATGATCCGTTTAAGGACAATCCGTACGTCAATTAACAGCATCAGGCACTGGCAATTTCATCATAAAAATTATACCGTTTTGCATGTGTTTTGTGTCTCGGTTTGTATTTGTATGTTTTGCCGTCTTTCTGGCCGGGGTACGTTTTCTTCCTGAGACCGCGTTCGCTGCTAGCTATGATTTATCGGGGCGCGTACATATCACAAAAGTCAGCGATGGTGACAGTTTGCGAAGCGGCGATTTGCGAATCCGCCTGTTTGGCATTGATGCCCCGGAATTAAAGCAACAATGCGCGGATCAAAATGGGGTTCTTTGGGGCTGTGGTGTCGCCGCGCAACGCCAGCTAAATGGTTTGATCGGCACAAACAAAGACTTGCAGTGCAGCCTACGTGATGTTGATCGGTATGGACGGTTGGTCATGCAATGTTTCAACGGAGCAACCGATATCGGCGCGGCCATGGTACGGTCTGGGCATGCCTTGGCGTATCGGCATTTTTCTGATCTTTATATAGCAGAAGAAGAACAGGCCAAAACAGCGC
>JAYOVO010000044.1:0-11709 GCA_038151495.1 Alphaproteobacteria bacterium
CGTGATTTCTTTAATGGCCGCTATATGGGGGCTGATGTATCCAGCCCGCCATTTGACAAGCTAGCCGAACTTTATGGTGCCGCTGGTTATCGTGCTGAAAAGCTTGCCGATGTGCCGGGTGCCATCGAAGCAGCGTTGGCATGCGGAAAGCCAGCTGTTGTGGATGTCGCTGTTGACCCGAATGCCTTGTTCAGTTTTCGCCGCGATAGTTTTAAGCACCGTGGGGGGTGATCATATGCTCACGCGCTACGCTATTTTTGAAGGCCGCGTTCGCCCGGGCATGGACAGTGAAATGCGGGGCTATGTAAATGATGTATTGGCACCGTTATGGCGCCAATTTGACGGCGCGCATACAGTACGAGTGATGTTTGGTGTCGAACAAGACCCAGATGGTCCCAGCTTTCCGCTGGTGCTGGCCATCACCTATTTAGATGCGGCGGCGATGGCACGTGGATTGGCCAGTCCTGCACGTTATGAATCGCGCGATTTACTGCCAGATTTTTTTGCCAAATATATTGATGGAAAATTACTACATTATGTAATGGAAACAGATACTTTTACTCCAAATTAAAACTAAAACATTAGCAATAATTAGGCGATCGATCCTAGCCCCGACCGCGGTAACCAGCAACACCTTGATCGGGCACCCATGTGCCAGCTGGGACCTCGCCATACTGCCAAAACACATCAATCGGCATCCCGCCACGTGGGTACCAATAGCCGCCTATGCGCAACCAACGTGGGGCCATCAAATCAACAAGCTGTTTGCCAATACCAACAGTACAAGCCTCGTGGAATGATTGGTGATTGCGAAAACTATTTAAATATAATTTCAGCGATTTGGATTCGACCATCCATTGGTCGGGGACATAGTCAATAACAAGATGTGCGAAATCTGGCTGGGCCGTAACCGGGCATAGTGAGGTAAATTCAGGCTGTGTAAAGCGCGCAACAAAATTTGTGTCAGGGTGTGGGTTTGGCACCCGCTCTAATTCGGCATCTTCGGGCCGCTGTGGTTGTTGTGACGCTTTGCCAAGTGCTTTTAAATGTTCCATCTTGCGACCTATTTTGTGCTGATGTTTGTAGGTTGGCTTCAATCGGCAAAACAGATCGCCAACGACGATTTGCCCGACTTGCGCTTGTGTCTTGTACACATTTACGCTGTATTTTCCAAGTTCCGATCAACGGCTGGCTGATTTATTGTTCCATTGCATGCGGTTATGCTGTTGTTTGCCAGAAAATTTCCACCTAAACTATCATCCCGCTTCATCGACAGGGTGAGGCGAACCAACCAAAAACCGCATTATGGCCCCGGTCATCATCGCGATATCTAACATTAATACCAGCCTTTCAAGTTCAGGAGTTGTTTATGTCTAGTCTTTTGTTTGAACCGATCACTCTGGCCGGTATGACACTGCCAAACCGCATAGCGGTGGCGCCAATGTGTCAATATTCTGCTGACAACGGCACGATGAATGATTGGCATATCGCCAATGCTGGGTCATTTGCACGAAGCGGGCCGGGGCTGATCATTCTTGAGGCAAGTGGTGTTGAAGCGGCTGGCCGCATTACACATGGATGCGCTGGTCTTTATTCTGATGAAAATGAAGCGGCAATGGCTCGTGTGGTGGCATTCTGTAAATCGGTTGGGCATAGCAAAATTGGCGTTCAGTTGGCGCATGCGGGTCGTAAAGCCTCGACACAGCGGCCGTGGGAAGGCGGGTCCGCATTATCTGACGGGGCATGGCAGACATATGCCCCTTCGGCCATGGCCTTTGAACCAAGCTGGCATACGCCGCAAGCACTTGATGATGATGGTTTGGCGCGGATCAAACAGGCGTTTGTATCCGCCGCAAAGCGTGCCTTGCGAATTGATATGGACGTTATCGAACTACATGCCGCACATGGCTATTTGCTGCATCAATTTTTATCGCCGCTCAGCAACCAGCGTGATGATTCCTATGGCGGATCGGTGGACAACCGCATGCGCTATCCATTGGAAGTTTTTGACGCGGTGCGTACGGTATGGCCAGAAGATCGGCCGTTGCTTGTACGGGTATCTGCCAGTGATTGGGTCGAGGGCGGCTGGGATGTTGAACAAACCGCATTATTTGCCGAAAAATTGCAAGACCGGGGCTGTTCGGCGCTTCATGTCAGCAGTGGTGGCAATTCGCCGTTACAACAGATTGCTATCGGCCCGGGCTATCAGGTTGGCTTTGCTGATTTTATCCGGCAACGCGTCAACATGCCGGTGATCGCTGTTGGCATGATCACTGATCCGTTTCAGGCGGAAACGATCATCCGTTCAGGCCAGGCGGATATGGTTGCGCTGGCACGCGAATTTTTGCGGGATCCGCATTGGGTATGGCGGGCGGCAAAAGCGCTTCGTGCCACCAGTTCTGTACCGCAACAATATCAGCGGGCGGTATCATTTGACTAGCCACGCACTGCCGATGAATTGCAGATTGGGCGTGTGGTGCGTCAACCATATCGCCGCAATCAGCGGGTAAAAAGACGTCTGGGTAGGGATTGCCTTGGATGATGCAAAATCATTTGCTGTTTTGTGCCGCGAATGTGGGGCGGCGGGGTTTGTTGGTGCCCCGAAAACCCCCTATGATTGTGTGGTATGTCAAAGCCGGAATATCCGCAGCCACCCTGAATTATTTGATTTGACGATTGCGCATATCGATTGTGATGCGTTTTATGCGTCAATTGAAAAGCGTGACAATCCAGATTTATTGAACAAACCGGTGATTGTCGGGGGCGGAGATCGCGGTGTGGTTGCCGCCGCCTGTTATATCGCGCGGCAATATGGGGTGCGGTCTGCCATGCCAGCGTGGCAGGCGTTAAAACGTTGCCCAGATGCGGTTGTGATCAAACCGCGGATGGCGCATTACACAAAGGTCAGCCGACAGGTTCGTGACCACATGCTGTCGTTAACACCGCTTGTCCAGCCGCTATCGATTGATGAAGCATTTCTGGATTTATCCGGCACACAAAAATACCATAAATGCAGCCCAGCCGAAGCGCTGATGCGATTGCAAAAACATATATATGCCGATATTGGCATTACCGTGTCGATTGGCCTTGGGCCTAATAAATCTTTGGCGAAAATGGCATCGGACCGGGACAAGCCAGATGGTTTTTTTGTCATTGGTGCCGCTGAAGCGGAAACTTGGTTGGCGCCACAACCGGTTTCTGTTCTTTTTGGCATTGGTAAAGCGACGATCAAGAAATTACACAGCGCCGGTTATCATAGCTGTGCTGATCTTGTCGCTGCCAATGAACGTCATTTAGCGGCGGTTCTTGGCAGTCAAACCAGACAAATCATGGCACTGGCAAAGGGGATTGACCAGCGCCCGGTGACGCCTGAACGCGCCGCTAAATCAGTCTCGAATGAAACGACATTTTCTCGTGATTTGTCAGACTTTACAGATTTGGAAGCCGCGTTAGAACGTTTGTGCAGTAAATTAGCAAAACGGCTAAAGGCCAGCCAGCTTACCGGGGCCACTGTAACCTTAAAGCTGAAACGGTCAGATCACCGGATTATTACCCGCTCTCATAGTCTTGAGACACCAACTGACAAGGCGCATATATTGTTTGATGTTGGTCGGCGGCTTCTTGTTCCAGAAACCAAAAATCAAATATCTTACAGATTGTTAGGCATTGGTGTTAGTCATTTAGATCATGTGATGACACAAACGCTTTTTGACCAAAGTGGCGGGGTTGATGATAAACGAAATCGGCTAGAAGCGGCGATGGATCAATTACAGGGCAAACTTGGGGATCGCATTATTCAATCCGGGCGGCAATTTTCCCGTCATCATTTTGCTAATGATGATGACGATACCGCCTAAAAGGGATTTTTTGGGGTACGGTCGCCAGATAAAGATTGCTGGCGCTGTTGACACAGCCATTCAATGGCATCGGCCAAATGAATTTGTTCAATATGGTCATCACCGCGGGCAACGCGCAAGCGGTGCGCCTCAATCAACACATCGGCATGGGTGGCCCCGACTGGTGGATCAAATCTGTAGGCGGCCAATTCTATCAGCATACCAAGCGGATCCCTGAAATAAATTGAATCCATAAAGCCGCGGTCTTTTGGGCCGGAATGGGTGATGCCGCGTTCGTCTAGACGTTCGACAGTCTGGGCGAATGTTGCCTGACTAACGGTGATTGCCAGGTGATGCATATGCCCGGCACCTTGAGGCGGTCGCCGCTTTTCAGCTTTTCGAGTTTCATCAGTAAACACCGTGATCAAACGGCCGTCACCGGGATCAAAATAAACATGGCCTTCATTCGGATTGTCCAGATTAGGCTGGTCAAAAATAAACGGCATACCCAGCACACCTTCCCAGAAATCTATAGATGTCTGGCGGTCAGCCCCAATGATGGTGATATGGTGAATACCTTGCGCCTGAATTTTTCGCATAGATCGTTGTCCCAAAAAATTCTGTTTCTGACAGGAATAATCTCGTTTTTTCTACCAACCCGCGGCGCCAGTTTTAATGAATGTACCGTTATTAAGTTCACGCATGGCCTGTTGCAATTCGGCCTGTGTGTTCATAACAATCGGGCCATGCCACGCCACAGGTTCTTTCAACGGCGCCCCAGAGATTAATAAAAACCGCACGCCTTGTTCACCTGATGTGACAGCAACCTCATCACCATCACCAAACAGCACCAATGTCCGATTGCCCGACATATCACGGATTTCTAGTTCTTCACCGGCAAATTCCTTTTCAACTTTCACCCCAAACGGCGAAGAGGCGTTGCTGAATGACGCGCTGCCCTCAAAGATATAGGCAAATCCCTGACGCCGCGTATCAAATGGAAAGACTTTAAAACTGTTCGGGGGAAGAGTGACGTCCAGATATTGCGGTTCGGCCGCGATGCCGTCAACTGGCCCTTGATAGCCGCGATAGTTACCCGCGATGACCCGGATACGGCTGTCATCATCATCATGAAGTTCTGTTATTTCATTCGATTTTATATCCTGATAACGCGGCGTAGTCATTTTCTGGCTTGCTGGCAAATTTGCCCATAATTGAAAACCATGCATCTCACCAGCCGCATTGCCATGTGGCATTTCCTGATGGATGATCCCAGAACCGGCAGTCATCCATTGAACGTCACCACCGCTTAATGTCCCCTGATTGCCTAGGCTGTCACCGTGATCAACGGTGCCTTTCAGCACATAGGTAATGGTCTCAATGCCGCGATGCGGGTGCCATGGAAACCCGTTTTTATATTGGACAGGGTCATCATTGCGAAAATCATCCATCATCAAAAATGGGTCAAACGGCGTGGTATCGCCAAAACCGAACACCCGGTGAAGATGAACCCCAGCCCCTTCCATTGTTGGGCGTGCCTGGCTGGACATTTTTACTGGCCTGATTGACATTTGCTGTCTCCAAAAAAACAAAAAATTAGATATCCACACGGTAATCAGCAGAATAATCGGTCATCCCAGGATGCCGCGTTGTTTTCACTCACCTAATATAATGTGGCTAATGGTTTTTTTGCATAACTGTTTTCAAAGAAGAACTTTTGCAGATTACGCAACAAAAGACGGTGATTTTTCTAAATGGTAAAAGGCGAAATTTTATTCTGTCTATCGTTGTCAGTCCGGGCTTTTTGAGGGGGCAGAATGTTGCTTAACGAACCACAGGCGGGGCGGGTAGCGGTTTTTGGCTGGCAAGGGTCATTGCGATCACCGCTAGCAATGTGATCACCCCACCAATGATTTCAAACTTTGATAAGGCCTCGCCCAGAAACACCCAAGGCCAAAGCGGGCCAAGAACACTCTCTATCAGCACTAGCAAACTAACTTCGGCAGCAGGAAGATAGCCAGTCCCAGTTGTCACCAGGGCAATGCCAAGACCGATGGTAAAAGCCCCCATAAACAGGATGATGGCAAGGTCTGTTTGGTCTATGCCAATTCCGCCATCAAGCAAAAAGGCGGCAACCGCGCCCAATGCGGCACTGAAAACCCCAGCCATAAATGTACCGCCAAGAACATCCGTCTTACGACTGCGCCGCGCAATCACTAGCATAATGGCAAAGCATCCAGCCGACATAAACGCGCTGATATTGCCAAGTGAATAGCCAAGTGACGCCCCGTCATACACCATCAGACCAACGCCAAAAATCGCTACGACCATGGTCGGCCATGTCACTGGATGTGGTGTTTCGCCAATCCATTTCCACGCTATGATCGCGGCCAAAAAGGGTACAATCGTTAAAATCAGCAAGGTCGAAGCCACCGAGGTATGAAGCATGGAAAAAATATAGCTGGTAAAGGCTAGTGCAAGCCACGCGCCCATCCACAGATCATGCCGGTCGATTGACCGAAACAGTGTTTTTGGTGTGCAGTGACGCCGAATACAAATCACCGCCAGCACCATCAACGTAAGGCTTATCGACCTGTAAAATAATATCTGGAATCCAGTTGCGTCATGTAATAGGCGCATCAAAACACCAACAAAGCTCATGAAAGATGCGCCAGCGAGTACAAAAATCATGGCAATGGGTCGCGTCATGACAAGCCCTACAGCAATTTAATCAGTGGTTCTGAAGCGACTATGCTGAATGATGATCACCGTGCCAATAGGTAAAATGAGTGCAATAGCGGCAACGGTCATTAACAACAAGCCAAGCTCTGAATAATCCGCTGTTGTGACGATGTCATTGGTGATTTTGTCTTTGACTTCGCGCGTTACAATAAAGGCCTGATTAAGATATTTTGTGCCAAGTGCACTTGCCGATAATGCCAGATTGGTGAAAGAGGCAAAAACCGCAAAAAATGTGGCTTTTAAATGTGCTGGCGCGTTTTTAGCGATCCATGCCAGCAACGGGATCATGGATACTTGCCCAAGCGGCGATTCAACAGCCGTATTGATAATGGCGATAAATCTGGCATCGACAATGCCGCCAGTCAGACCAGACGTCCACTGATGCATCCCATAATACATGCCGATACTTGGCAGAAATAATACCGCACCAGCGATCGACAAAATCACGATAATTTTTGCCATAGAATTATGCGCCATAAAGGGACGCAACAAGACGATGCCCAGCAAGGTCAGAATTGACGCGATCAATGACAGCACTGAAAAAAATTGTTCATCAAATAATAATTCGTCAATTTCAAACCATGTAAGGCCCGGCCCCGGGCTTGGCATCGCCCGAAACATAAACACAATGATGGCTGTGCCAATAATCATCAGCCGCTGGTTATGGGGCAATAAGGCGACCAATCGGTTCATTAAAAACAAAATAATGCCAACAGATCCGGCAAATACAATTTCTTGCGCATAAACAAAATTGGTCAGGCCAAGGCTGACCGAAAATACCACAAACACCAGAGAACCAAGAAGAATGCTCCAATTTACATCTGGTTGCCGGTGGGCGCTGATATCCCCAGACAGTTGGATATCAGCATTGTGTGATCGGCGTGTGAATCCTGCGATAATCACACCGATCACTGAAAGCGCCGGGATCATCAATGCAAATAAATAAATCTTGCCATAAAGCTGTATTTTGGCGTCTTCACCCAGACTGTCGGCACCATCAAACAAAATGACATTGGCAAGTGCGACCAACACCGTGCCACCAATAATGGCAAACCGGCCTAATGTTTGCATGGTTGTATGCATGTTTTTCAATTCGGCGTCGCTGTAAGCGACCCCGTCTTTGTCACATTCTGGTACTGCCTCGACGGTCATGGCGTCGGCGACAACATCCTGAACAACAAATCCAACAGGTGCCAGAATGACGCTCATCACATACCAGCTTTCCACCGGCAGAATATTGGCCATGCTGGCGGTATGCGCGATGAGGCCATACATGATTAACAAGCTGGTGGCGATCACCCCAGCCCCCAAAAACACCATATAGTTTTTGTGTTTCCAGATCAGATCAACAAGATGGCCAAGCGGCATTTTAAGCGCCCATGGCAAGCCAGCCCAAAACCCAAGACTGGCCAAAAATCCAGCAGATAAATTGAGATAGTCTTTCACAAAGAAGGTGCCAACAATCGCGGTAAGACCAGATATGCCAGCGGCAAGATAGACCATCAAAGGTGGCACATAACTCCAGCGGAATTGCCGTGGCAATTCCGTTAAAATCATCATTATACGCCGTGTTCGTGCCATAAATTTATCCACTGCTTGTCTCAGACAGCCGGTCATGCCAGATTTTTAGAATCATTGGCGGGGTAACATCGGGCAAATCTTCTTCCCACGCCAGATAATCCTGTGCATCTTTCAAAACCCCAAAATGCCGCCCGGCAAAAAGCGCGCTTTTGTCAATGGGTGTTTCATTTTGATCAAACATAGCCGCGGTGGATGACAATATATTTGGATCAAGCAGTTGGTCTTGCCAGACATAAATACCGTCAATTTTCCATCCAATATCGGTCAAAATATCAAAAATCATGTCACCGGTCTTGTGGCATGGCACGATTATTCCAATCGTATCCATATCTGGTTTTTGGTGGAGCATAAGGCTGATATTTTGCCAGCGACTTGATACGATATGGCCTGATGCAAATTCAGAAGATAACCGAAAATCAATAATTTGCGTGCCGTTTGATACCCATTTTTCAATAAGCCGCTGATCAGATTTTTCCCGAACGTCTATGTTTTTTTTCGGGCTGAACTGAAGATGGTCTGCATCAACAATGACAATTTTAACCAAAAATCCCATCCGTGACAGCCAATAGGCGGCAAATGCCGCACGGCTTCCAGACGCGCTATCAAATAACAGAATGGGCAGATGATATCTGGCGATTGAACGGTCGGTTTGTTGCACTAGGTTTGTGCCGGAAATTTTAATAATATCGGCGCCAACAAGAACACCGTTGGCGGCATCATCGGATACGTCAAACATCAGATGGTCGCTGTTGGTTTCAACCAATGCTGGGATTTCAGTCGGTTGAATATGTGTGGATGGAATATGCCACCGGTTCAAAAAATTGGCGACAGATTCCGCCGATTCAGTGTTTGCCGCCATTGTTCTGCTGGCGCCATGTTCGCGGGTGAAGCCATCAAGCTCCCATGCCTGTGTGCCCCCTCTAAAAATGCCAAAATTCCCACTGTATCCGGCAGCCTTTATGGTGTGGGCACCAATGATTGAACGGGTTCTGCCAGCACAATGTAATAACACCATATCAGCATGATTATTCAACCGTTCCATATTTGCCAAAAGCAGGCTGTTCGGCAGGTTTATTGAGCTGGGCAAAGTGAACCGGTTATATTCACCAGCTGGTCTGACATCGACAAGCTGGGCATGTTGATAGTCGGTCATATATTGTTGTGGTGTGACTTCCAAAATATCTGATTGGTGCGCCACAACCTCGCCAAATGCTTTTGACCAGACATATTCACCTTGCACATACCCAACCACTGGTTCTGTTGGTTGGGTTGTTTTATGGGGCGTGATATTTTGATATCCTAGTTTTTCCATAGCACGCAACGCCGCAATGCTGGCCGCGTCCTCCCAATCTAGAAAATGGATTGGAAAATCTTGATCAGGGCACAGAAAGGGCAGGCGGGTTGGTAAAATCGACAACGGAATATTGGTGCTGCCAAACCAATGGCCATTCACGTAATCACGCCGTTCACGACAGTCAATCAGGCAAAATGGGACGGCCTGTTCATATAATCTGGTAAAAATTTGTGCAGTCATGTTGTGATCACGTTTGGATCGTGCGGGTCTGGTCAGATCTGTTCATATCGTAGCCGCTTCACCTTTGACATATCAGTACCCTCAATCCGCAACAGGCTTGTTGGTTCTCTACGGGTCGGGGCATGCAAGACACCTTCGTCATACACATAGGCATCTCCCGGGCGCATCTGATAGGTCTTGTTAACGGCGACTTTGCCGGGTGTGTCATTGGTGGCTTGTTGTACCAGATCATATTCACACATTTCGGTTTCGCCGCGCACTTGTGCATAAATCGCCCATGATGGGCCGTGATCATGGGGTGGTGCGGTTTTTGGACCGGGATAATTATGTGCCAGAATGCAAAACCCTAAATCAGGATCTTGATAGAGTAAATCGCGCTCACCAGCGGTGATAGGCACAAGATGATCGACCGCGTCTTGGTCGGTTAATAGCTGTTCAAGATAAGCGGCAATTTTTTTCCGTCCATCTGGTCCCGGATTTTCAACCAGCCATGTCCGGCATTTTTGCGATAGATCAAACAACACTCTATTCATTCTAGAATCCCTCAAATGTGCTGGTTAATGATGTCCGTTGATATGTTGCAGAACGCACCAATTTGTCAAAAAACCACGCATTATACCGCATACATGTTTTTATTTAATCGCGTTACTTTTCTGGTGTCTACTTGCCATTTTTATTTTTGACCAAACCGATATAGATTTGCGCACCGCCCAGCCGGTTACAATGGATGATATCCAAGATTGATAGGCTTCTGGGGACAGTCTGGTGACAGGCTCGTAATCAGATTTATTGTAAAAGGCAAAAACTTCAATCTGCAGATCATTGATTTGCTGTTTGGCTAGCAAATCATCAATCTCAATTTCATCAGTTTTGCGAAACCATTTTTCCAACCGTTTGTTCAGTCGTTTTTCAATCCAATACATGTGACGTGAACGGTAATCTGTCTCAATAATTGTTAATAAATCATCATCTGTCACAATGAATATTTACCTCAAGTTTCTGTATTAATTGGGTTGTTTTTCAAGATTATTTATAATGGGCGCGGCGGTCAGAAAAGGTCCGCACGCGTCGCCGCCATGCCTGATAGCTGCCCGGTTTTAAATTCTGGCGCATCAGCCGTTTCACATCACTTTCTTTCAGCCCATACAGCGCTTCGATCTGTTCAAAACTGGTATGATCAGACAAGGCCATTTCAATGACCTCATGGATGTCATAGTCCTCATTTGTCATAAATTATGGTGCCTATGATAGGGGGTGTTTGGGAAAGCGGGTGTTTGGCCTAGCCGCCAAAAACCGGCTTAAACATGTCCGGATTGCTGATCCAATTCATTATTAATGTGACGGCAAATAGCACGACAAAGAAAATTGAAATACCAAGCAAAATTTTGCCAAGCTGGCTTTGTTTGAAAGGGGGTAACGCCATAAAAATCGCTCCAGGTCTGGTTTGATCATGCCATGAAATTTGACGTCTGCGAAGTATGAAAAATTTATCTGTTTACTCAGTTGATGATCTATGACTAGAAATATTTTGGCGTCGATCATGTGATTGTCGTTTTAGCTATTTTGCTTGATCGTATTTTCCGAACCGGCAAATAGGCGTATTTATCGTGGATATGACAAGGGGGTTGACCGCACAACGGTTGCGGCTTGTTTTCAAACTGTCATTCATCATACTCTAGGCACCAAGTTCCCATATCATATTCAGGGCCAAATTTTTTTATGTCACCAATATTATCAGGGCCATTTGCCGAGGCTGACGCAGCGTTACAGAGATTTTTGGATAAAGGCGCCGCAAGCTATGAGGCGTGCAGAAATTTTGATTATGGCCCGGCTAACCGGAATAATGTGTCACAATTATCGAAATTCATTTCGCACCGGGTGCTTTTTGAATATGAAGTGGCACAGCGCGCGCTGGCCCAATATAGCCCTGACGTTGTTGATAAATTTATCCAAGAAGTGTTTTGGCGGATTTATTGGAAAGGCTGGCTGGAACATCGACCAGCGGTGTGGAATGAT
>JAYOVO010000045.1:0-11686 GCA_038151495.1 Alphaproteobacteria bacterium
CGGGAAATAATCGCCACACCATTATAGCTTTTCTCACCGCGAAACACCTGGTGCGGCCAGCCAGCCTCGGCAAATGCCGCCGCTGGGAAATACTGATCCTCGGTCTTGGTTTCCTGCAGACATAAGACATCAATATCAGCCTCCTGTAAAAACTGCAGAACAAGTGGCAAGCGCAACCGCACCGAATTGATATTCCATGTCGCTAATTTCATCAAAAAACGCCTTTGGTCTAAACTGATCTGTCTTTACTGGTTAGGATAATTTGGCAGGCTAAATTCAGCATTTTCGACAGGCAGGCCAAAAGCCATATTTTGCAGTGTCACGCTGGTTTGTATGCCAGCCACATCCTCCACAATCCATCGACGTAGCTGAAACGGGCTGGCGGTAAATTCCAATGTCAGACGACCCGCCCCTTCACCACTGTCCTTATGAATGGCAATCTGCGTGATACCGCCAGCCCGCTCTGTCACAATCGTTTCATAGCCAGCAGGCCGCAAGGATACAGGGTCGGCCAGAATCAGCGAAAGCGGCGTTTCACTGATCGGATAGCTGGTGACGCGGCGTTCATCTGGCTGGTCAACATGAAGCCATACGGGGGTGGTGATCAAATTGAGTGCGGGTACACCGTCATAGGTGATTTTCAGGCGGCTTGGCCGCCGCATTACAATTTTGCCTTCTGCCGCCGACCCGTCCGACGCAATCTGCGTAAAATCAGCACGCATCGTTGTGACATTTGCAAACCAGCTTTCAGCTTGTTGCACAATATCAGCACCAGCCACCGGGCTATAGCCGATCAGCAACAACAAAATGATCGTTACCAGATGCCAGCGCGGGGGTTTCTGCCGAGTTATTATGGTCATTACAGGCCCCCTTGATCAGCGTCGTTGCTGATCAACACATCACGCTTACCAACATGATTGGCGGCGCTGATTACCCCATTTCGTTCCATATCTTCAATGATCGTAGCGGCGCGGTTATAGCCAATTTTCAAATGACGTTGGACAAAACTAGTCGAGGCTTTTTGCTCGCGCACAACAAGCTGTACCGCCTGTTCATACAAGCTGTTACCTGTTGGCATCTCGCCGCCCATCGACATATCGGCTTCTTCGGCTGGGTCTTCAACCACCCGGTCATCATATTCCGGCTCGCCCTGTTGGCGTAGGAAATTTGCCACCGCTTCGACTTCGCCATCATCAACAAATGGGCCATGCACCCGCACCACACGGCCACCACCCTCCATAAACAACATATCACCGCGGCCCAAAAGCTGTTCTGCACCTTGTTCACCCAAAATTGTGCGGCTATCAATTCTTGAGGTGACCTGAAAGCTGATCCGGGTTGGAAAATTCGCCTTAATGGTGCCAGTGATCACATCAACCGACGGTCGCTGCGTGGCCATAATAACATGAATGCCAGCCGCCCGTGCCATCTGTGCCAAACGCTGGACCGCGGCTTCAATTTCCTTGCCAGCCACCAGCATCAGATCGGCCACTTCATCAATAATCACAACAATAAATGGCAAAGGCGCCAGATCCAGCACCTCTTCTTCATGCACAGGCTTGCCCGTTTCCGGGTCAAATCCGGTTTGCACACGCCGGGTCAGCACTTCGCCTTTGGCACGGGCTTCGGCAAGACGTTCATTATAGCCGGTGATATTGCGCACGCCCATTTTCGCCATGTTGCGATAGCGGTTTTCCATTTCACGCACTGCCCATTTCAGCGCGGTTACCGCCTTTGACGGGTCAGTCACAACCGGGCTCAACAGATGCGGGATACCGTCATAAACGGATAATTCAAGCATTTTTGGATCAATCATGATCATCCGGCAGGTATCTGGCGTATGCCGATAAAGCATCGAAAGAATCATCGCATTAATGCCAACCGATTTGCCCGACCCAGTGGTGCCAGCCACCAACAAATGCGGCATTTTGGCCAGATCAACAATCACTGGTGCGCCGGCAATATCTTTGCCAAGCGCCATGGGCAAGTTGGCCTGATCCTGCGCCCAGCTATTATCATCTAAGATGTCGCGTAGCATCACAGTTTGGCGATCTTCATTTGGCAATTCGATACCAATCACATTTTGTCCCGGCACCACCGCCACGCGTACCGAAATTGCGCTCATTGAACGGGCAATATCATCGGCGAGGGAAATCACCCGCTGTGATTTAGTGCCGGGCGCCGGGTTCAGATCATATCTGGTAACAACCGGCCCATAGCGCACATCCGCAATCGACCCATTGACGCTGAAATCAGATAATACATTTTCCAGCGCCTCGGCACGTTCCTGCAATGCTTGTTTTGATGGCCCGGACAAGGCCTTGCCGGGGGCGTTTAACAAGCGGGCTGGCGGCAGTTGGAAACTGCCACTGCCAGAAAAATCAAGGCTGTCCTGCCGGTTGTCTGTTTTTGCTGATTTTGCGGCTTTGGCCGGGGGTTGTGCCGCATTTGGCGTGCCAACCAGCACGGGTTCCTGACGGGTTTTAGGGGCCGGTTTGCTGCGGCGCGGCGCTGGTGTTGCGGCGGCGGCGGCATGTGACCGCTTTGACAACATGTTTTGGCATAACTGCCACAATTTTGCGGTAGCTGCCGCGATAAATGACAATGGGGCCTGTACCACCGCCCATTCGCGCCGCGACAATGCCGCCACCCAAATCCATAAAACAGCGCCCAAAAAGCTAAAGCCAGCGCCAACATAATGGATGGTTTCAAGCCCCATAAAGGATGGTACCGGACGCAAAAACCGCATTGTGATACCGACCAGCACGGCGCCAACAGCCCCGCCATTATCACTGACCTCGCCGCCATCAAACCCATACAGACCCGCCGCCACAAGCGCAACGCTAAGCGGCCATAATAACAAACGCCATTCTGGCCGGGTCAGCGGCTGTTTGCGGAGTAAATGCACCCCCCAGAAAATCGGCGTGACGGCCAGTAAAAATGCGGCAAGGCCAGCCCCGCCATATAAAAGTGACGCGATATTGGCCCCGGCACTGCCCAGCAAATTTAACACCGGTGCGTTTGACACCCGGTTAAATGACGGGTCATACGTACCAGCACTGGCCAAGGCAACACATAATGCGACCCCGGCAATCACCAGTGCCAGCCCCACCATTTCCATCACCCGCCGCCGCAAAAATTGCGCCAATGCCGGGGATAAAACAGGCTTTTTATCGTCGCTCACTGCCATCTAATCTGGGACCCTTTATGCTGATTATGGCTGTTGGTAAATATTCGCAATGCGGCGTATCGCTGTATCGGTGCGGTCTGCATCATGCACCAGTGCCAACCGCACATAGCCACTGCCCGGATTGCCAGAATCGTTTGTCACCGCCATAAAACTGCCGGGCAGGGCGCGTACCGCTTGTTCCGCCATCAACCGTTGCACAAAATCAATATCATCATCAACTTTCAGCCATAAGAAAAATCCACCTTCTGGCGGGGTGATGCGCAAATGCGCCGCGGCGATGTCAAAATTTGCATTATAATAAGATCTAATTGCCGCCACATGATCATCATCATCATATAAATCTGCCGCCACCTCTAGCAATGGTGTTGGCACCAAACTGCCGCCATTTCCGATAATTTTCAAATATTGGCTGATCACGTTGTGATCACCAACCATAAAGCCAGCACGCAAACCGGCCGCCCCAGATCGTTTTGACAGTGAGTTTAACACAACCAGATTGCGTAGCGGGTCCAGACCAGACGCATCACCGGCGAGTGCCGCGGCGGCCTCGATCATGCCTGGCGGTGGTTGATGCCGCCAGATATCGCTGTAGCATTCATCCATCACCACAAGAAAATCATGCTGGCGCGCCAATGACAGCGCCATTTTCAGATAATCAAGATCCATGATGCTGCCATGCGGGTTGGTCGGGCTGCATAAATATAACAATGTCGTACGCGCCAAAATATCGGCATCAACCGCGGCTAGGTCAGGCAAAAAATTATGATTAGCCCCGCTGTTCAGAAACTGAATTTCGGCACCGCTTGCCAATGCCCCGGCCCGCCATGCATGATAAAATGGGTTGGTAACCAACGCCACGGCATTTGGCTTTGTACCAGCAACAAGATTCCCCAAAAGATGCAGTGGTTCGCGGGTACCCGGCACCGGGATAATCTGCGCGTCATCAGCCAATTGGCTGGCGGCTGGCCAGCGCCGGTCAATATAATTTTGAACCGCGCCAATAAACCGCGCATTGCCTGTTGCCTTTGGATAGAATTGCCAGGCTGAATTATGTTTGGTGACACTGTCCAGCAATAATTGACATGGCGGCATTTGCGGTTCGCCAATCGACATATCAAGCATCGGCAAGCTGGGATGGGGGGTAATTGGCTCAAGGATAGAGCGAAGCTGTACAAACATATTGCCATCAAAAATCGCATGCGCTGGGTTGAGTTTCATAAGCTGTCTGTCGCTCCAAAATGACCATGCCAGAAATCGGCAAAAATGTTAACAAGAGGCATTGCCGATCAACTATTGTCATTGGTAGCGCATGACACACCAAGGAGCAATGTTAAGTCACTGGTAAAACCAGTTGATTTTTGTAAACTGGGCAACGCACACCGGTATTCAACAGCCGCGGCATAAAAGGCCATTTTTTGATGATTTTGACACCTGCCATTTTTCTTGATCGGGATAACACCCTGACAATCGATGAAGGCTATAGTTTCGAAATTGAAAAATTTCAATGGGTGAGTGGCGCCCCACTGGCATTAAACGCGTTTCATAAAGCCGGCATACCGGTTTTTATTGTGACCAATCAGGGCGGCATTGGCCGCGGGCTTTTCACCGTGGATGACATGCATTTATTTCATCAGCATTTGCACAAAATGGCCCGGTCAGTTGGTGGTGAAATACAGGATATTGCCTATTGTCCGCATCACCCGCTTGCTGTTACCACGACGTTGAAAACACCATGCCGATGTCGCAAGCCCGAACCCGGCCTTTTGTTTGACCTTGCCGATAAATGGCAACTTGACCTTGGCCAATCGGTTATGATCGGTGACCGGAGCAGTGATGTTGAAGCCGGGCAACGGGCCGGCTGTCACAGCTATCTTTTTGATGGTGATGATCTTAATCGGCTGGCGCAACAAATTATCGCCACGCATTTTCACCCAAATGGCAAAAAACATGATGTCTGAAATTGGAATTGTTGGCGGCGGCCTGACTGGTGTGATGATGGCGGTGACGTTGTCGCATTGTTCAGATTCGGTGACACTGGTGACACAAGCACCGCCCACAGCAAACCCCAGTCATGATGACAATCGCACCACCACCATACATGCGGCCGGCAAAGCCATGCTTGAAGTATTAGGTGTCTGGTCGCAATTACCAAAAGCCCCGATCCCGGTGACCCGCATCATGGTTGCCGAAGGGCCAAGCAAAACCAGTCGCATGGCACGCCGCCAACAGGAATTTGGCCTTAGCTGGGAGGATGCTGATCACCCCATGGCCTATGTTGTTGATAATGCGGCCTTGCTTGCGGCGCTTTGTCATACCCTCGCCGCACGGCCAGTAACAGTGATACAGCCAGCCACGGTGACAGGCTTTGAATTGGTCGCTGGCAAAGCCCGTTTAAATTGCGCCGATATAAACATGCCTGATTTTGATCTTGTCATTGCCTGTGACGGGGCAAAAAGCCAGCTCGTTGACGCCAGCCAGTTGCGAAAATTCACATCAGCCCACCGGCAAACAGCAATCGTTGGTAGCTTGGCGCTGGAACGCGACCATGACAATACAGCATTTCAACGATTTTTGCCGGATGGCCCAATCGCCCTGATGCCATCAGGCGACCATCTTGCCTCGCTTGTCTGGACCTTGCCAAAACAAACCGCCGAAACATTATTAAGCGCGGATGATGATGTATTTGATCAGGCATGCAATGCCGCCTTTGGGCCGCATCTTGGTGTTATGCATGTTGTTGGCAAACGCTTTGGCTGGCCTTTGCGGCCCACATGGATGCCAAAGCTGGGTACTGACCAGCTATTGTTTGCCGGTGATGCCGGGCATCATATCCATCCGCTTGCCGGACAAGGATATAATCTGGCCCTAGCTGATGGCGCCATCTTGGCTGATTGTATCGCCAAGGCCCATCGGCGCGGTCTATCAGCAGGCCATGCGTCTGTCAGACAGGGCTATCAGCGGGGCCGACAAATTGAAGTCGCCGCCATGACAGCTGTTACCAGCGGCTTGAATGCGATGATGTCCTATGCGCCAGACCCGCTGGCTAAACTTGCTGGTATGGGGATGACCCTGATCAATGCCAGCCCAGCAAAAAACCTGTTTCAATCGATTGCGCGTGGCGGGGTTTTGGCACGGGCCAATTTACTTGACGGGCGATTGCCAGATTAATGACGACTGCCACCAGCCGCCGCCAGCCGTTCCAGATAATCCGCAAGCAATTGTTGCTGGCGCTGGCCGTAATCATATAAAATATTCCAGCTAAACAGCCCGGTGTCATGGCCATCGCTAAAGCTGATCCGAATGGCATAATTGCCAACTGGTTCAAGTGCTGAAATGGTAACTTTGGCTTTGCCAGCAGGCGTGGTTTTTTGCCCAACCCCATGTCCCTGAACCTCGGCCGAGGGTGATTCAACCCGCAATAATTCAGCTGACAAAGTGGTTTCGTACCCATTGTCAAATTTCACAAACAGGCTGTCTTTACTTTTGGACAAACGGATTTCTTCAGGCCATAGCGTGGTTGGTTCTGATGTCATGATTTCATCCATTTTTGCGCCGGGTTAAGCGGCTTTGTCATACCACCCATCGCCCTATTCATCATCAGCAAGATCGCGGGCTTCCTCAACCAACATGATTGGCACACCAGCACGAACCGGAAAGGCTTTACGCGCCTGCTGGCTGATCAATTCTTGGCGTGCCCGGTCATAATGCAGCGCACTGCGGGTCAGCGGACATACCAGCACGTCAAGAAGCCGCGGATCAACATCAACCTGATTTTGCTGATGCGGGTTTGTATCAGTGCCGGGCATCTTGACCTCCATTATCCTCATGTAATGCCATTTCCATCATCGCGATCAGCAAATCAGCGCGCGTTGATGAATCATTCGCTTCCAGCAACGCCTGTTTTTCAGCCACCTCAAATGGGCAGACCATTGATAAAGTTGCCAGAAGCTGATCATTATTTGACTGTTCGATTTGTGACCAATCTGCATCAAACCCTTTGAGTTTGAAATACTGCTTCATCACCGCGATCAGCGGTTGCCGGTCAATCGGGCTGGTATCTGCCTGCAAATCGGTCTGAAATTCATCCCAGTCAACCTCGGCATGGCGAAATCCAGCAGGCTGGAGCCGCTGATCCAGCAACCGAAACCGGCTAACACCAGTCAGCGCAATCAAATAGCGCTGGTCTTCAGTTTCCTGAAAATAGGTGATCCGCCCGGCACAGCCAATTGAAAATAACCCAGGCACCGGCTGGTTTTGGCTTTCACTAGCCTGATCATCTTCGGTTGGCTGGACCATGCCAATTAACCTGTCGGGGCTGGCCAACGCGGCATCGACCATCGCCAGATAGCGCGGCTCAAAAATATTTAACGGCAAATGACCGCCCGGTAAAAGTAGCGCGCTTGGCAGTGGGAACATCGGGATGATCGATGGCAAATCATCATGTATAAAGGCTGGCAAATCCTGTGTCATCTTGGTGATCCTCACCTCATGCGTTTGTTGTCATGGCTGGCATTGGTAAAACCATCCCATCAGTCTAGGCAAACAGCAAGGTTGATAGCTGTCGCCGTGCGGTCATCACATCTGGGTTGGCGGCCCCTAACGTTTTGAAAAATTCTAAAAGCTGTAGCCGCGCTGCATCTTCATTCCAGCCACGATCAATGCGGATCGATTCCAACAGCTGGGCCATTGCGCCAGCATTGTCACCCGTGGCAAATAGCGCCATGGCCAGATCCTGACGCGCCTGCAAATCATTTGGATTTGCATCAACCGCCGCCTGTGCCACATCAAGATCACCAGCAGATTCTGCCGCACGTTCGGCAAGTTCAAGTGCCATAATGGCCGCCTGCATCGCTGGTTTTTCCCGAAATTCATCATCCAATTGATCAACAATTTCACGCGCCGCCTGATGGTCTTTCATACCGGTTAAACACCGCACCAAACCAGCCAGCGCCTCGGCTGATTCTGGATCGGCTTCCATTACCTGTTGGAAGATTTGCATGGCGCTGGCAAAATCCTGTGTTTCGACAGCGGCATTTCCTGCCTCTAACATAGTGGCGATATCTGCCCCAGCACCACCAAGTGCAGATATTTTTTCAATAAATTGGGTGAGGGTAGATTCCGGCTGGGCCCCAGCAAATCCATCAACCGGCTGGCCATCAACAAAGGCATAGACAGTAGGTACAGATTGCACCCGCAATTGCTGGGCGATCTGTTGGTTGTCATCAATATTAACACGCACCATCTTGACCTTGCCATTTGCAGCGGCGACAACTTTTTCAAGAACCGGGCCAAGCTGTTTACACGGCCCGCACCATGGCGCCCAGAATTGCACGATCACGGGCTGCTTCGATGACCCTTCGACCACCTCAGCCATAAAATTATTCATATCAACGTCAATCGGTGCGCTGGCGGCGTTGCCAAGGATATGTTCCATAAATTCTGTTTCCTTTATGATGTGAGACGCCAATGACGCGCCACAACTGTCATGCACGCCCGGTCGCGGACGTGGTTGTTCTTTATGTAGGCATGATAAAATCGTTAAACAAGACCAGTTTTTTTGTTCGCCCGATCAGAAAACCAAAAGCCGGGGGTCGTGCCCGGTATGGGTAAAAAACCGCATCAGATCAACCCCGCTGACCCCCAATGTCATGTCATTAACCAGCGGATGCGCAAACAGACAGGGCTGATCAGCCAAATCAGCATCAAGAAGAAGCTGAACTTTGTGATCTGGATCATTGATAAGCGTAAAAGGGCTGACCGCGCCGGGGCGTACACCCAGCATTTCAAACAACCGGTCGGCACTGCCAAATGACAATCTGTCGGAATCAATAAGACCGGGCAACGCTTTTAAGTCAATGGCCTTGTCTTCTTCCGCCACAAGCAGAAAATTTCGTTTTTTGCGGTCGCGCAGATATAGGTTTTTTATATGGGCGCCTTGCAAGTCACCACGAAACGCCTTGGCATCTTCAACAGTGCGAAGCGGCGGGTGCGTGTGTGTGGTAAAGCTGATATCCAGTGATGTCAGCGTCGCCATTAACCTGTCCGGTGTTGTTGGCAAACTGTCTTTAAACTGAGACGACGCATCCATCTGAAACACTCCAATTGGTCGTGGCATATTCTGCCGGGCGGGCGCAATCAGTCATAACATCCTGTGGTAATTGTAACAAAATGCAACGATTGACCCGATTCGTGTTGCATATTAAGACAACCACATCACGCAGGCAATCGGGCATTATGACATGACAAAAATTGGGCTGATCGGCTGTGGTATGTGGGGGCGTAACCTCGCGCGCAACCTGGCACAACTTGATGTATTGGCGGCAGTTGCCGACCGACATGATGAAAATGCCGCCGAATTTGCCGCACAATTTAACAGCCAAAAACGTGATTTTGACGCCATTTTGGCTGACCCTAGCATTGATGGTGTTGTCATCGCCACTTCGGCACCAAGTCATGACAAGCTGGCGATTGCCGCATTGCAGGCTGGCAAACATGTCTATGTCGAAAAACCCCTGTCGCTGACACTTGTTGGTGCCACCAGCATCGCCAACGCCGCGGAAACAGCTGGGCGGCGGGTGATGGTCGGACATTTGATTCGTTATCATGCCGCCTTCTGCGAATTGCAAGCCCAGGTCAGCGCCGGGGCCATTGGCAACTTGCGACATATTCAGGCAAACCGCTTGGCCATGGGCCGCATACGCAATACAGAATCGGTTTTGTTTGATCTATGTCCGCATGACCTATCGCTAATTCTGGCATTGGCTGGCGGCCTGCCAAATAAAATTCACTGTGCTGGCAGTAGCCATATGACGGCTGGTGTGGTCGATTATTTGAGCAGTTTTCTCGGATTTGAAAATGGGGTTTCAGCCGGCATGCAAACAAGCTGGCTTAGCCCGTTCAAAGAACATCAATTGACCGTGACTGGCACCGCCGGGTCAATGGTGTTTGACGATACCAAACCTTGGCCTGAAAAGCTGACACTGTTTCAAGACTCGATGCGTTTGAATGGCGAACATTTTATTGTCGACCGCGCCAGTCCGGTGGCCTTGCCGGTTGCAGAAGCTGAACCATTGAAAGATGAAATGCGGGCCTTTATCACATGCTGTCAAACAGGCCATCCGGCGGCAAGCGACATTGCCGAAGCGCTGAATGTGCAGATCGTTCTTGATCAAATGCAAGCCGCGTTAATTGATACAAATCATTCACAGGACTAGATGCCAGATGAACATTGCATTTATTGACTTAGCGCAACAGCAAGCCCGGATTCGCGATAAAATTGATGCTGGGTTAACCGCCGTTTTGAACCATGGGGCCTATATTATGGGGCCTGAAGTTAGCGCGCTGGAAAGCCGGCTCGGAGACTGGACCAAGGCCGCCCATAATATTTCCTGTTCGTCGGGAACAGATGCGTTATTGCTGGCATTACATGGGTTAGAACTGCAACCTGGTCAGGGCGTTATTGTGCCGTCATTTACCTTTGCCGCCAGTGCCGAAGTGATGCCAACTATGGGGGCTATCCCCATTTTTGCCGAAGTCGAAGCTGATAGTTTCAACCTTGATCCAAACAAACTTGAAGCAGCACTAGCGGCCGGAAAAGCGGCCAATATTGATGTTGTTGGCATTATTGGTGTTGGGCTGTTTGGCCAGCCAGCCAATTATGATGCCATTCGCACATTTGCGAACGCCCATGATTTGTGGCTTATCGACGATGCAGCGCAGAGCTTTGGCGCACAATGGCAAGGCCGCCCAGTTGGCCAGCTTGCCGATGTAACATGCACCAGCTTTTTTCCAGCCAAGCCGCTTGGTGCGTACGGTGACGGCGGTGCGGTCTTTACCGATGATGACAAGATTGCAGATATCATCAGATCATGCCGGATTCATGGTATGGGCAAAGACAAATATGAAAATATCCGTATTGGTATGACCGGCCGGTTAGACAGTATGCAGGCTGTTGTGCTGGATGCCAAACTTGATATTTTTGAAGAAGAGCTGGTCTTGCGGCAGGCCGTGGCCGACCGGTATCAAACGCTGATTGGCGATGTCGTTGACGCCCCACGGCTGGCGGCTGGGGCCACGTCAAGCTGGGCGCAATATTGCATTAAACTGCCAAAAACCAGCAACCGGGATCATGTGATCAAACATCTTGGTGCCAGCGGTGTACCAACCGCGATTTATTATCCGATTCCGATGCATCAGCAACCGCCCTATAAAGCGTTTCCACAAAGCCAATGCGGTCTTGGCGTGACACTTGATTTATGCCGCCGGGTTCTGGCCCTGCCCATGCACCCCTATTTGGACGAGGCGCAACAACAGCATATTGCCGCAGAATTGCGGAACGCCCTTTAAGGCCAGCAGCCTGAAAAAATCCTGCCAAAACGCCTATTTATCGAGTCCAGCCAGCAAGCCGATCATCAAACACGGCACCGACGATCAGATATGGTTATTTGCCTCTTGCAAGGTGCTGGCTCTTGGATTATACAATCGGCCAGCGGTTCG
>JAYOVO010000046.1:0-11404 GCA_038151495.1 Alphaproteobacteria bacterium
TTAAGGATTGGTGTAACGACCCCATGTTGCACGAAAAACATATTCGTAATTTTCAGTCGCGGCCGCGTCCGGTGAACGTGTTGACAACGCATTCATCTTGGCTGATGGCGTCGTTGTCGATGGGGCCAGCTGGATTGCTGTCTGGGGCGGGAAGCGTGATTGCAGATTTGCAGGTGGCGTTATTCAACGCCATACAGGCAAATGATTTGCAGACGGCGCGGCAGGTTAATGACCAAATTTATCCGCTGGCACAGGCTTTTTACCGGGCGCCGTTTCTAGATATGCATAACCGGATGAAAGTCTGTCTGGAATTGCTGGGGCGGATTGATCGGGCGGTGGTAAGACCGCCATTAATGCCGCTTTCATCTGTTGAAATAGACGAATTGAAAACCGCGCTTGTGGCGTCTGGCCTTATGTCTGGGGCTGGGCGCTAACGCAATATCAGAGGGGAAACTATGGCTTTATATGAATTGCGCACCTATCAGGTTTATGTTGGTAAAATGAAAGACGCGGTTGCTGCCTATCAGGATTACGGCTGGCCAGCGATTAAAAATGGCGGGTTTGATACCAAGCTTGTTGGCTATTTCACATCAGATACCGGCGGGTTGCATCAGATTGTCCATTTGTGGAAATTTGACGATTATAATGACCGGCGCCAGCATTGGGACACCATGTTTCAGGACCCGGCGTTCATGGAATTTGCTGGCAAAATCAGACCATTGTTGATGACCCAGCAAAACCAGTTGTTGCATGCCTCGCCATGGGGGCCGCACCCATAGAGAGCAAGCGCCATTGCGCTGGGCTGTCTGATCTTTCATATCATCAGGGGTAAAGGCTATGGTGAACATCAAATATCTGATCTGGGCGTTGCTAGCCGGGGCCTTTATCCCGCTCATTGGCATTTTGAATGGGCGCGTTGGCCGGGCATTGGGCGAGCCGTTTTATGCATCGGTAATGCTGTTTGGCGTGGCTATTATATTGGCGTTGGTGGTGTCGGTTATTTTTGGTAAAGCCGCCCCATCTGTTCAAAACCTGCAAACCCTGCGGCCAATGGATTACACGGCTGGCTTTATCGTTGCTTTTTATGTGATTAGCGCAACGGTGCTGGCTGGCAAAATTGGTGTGGCTAATTTCATTGTTATGGCGGTGTCAGGCCAGATCATGTTTTCACTGATGATAGACCATTTTGGCCTGTTCGGTGCGCCGGTAAAGCCAATCAATATGACCCAGCTTGTTGGTGCTGTTTTATTGTTAATCGGGTTGGCAACAACGCAACTTGCCAGCAGTAAATTAGATTAACGCAGGCCGTCTTTTCCTTCGGCCTCATCATGTGTTAACCCGCCAACGCGAGGTAACGGACGCCCGGAATCTGCAACCGCTACAGCTACCAGAATTTCATTCGCCCGCGGCGCGTCATTCACCCGCACTTCCATGCCGTCAAAATGTGATCTGACATAGGCCGCGTCCTTATGCCCAAGCGGGACGTCAAGCGGCTGGCCCATACCGCCGCGCTTTTTGTTTGAAGGCACCAGAGCTGCACCTTTTTCAACAGCTGCACGTAACGGCTTGCCAAGCCGTGGATGCAAAATGGCCGCGGCATGTTCCAATTCGCCATTTTCTCCAACCAATGCGGCCTTGCCATAGCTTTGTGCCTCGGCTGGCGAGATGCCAAGCGCGGCGACGCACGCCTCTCCCAATTGTGCGCCCAGCTCCTCGCCAATCACCATTAATGCCTCTAAATCCTCTACATAACGCCCAGCAAATGGGTTTTCGATAACCGCAACCGCCGCCGCGCGGCGTGTGGCTGGTTGAATCGGTTGATCGGCTTCGCTGTGGGTTTCCTCAACAATAGTAACAATTTTGCGAATGTTGGCGGTTGTCATGCTGAGGCCTCGTAATCAAAGGGGTTTGACGTTTGCGAAAAATTACCGCTAAATTCAAGGATAAAATTTGTTCGCTGTCAAACAATAATCAGCCTGATAATTTGCCGGGGCGGTACGTCATTTAGAAGGTAAATTCATGATATTACTTACCGATATTGTGATGCAAAATATCTATGTGGATACCGTTACTGTCCAGCAGTTGAGGTTAGGTTGAGTCGTTAGCATGGTTCGCGATTAGAGGAAATTTGTATCCATGACAGATGAATACAGACTTGATGATCAGGTGGGATATAAATTGCGGCTTGCGAGCCAGCGCCATTTAGAAATTTTTTCACAACATCTTTCTGACATAACGCCTACCCAATTTTCAATTTTGGCGCGTCTTTATGAAGTTGGTGAAACATCACAAAATCAGCTTGGTAGGCTGGTGGCAATGGATGCGGCTACCACCAAAGGGGTGATCACACGGCTTCTGGATAAACATCTAGTCGAGGCTCGTGCCGATCCAAATGATGCGCGGCGCCTGCAAATTTCACTGACTGAAGCTGGCCGTCAATTGACCATTGATGCGATTGAAAAGGCGCGACGGATTACCGAAGATACGGTGGCGAATTTAAACGGCCGTGATGTGAAACGATTGCTTGAATTGCTTGATAAGATCTAGGTTTTGATTCGTCTTGCGCAAGAAATAAATGTTTGCATACTAATGAAATGCGCAGGGTGTTTTTATTGTGGCAACTGCCCGGTGCGTCAGCAGTGAAGAGGGGCAAATCATGTCTACACAAAAGCTTGTGATCAAGAATATAGGCCAGATTTTATCTGGCAAGCTGGAAGAACCGCTGATTGATGGCGATTGCGTAATTGCCGTTGATGGACGTATCACCGATATTGGCCGCCATAGTGACCTTGATACCGATCAGGCAACACAGATTGTTGACGCGCATGGTGTGACGCTGGCCCCTGGGTTGATTGACAGCCATGTGCACCCGGTTATTGGCGATTATACGCCGCGCCAGCAACAATTGAACTGGATTGATTCATGCCTGCATGGCGGCGTGACAACGATGATATCCGCCGGTGAGGTGCATGCGCCCGGCCGTCCAAAAGATATCGTTGGGTTGAAAGCGATGGCGATTGCCTCGCAACGCTGGTACGAAAATTTCCGGCCATCAGGCGTTAAAATGCTGGCTGGCGCGCCGGTGATTGAAGAGGGCATGGTCGAGTCTGATTTCAAAGAGCTTGCTGATGCCGGGGTTAAATTGCTTGGCGAGGTTGGTTTAGGGTCGGTAAAGGCCGGTGAAACAGCCGCCCAAATGGTAAAATGGGCGCGTAAATATGGCATTCAATCCACCATCCATACAGGTGGCCCATCAATCCCCGGGTCAGGCTTGATTGACAAAGATGTCGTGTTAGAGGCGGATGCAGATATCATTGGCCATATCAATGGCGGGCATACCGCATTGCCTGATGACCAGATTACCTGCCTGTGCGAGAGCTGCACGCGCGGCATCGAAATTGTCCATAATGGTAATGAAAGAGCTGGTTTGCTTGCCATGCGCACGGCTTTTGAAATTGGTCAGGCAGAGCGCATTATTTTAGGCACTGATGCGCCAGCCGGATCGGGTGTGCAACCTCTTGGCATCTTGCGGATGATTGCCATGTTGTCCAGCCTTGGCGATATCCCGCCAGAAATCGCTTTTTGTTTTGCCACCGGTAACACCGCCAGAATGCGTGAACTTGATAGTGGTATCATTGAAATTGGCAAGTCGGCAGATTTTATCTTGATCGACAGCGCCCAGCATGCGCCCGGCAAAACCATGCTTGAAAGCATTCATCAAGGCAATCTTCCGGGGGTTGGCATGACCATTATTGACGGCATTGTCCGCACCCAGCGTAGCCGGAATACGCCGCCTGCCGAACGTTTGCCAGAAGTGGTGCTATAGACCCGGCGCTGGCATGACCGGGCGCTGGCATGACCGGGTGGCATGACCGGGCGTTCGCGGAACTGCGATGCGCCGGGTTTGACCGACCAAGAGAAAGTTGATTTACAAAAATATTAATTGTTAGTATACAAACAATAATCAACTATGTGGATTTGGCCAAAAGGGGCTGACTATGCGTAAATTCATAGACATAGATTTGCATCACCAAAAAATATCAGAGCGTCAGCTTAGTGGCCGTGAACTGGCCGAGGCCGGGCGATATCTGATTGCGCGTATGCTGGTTGAACGTGATATCGCTGGCATTGATCCGCTGGCACCGGAAAATCCATTGATTTTTTCAGTCGGGCCATTTGCCGGCACGAATTTTTCCAATGCGAACCGTTTGTCTGTTGGGTGCAAAAGCCCACTAACCGGCGGTGTCAAAGAGGCCAATAGCGGTGGCACATTTGGATTTGCCATGGGGCAACTACAGATCGCCGGGCTTACCTTTAATGGTGCCAGTGACGCATGGGTGGTGATCCGCATCACCAAAGATGGTGAAATTTCATTTGATGATGCGACCCCCTATTTGGGGCTAGGCAATTTTGACTGTGCCAAGAAATTACATGCTGTATATGGCGAAAAAACCTCGTTGGCGTTATGCGGCCCAGTTGGTGAATATCTTGGGCTAATGGCTGGTGTTGCGTTTTCTGATACCGACAACCGGCCGTCACGATTGGCGGCGCGCGGCGGTGTTGGCGCGGTGATGGGCGCAAAAAAAATAAAGGCGGTGGTGATCGATAAAGACCGTATGCCGCCGGTTCATGATCGCAAAAAGGTCATGGGCGCGATTAAGGATTATGGCAAAAAGTTAGGCGAGTCCGTTGCCGTGCAGAGCCTGAAAACAACGGGTACGGCCATGGTGGCTGATCTGACCAATCACCTTGGTGCCTTGCCGGTGCGTAATTTTTCTGCCGGTCAATTAACCGGTGCGGATGATGGCCCGCTGAAAATGGGTGGGGATTTTATCCGTGAGCTGAATAGTGGGCGTGGCGGTGAAACTTCACATGCATGTATGCCGGGTTGCCTGATTAAATGCAGCAATGTTTATGTTGACGATACCGGGCGCGAATTGGTTTCGCCGCTTGAATATGAAACCATCGGCTTGCTGGGCACAAATTGCGGGTTAACCGAACCTGATGATGTGGCGCGCCTTAATGAAACAGCGAATGATCTGGGCGTTGATAGCATAGAGCTTGGCGCCACCATCGCGGTGTTAATGGAAGCTGGTGAGGGGGCGTTTGGTGATTTGCCCTTTATGCAGGCCTGTCTTGAAGAAATCCGGTCTGGCAGTGAAAAGGGCCGGCTTTATGCGTCTGGAACGGCGCGGGTTGGTGCGGCGTTGAAGGTGGCGCGGGTGCCGGTCATCAAGAAACAGGCGATTAGTGCGTATGACCCTCGGGTGATCGAGGTCACTGGTATTTCAATGATGCTGACGGCACAAGGCGCCGACCACACGGTTGGTAACGCCCCCTCTTTTAAATGTGATGACAAATCCATTGCCGAACTTGTGGCTGAAAGTTTGCGTATGCAGATCAATAGCGCGGTTGCCGACTCATTTGGTTTATGTGTATTTGGCCGGTCAGTAACGGACGATAATCTGAAACTGATTGCTGATGCGATTAATGATGCGTTTGACGCTGGCGTTGATCCAGAATTTATTCGGCATATCGCGCTTGAAACCTTGCGGCTAGAGGCGGTCTTTAACAAAGCCGCCGGGTTTGATGAAGATGATGACGAATTGCCAGCCTTTTTCACCGACGAACCTCTGCCACCAACAAACAAGACCAATCGGTTGTTCAGCCGGGAAGTGAACCAGCAAATGCAAGCGCTTTTGGCGAATGCAGTGGTGCAATGATAGAGGGCATGCTTGCTGTCTGAAGGGCTTGACGCGCATAAAAATTTGCGGTCTCTTTTATTTGTATACGAACAAATAAACGCGGCCAGAATTGAGGCCTTGATGTGTTTTGTGAGCCTATGTGAGAGGGTTTATGCAAGGTGTGCTAGCCGCAGATCGTTATGATGAATATGTAAGAGCGCCAGACCTAGACGCCGCCATAGCCATGTTGGCCGCTGGGCCGTGCCGGATTTTGGCTGGCGGTACAGATGTCTTCCCTTCATTACAGGATCGCCCGCTTCTTGGCCGGGTGCTGGATATTTCTGGCATAGCTGATTTACGCCAAATCGCGCAAAATGATGACCATTGGTCGATTGGGGCGGCGGTGAGCTGGCGTGATGTTATTCGGGCGGCGCTTCCCCCGGCCTTTGACGGGTTGAAAGCGGCGGCCCGCGAGGTTGGGTCATGGCAAATTCAAAACCGGGCAACGCTGGTCGGCAATATTTGTAATGCGTCACCGGCGGCAGATGGTGTACCTGCCTTGCTGACGATGGATGCCGCGGTGCAATTGCAATCTTGCCGGGGTAGCCGGGTGATGCCATTGGCATCATTCATTACCGGCAATCGCAAAACCAAACGTGCCGATGATGAGATGGTCACCGCCATTCTGGTGCCAAAGGCGGCCACCGCTGGGCAAGGATATTTCTATAAATTAGGTGCCCGCCGTTATTTGGTGATTTCGATTGGCATGGTGGCGATGCGGCTATTATGCGACAGCCAACAAAAAATTGCCGAAATAGCGATCGCTGTTGGCGCCTGTTCGGAAGTGGCCGCCCGGCTGAATGATTTAGAACAGCATTTAAGCGGCCAGCCATTGGCAGGCGCGGCTGATATCGTATCGCCATCACATTTTGCCGGCCTGTCCCCGATTGATGATGTGCGCGCACCAGCGAGCTATCGTATTGATGCGGTTGAAGAGGCAGTAAGGCGCCTTATTGCAAAGGCTGGTTCTGACATAGGACACGCAAAATAATGGCGGGCATAAGCTTTTTGTTAAATGGAAAATCTGTAACCAGTATGGCGCGCCCGACAACACGGGTAAGCGATGTATTGCGTGGCGATTTTGGACTGACTGGTACCAAGGTTGGCTGTAACGCTGGCGATTGTGGGGCCTGCACCATTTTACTTGATCATGAACCGGTCTGTAGTTGTCTTGTCGCGCTGGGGCAGATTGACGGGCAATCAGTCACCAGTGTTGAAGGGCTGCATGAGTCGGGTGTCATTGAAACATTACAGCAAAGTTTTTTGGCGCATGGGGCGGCGCAATGCGGGATTTGCACCCCCGGCATGCTGGTATCTGCCGCACATTTATTAGCGGCAAACCCCCAGCCAAACCGCGCCGAGGTGGAAGACGCGCTTGGTGGTGTGTTATGCCGGTGTACCGGCTATAGCAAAATCATTGACGCGGTGATGCAGGCACACACGCGTCTGCCGCAACCAATGAAACCGGATGCTGGCAATAATGTAGGCAGTTCGATTCAGCATCTTGACGGCGTCGCAAAGGTAGAGGCCGGGCTTGCCTATGGCGCAGATAAAGTGCCTGCAGATGCACTATCATTGCGTGTTATTCGCAGCCCGCACCATTATGCTGATTTTGAAATTGGTGATAAATCGGCGTTTTTAGCGGCCCACCCCGGCATTGTTGCCGTATTTGACGCCACAGATGTGCCGGGCCGGAATTGTTTTGGTGTCATTCCGCCTTTTGCTGACCAGCCGGTGTTTGCCGAAACCACAGCGCTATATCGCGGTGATGCTGTTGCCGCGATTGTTGGTGAACCGGAAGTGATCAACAGTTTTGACGAAGCGGCGTTTCCGATCAGCTGGCAACCGCATGAAACCATGTTGACGCCGCAGGCAGCGCTTAATCCAGATGCCCGCCAGATGCATGAGAGCCGTGATGGCAATATTTTGGTCAAAGGCTATGTGGCCCGCGGCGATGCTGATGCGGCGCTGGCGCGGGCGGCGCACCGGGTTACCATACATTCTAGCACACCCTTTATCGAGCATGCCTATATCGAACCCGAGGCTGGTTACGCGGTGCGCGAGGGTAACAGGTTGATAATTTATGGCTGTACGCAAGCCGCACAAATGGACCGTGATAGTCTTGCCGAAATTATGGCGATGGATGTTGATGCCATCCGGGTGATGCCAAGCGCGGTTGGTGGTGGTTTTGGATCAAAGCTTGATATCTCGTTTCAACCGTTTGTGGCATTGGCGGCGTGGCGGTTGAACCGGCCCGTGGCGATTTGTTACACACGCGGTGAATCGATGCGATCCTCGACCAAACGTCACCCGTCAGATATTCGGCTTGAGGTTGGATGTGATGCCGATGGGCGGATCAGCGGATTTGTTTTTGATGGGGTGTTTAACACTGGTGCCTATGCCAGTTGGGGGCCAACCGTTGCGAACCGCGTACCGGTTCATGCCAGCGGGCCTTATATGACCCCAGATTACCGGGCATCAAGCGTTGCGGTTCACACCAATGCACCGCCAGCTGGCGCCTTTCGTGGATTTGGCGTGCCGCAATCAGCTGTTGCGCAGGAATGTGCCTATGATCTGTTGGCAGAAAAACTGGATATGGATCGGTTGGCATTCCGGCGAATGAATGCGTTGCAAAATAATATGCCGACAGTCACCGGCCAAAGCTTTGCAACCGGGGTTGGCATTGCTGATTGTTTGGCGGCTTTGCAACCAGAATGGGACGCGGCAATGGCGCGGGCTGACCAATTCAATAAAGATGCCAAAAACACCGGGTCAATGTTGCGCAAAGGCATTGGCGTTGCCAGTTGCTGGTATGGTTGTGGCAATACATCTTTGCCAAACCCGTCAACCATGCGGATGGGGGTAACGGCTGATGGCGCCTGTGTTCTGCATCAAGGCGCGATGGATATAGGCCAAGGGGCAAATACGGTTATTTCGCAAATTGCCGCTGATGCGCTGGGGGTGCCGGTGCATAGCCTATCATTAATTGATGGCGATACTGATCTGACACCAGATTGTGGCAAGACGTCGGCGTCTCGACAGACATTTGTGTCCGGAAAAGCGGCCTTGCTGGCCGGGCGCGCCCTGCGCGAGGTAATTTTGCGCCATGGCAATGTGTCTGATGATGCCAGCCTGCTGATTGATGGGGCAGAAATCCGACTTGTTGACAATGTGGCTGGCGGCACCGCCAGCATTGATCTGTCATCCTTGCCAGTGAATATGCATGGCTATGTGTTTATGGCAGAAGAAACCTATGACCCGCCAACAACACCGCTTGATGAAAATGGCCAGGGTGCGCCATATGCCGTTTATGGCTATGGTGCGCAGATGATCGAACTGACCGTTGATATCGGGCTTGGTCAGGTGCGGTTGGAAAAAATGACAACAGCGCATGATGTGGGACGTGCGATTAACCCCTTACTTGTCGAAGGGCAGATTGAAGGCGGCGCGGCGCAGGGTATTGGATTGGCATTGATGGAAGATTATCTGCCTGGCCGCACCGAAAATTTACATGATTATCTGATCCCGACCATTGGTGATGTCCCGCGTTTCGAGCATATCATTGTCGAAGTGGCAGATGCCGAGGGGCCTTATGGAGCCAAAGGGCTGGGTGAACATGTGTTGATCCCAACCGCACCAGCGATCGTGAATGCCATTCGTCAGGCAACCGGTGTGTTAATCACGCATCTTCCGGCCACTGCCGATAAAATTCGTGCGGCATTACACCAGCAGGCACAAGAGATAAAATCATGACCGAACGCAAAAGCCGTGATGAACGGGTGGATGAAAAAATCCGTTGTGATGCCTGCCCGGTGATGTGTTACATCGCTGACGGCAAATCGGGCGCCTGTGACCGTTATGCCAATGACGCCGGGCAATTGGTTCGATTGGACCCGCTGGTGGTCATGCAACGCCGGGTCGATGAAGGCGGCAGTCTTGTACCGTTTTTGGGCACTGACAAACCATGGGACGGCAGCATTGTTACGCCAAATGACCATTTTGTGACAGCGATTGGCGCTGGCACAACATATCCAGATTATAAACCGGCTCCCTTTATAGTGGCCAGCCAGCATGATGGCGTCGACATGGTGACCGTTGTGACCGAGGGCATCTTTAGCTATTGCGGCGCCAAGGTAAAAATTGATACCGACCGTCATATTGGGCCAGAACGCAGTTTGGTGCGCGTTGATGGCGAACCTGTTGGGCATGTCACAACAGGTGAATATGGATCGCAAATGCTGTCGCTTGGTGGGGTGAATCATTTGACAGGTGGCAGCAAAAAGGAAGGCCGGGTGACCTGTGCGACATTGCTGAGCCTGTGCAATGGTGATGCTGTTGACATGCAGGTTGATGAGGGGTCGCAATTGGTAATTCAGGCGGGTCAGCCGCCGATCATCAATGGGGTCACTGAAGACCGAATGCGGGTTGGCTGTGGATCGGCCACCATTGGTATGTTTGCCGCGCAATGGCAGGGGCTGGTTGATGAAGTGGTGATTGTTGACGACCATATCACCGGAGTAATGTCTGAACATCAGGCTGGCAAAGTGCTGGGCTGGAAACCGTCAGGAATTAAAATTCTTGGCCGCCGGTCAACCCCCGGGCGCTATTTTCAGGTGGCGGAACCGGGCACCGGATGGGGTGGCACCAAACTAACCGACCCGCTGGAGATTCTTGGCCCATTTGACAGTAAAGTGGCACAACCCGGCCAATCATTGTTGATGGTGTCGACCACGGGTGAACAATTTGCCTATTACGAGCTGGATGCAGCGCTCCGCCCGATTGCGAAGGAAATGCCAGACAGGCTGCGCCCATCGATTGCAAGAATTGAAGAAAATTGTGAACCAGCCTTGACATCGGTGACGTTCATGGGGGGCGCTGGTGGCTCGTTGCGGGCTGGGGTCACAGAAAATCCGGTGCAGTTAACCCGCGCGGTAAAACAGGCGCTGGTTCGGGTGAGTTGCGGCGGTGCCCCGGTTTATATCTGGCCGGGTGGCGGCATCACCATAATGGCTGACGTGATGCAAATGCCGGAAAATGCATTTGGTTATGTGCCAACCCCGGCGTTGGTGGCACCGATTGAATTTACCATGCGGCAAAGTGATTATCAGGCACTTGGCGGTCATATGAGTCATGTGATGTCAATCGAAGAGGCGCTGGCTGGCAAAGTCGGGCGGCAGAATGACCATCGTTTGCAGGGCATGACAGCGATTCAGCAACGCGCCGATATTCCGTGGCCGGGTAAAGGGTAATGGCCGCGGCGCCGCAAGCAATCACATATCCGGCCAGCCAAACGCGGCATCCTGCTGGGGCGCACGCACGATGGCTTGATGATGGGCGGCTACATTTGCATCATGGGCCAATTGACCTTGTGATTGGTGCAGATGGGACGCCAGATGCTATCGGGCAGGCATGTTCTGCGGCTATTGACAGCTTCGCAACAGTCCTTGAAGAGCTGGTGAGCGAACTTGCGCTATTGCGAACGCCAATTCATCAAATAGCTTGCTGTCCATCAGGCCGTGTTGCCGCGCGGATGTGGGCGGCGACCATGCCACATGCTGAAATTTATCGGGATGCAAATTATGTGACAGCGATGGCGGCAGTGGCCGGGGCGGTGGCTGATGAAATTTTGTCAGTGATGCGTGATGCTGCTGATCTTGATC
>JAYOVO010000047.1:0-11227 GCA_038151495.1 Alphaproteobacteria bacterium
ACAATGGCTGGCACCATGCCAATTTCCATCTTCTTGATGGCCATAAACCGCATGTTTTCATGCGAAATGTCGGTGTTGGTGCAAGATTGCAAAACCTCTCTAGATTTTGGCCCGGCAAGCGTTAGCCCGACAAGGTTCAGCCCCAGCGGGTCAATGCGCAGATCATCAACGCCTGATGCGTGCGTGATAAACCAACGCATGTGGTAGGATTCGGCAATGCCCGACCCAATGATCAAAAAATCATCATCGGCAAGCCGTGCCAATGAAAAATCGCCAATAATCTTGCCATCATGCTTTAGCATCGGTGCCAGAACCATCCGTCCAACAGGCGGCATTTTGCAGGCCAGAATGTGATCTAGCCAGTCAGCCGCACCGCGGCCAGTCACCCGGTATTTTGCAAACCCGGATATATCGCCAAGGCCAACCGAGCCGCGCACAGCCCGGGTTTCGTCACCAACATGGTCAAAATCGGTTGACCGGCGCCATGAAAACACATCACTGACCCCGTCTGGCGCATACCACAACGGGATTTCCAGCCCAAAAGCGGCACCAAATTGCGCCCCAGCTTGCTTTTGTTTGTGATAGATGGGTGTTGTTAATAATGGTCTTGCGGCCTGTAATTCTTCGTTTGGATAGCGAATTGAAAACCGTCTGGCATAATTTTCACGCACCCGCGCATTGGTAAATTGCATCGTTGCATACTCGCCAAATCTGCTGACATCCATGGCCCAGACATCAAATCCGGGATCGCCATTAATAATCCAGTTGGCAAGCGACAGACCAACGCCGCCGCCTTGGCTAAACCCAGCCATAACCGCACAGGCAGTCCAATAATTCGTCATGCCCTTAACCGGCCCAACAAGGGGGTTGCCATCCGGGGCAAAGGTAAAAGGCCCATTGATGATCTGTTTGATTCCAGCCTTTTCAAATGCCGGAAAATGGGTAAAGCCGACTTCTAGTGACGGGGCGATCCGATCAATGTCAGGTTCCAAAAGCTGATGCCCAAATTCCCATGGCGTATTTGTTTCTGACCACGGTTTACAGGCTTTTTCATAGGTGCCCATCAACATGCCCTGACGTTCCTGCCGCAGATAGATTTCACCATCAAAATCAACGGCATGTAAAACTTCTGCACCCGTGCTGGCGTTGATTTCAGCGACTTCTGGCATATCTTCGGTCAGAAGATACATATGTTCCATGGCAAGAACCGGCAATTCCAGCCCCACCATGCGTCCAACCTCGCGAGCCCATAACCCGGCGGCATTCACCACATGTTCAGCAATGATTTTGCCTTTATTGGTATGGACGTGCCAACTGCCGTCGGCGGCTTGTGACAGCGATTCGACCATGACATGTGTTTCATATGATGCCCCATTTTTCCGCGCCGCCTTGGCATAGGCATGTGTGACACCATAGGGGTCAACATGGCCTTCAATCGGGTCATACATCGCCCCCACAAATTGATTAGGGTCAATCAATGGCAGTAATTCATGCGCCCGCTGAGGGGTGATGATTTCCAATTCATCCATGCCGAGATATTTGCCCTTTGCACGAACAGATTTCAGCCAGTCAAACCGTTCCTCGGTCGCTGCCAGCATAATACCGCCGGTCATATGCAAACCGATATCTTGGCCCGATAGCTTTTCAATCTCTTTATATAATTCGATCGTATATTGCTGGAGTTTGGCAACGTTTGGATCGCCATTGATGGTGTGCATACCGCCAGCGGCATGCCATGTCGAACCAGATGTCAGCTCTGATCGTTCGAGCATAATGGCATCACTGCAACCAAGCTTGCTTAAATGATAGAGGATTGAGGCCCCGACAACGCCCCCACCAATAATGACGACACGAGCTTGATCCTGCATTCTATTCTCCATCAGCTATTTGATCTCAAAACTAGACTATCGATTGTCTTTAGCCAATGTTCTGGATACGGCCTATATAATTGTATTGGCGAACAGATGTGACAGGGGTTTCAGAAATTTTTGTGAAACAGCCTGCCAAAGGGCCGCATATCATAACATTTGTTTTTGATGACGTTAAATTTATGGCATAAAATTTGAAATATTATGGGTGTTAGGTCTGCCAGTGGTGGCGGAATAAGATGTGTAAATGGAGAGACTATGTCGGACGAAAAGCAAGAACCACAATTAATGGCTTTGCTGACGGAGCTGGTGAAACAATTTTCTGACTATGATCCACCACGTTTGCGCAAAGATGGGGATATCGTGATCCCGCTTGATGCCGTGTTGAAGAAAAACCGGGCAGCCCATCAAAATTTTGCCGAGGCTTTCAGCGAAATGATGCGCGATGATTTGGGGCCAAAACGCAGTTCTACATGGGTGAAATAGCTGATCGTTTGTGTATCTTTTGGCTAGCGCCGTTTGTACAAGGCGTCTAGCTGGTCGGCATAGGCGGCCCGTACAACATGGCGCCTGACCTTTAATGTCGGGGTGAGCTGGCTGTTTTCTGTTGAAAAGGCCTCTGGTGCGATAACAAATCGTCGAACCCGTTCAATCTGTGACAGGCGCGTGTTGGCACGGTCAACAGCGTCAGTTATGAGGGTTTTTAGCTCATCATCTGAGGCGGCTTTGGCGCGTGCCTCGTGTGATGGCACAATAACACCAGCCAGCCATGGCCGATGATCGCCATCAACCATCACTTGTTCAATTTCTGGTTCAATGGCCAGCAAGGCTTCGACCCGGCCGGGGGCAATATTTTCACCGCCAGAATTGACAATAATATCTTTTTTCCGGCCGGTAATTGTAACGTAACCATCCTCATCAACGCTGCCAAGGTCGCCGGTATACAGCCAGCCATCTTTAATCACGCTTGCGGTTGTTGCCGGGTCTCGCCAATAGCCTTTCATCAGCATATTACCGCGCACCAAAATTTCGCCCTCATCAGAAAGACGCAATTCAACGCCGTCAACAGGTGGTCCCACCGTGTCTATCTTAATCAAGCTGGGTCGGTTAGCTGAAATCAATGGTGACGCCTCAGTCTGGCCATAGCCTTGGAGTAGATTGACGCCAAGTGCCATGAAAAAACCACCAACATCAGGGTTGAGTGGTGCGCCACCTGAAATGAAATAGGCCAGCTGGCCACCAAGCCGCGCCTGAATCTTTTGTCTGACAAATTTTTCCAGAACAAGGTTCAAAATGAATTCATGAGGCAACAAATGGCGCCCGGCCAATCGTTTCCGCCCTAGTCTGATGGTTTCATGAAATAAACGCGCCGAAATGCCACCTTTGCTGCGTACACCGCGCATGATGCGTTCATGCAAAACATCATAAAGACGGGGAACAGCCGTCATCAATGTCGGTGACACTTCCAACAAATTGGCGGCGATTTGTTCGGCTGACTCGCTGTACCAGACTTCTGATTTGGTTTGCAGTGGCAGATGCAGACCGGCTGTGTGTTCATAGGAATGAGACAGCGGCAATAAGGATAAGAACCGCTGATCACAAGATGCGTTGGCTTCTTCTAACAGGGCGATGGCGGCATCAATATTCGCCTGTATTGACCGATGTGTCAGCATAACGCCTTTTGGCCGTCCCCCAGTGCCAGATGTATAGATCAAACAGCAGGTATCATCGCTTTTTTGCGCGTCTATGCGTTGATCGATTGTGGCAAGCGGGTCGGCGGCGGCCACAACATCATCCCATTGCATTGTTTCAATAGTATGGTCAGGAAGCGTAATCGCTGTCGGGTCCATGAAGATCATTAGCCGCATATTTGGTGCACGCGCTGCCGCCAGCATCATTCGGGTGGCTAGCGCACCCCCAGAAGTGATGGCAACAACGGCACCAGAATGGTCCATAATAAAATGATGATCATCTTCGGTATTGGTGGTGTAGGCGGGCACCACAATCGCGCCAATCGCCATAATTGCGAGATCACAAATGGCCCATTCAGGGCGGTTTTCCGCACTGATAATCACCCGGTCACCTGGGCCTACACCAGCCGATACCAAAACCGACGCTAATTGACGTGTTTTGTGATCAACCTCTGCCCAACTCAAGCCAGACCAAGTGCCGTTGATCTTGCGAAAGAACAATGGTTTGTCGCCAACGGTTTTGGAGATTGCAAAAAATCGGCCTGCAAGATTGGCTTTGGTATCTGAACGGTGTGATGGTTTCTGGGCTGTTTCAGGCATGTTGTCGCGTTTATTGTTTAGCATGTGGTCATCCAGCCTATCGGAAAAAAAGGCGAATGCAAATTTGCAATTGCCAGCCGCGATTTATTTCATCAAAGCAGGCGCAAGGATGGACGGCAACAAGCTGGCCACAAGAAGCAATGCCATGGTCATGTTGAATTGGCGAAGTCGGGTTTGACTGTTAAGAAGTTGCGCGATGGCGGTGCCAAAAACTGCCCAGCTGCAGGTCGCGCAAATGGTCACGGTGGCAAAGACAACCAGTAACATTGTGACCTCTGCACCGACATTTTCAGCTGTTGATGTATAGGCGGTAACCGAACTTATGATCACCGTAATGGCTTTGGGATTAACCAGTTGAAAACTGGCTGCCTGAACGAAACTTAGCGGTCTGTCTTTGTCTTTTGTTGTGGTGCGGCCCGCACTGCCAATTTTCCACGCCAAATACAGCAAAAACAAAACACTGACGATTTTTAACACATCATAAAGCCATGGCATCATCGCGAATAATGTTGCTAGTCCAAGCCCGGCTGCCACCACCAAACTGCAAAACCCGACCAGAATGCCAAAAATATGCGGCAAGGTCCGGCGAAATCCAAAATTTGCACCTGATGCGGCCAGCATGACATTGTTTGGCCCCGGGGTAAAAGCCGCGACCATGGCAAACGTGGCAAATGAAATAAGTGTCGAACTATCCATAAAGCTGGTCAAAATCCGCTTTGACAAAGGGTGATAATTGCCTTTGTTATTAATCAGAAAAGACAGCTTTGGGCAAGTTGAATGCGCGGCTGGGCGCTGGCCAGCCTATTGTGTATAGCTGGCGCTGCACCCCATTTTATGTTGCCACAAAACCGCGCATAAATCGGCAACATGATGCGCGGCAAGTGGGGCCGATACAAGGCTGTAGCGTGTTATATTGCGCTGGCGAATCTGGGCCACGGTAAAGGTGACATTTTTAAAGTGATGCGGGCCTGACTGTTCGAGTTGATATTGCGCACGATAGGCGTCGGTTTCGGTACGATAGGTGCCGATCTGAACAACATATCCGGTGGTGCCCGGCTTTGCCGGTATGGAAAATGCAAAATCTAGCCCGGTCATGCCAATATTTTTTTTGGCTGTTTGGCCTTGTGGGGATGGCATCACAGGGCTAGCGGCTTTTGTATGATCTTTTGCTTTTTGATGTTCATTTGGTTGCGGTACTTCTGGCGCTGGGATTACCGTTTCAACTGATGATTCTAGCGTATCAATTCTTTGCTGTAGTGCCAGATTTTGATGCATTAATCGTTTTAGATTTTCCAGTTGGTCGGTTGATTTGGCACCAGCCATTGGTGCGGCATGTTTATCTGGCTCAGCCGGTTCAATGCAATTGCCAGCAATCGCACAAGCCGCAAGATCAGGATGTGTTTTTATAATCGACTGATCGGCCCGTTGGTATATCTGTGTGCATACATCACCAATCATTTTACTCGTTGCGTCATGGGAATTGCCATTGATTGTGGTGCTGTAGCCTGTTTCTGTCAGTTTGAACATCAGCCAGGTTGCATACCGGTCAACAAGCACGCTGATTTCGGAAGGTGTAAGATCACCCAAACCCTCTAAATTTGCCGCTTTGTTAATCACTGATCCGGCATAGTTTTGGCGTTCCTGCCATAATTTTCCAAGACGGGGGTTCACCAGAGTTTGCAATTCCATCAATCGGGAAAAGGCGGCGCAAATGGCGCCTTGTTCGGCCATACCGCCATAGGACTGCCAACTTTCCAGCCGGACAGTTGATTGGGCTGTATTTGTGACCATTGTTAAACAAAGACCAGCCAGAATGATTGACCGGTGGCAAACCCGCAAACCCGTTTTTAACATGCAAGCACCTCATGCCAGACACGAAACGCCAGCCCCGAAACGCCAGCTTCAATGAATTAATTTTTGCTAATTTTATGGGGCGTTTAGATTTTCTGTCACGCCCATTTTATGGCATCTGTTAGCGGGTGAACCGCAATGCCTCGCCAGCCGCACGGATCAATGCCCGCGCTTTATTCTGGGTTTCTTCATATTCAGCCTCTGGGTCACTGTCATAAACAATGCCTGCACCTGCCTGAACATGCATGGTCTGGTCTTTTACGATCGCTGTGCGAAGCGCAATACAGGTATCCAGATCACCCGCCACCGATATATAGCCGACAGCCCCGGCGTAAACACCGCGGCGATCCGGTTCCAAATCGTCAATCAATTCCATGGCGCGGATTTTCGGCGCGCCTGATACCGTGCCAGCTGGAAATCCAGCAATAAGTGCATCAATGGCATCAAGGTTGTCGCGGATACTGCCTTCAACCTGTGACGCTATATGCATCACATGGCTGTAATATTCGACCTCGTAATTTGATTTTACACGGACTGTGCCGGGGCGCGATACCCGGCCAACGTCATTGCGTCCTAAATCCAGCAACATCAGATGTTCGGCACGCTCTTTGACATCTGCCATCAAATCAGCAGCATTGGCGGCATCTTCATCTGGTGTGGCCCCGCGTTTGCGCGTGCCGGCAACTGGCCGGATCGTTACTGTTTGGTCGCGAAGCCTGACAAGGATTTCCGGGCTAGATCCCACAACCGCCATGTTATCAAAATCAAAATAAAACAGGAAAGGTGACGGATTTAGCCGCCGCAAAGACCTGTAGAGATTGATAGCTGGCAGGTGAAAAGGAATAGAAAATCTTTGAGACAACACAATCTGAAAAATATCACCGGCACGGATATAGTCTTTGGCTTTTTTGACCATATCCAGAAAGCTGGATTTGCTCATATTTGTGGTTGGTTCGGGCAGGGGGGCGGTGGCATCTCCAACCTCGGTATGCGGCAAGGGATTGTCCAGACTGTTTATCGCCTGTGACAGCCGGGTATGCGCATGCTCCCACGCCGCTTCGGCATTGTCCCAGTCTTGCGGGCGAATTTGCGTCACCAAGGTGATGCTATCTTTCAGCCTGTCAAATATAGCAATCAGCGATGGGCGCAGTAACAGCGAATCATCCATGTCGATCGCGGCAGCATTTTGATCCGGTATGGTTTCTATTTGCCTGATCATGTCATAGCCAAAATAGCCGAACAAACCAGCCGCCATTGGCGGCAGATCGCCGGTATCTTGCATTGCGCTTTCGGCCATAACCTGGCGCAAAGATTCAAGTGGCGAGCGGGTGTCTGCCACAAAATTTTCCGACTCAGCCGGCGTTCTATTGATTTCGGCCTGACTATTATGACAACGCCAGATCAAATCAGGGTGCAGGCCAATGACAGAAAACCGTCCACGCACTTCACCGCCTTCAACCGATTCAAGAAGAAAGCAATTTTTTTGGCCATCAGCGAGTTTTAAAAATGCAGATACCGGTGTTTGCGTATCGGCAACAAGCACACGATGCACAAGCTGTATGGCACCGGCATTAAACTTTGCGCTAAAATTGTCAAAAGCTGCAGACGCTGGCGCCATTATTGCGCGGCCCCCAGCAAAAGCTGTTGGACAGCTGGTAAATTTAACTGCAAATCATGCTTTTGTGACCATGTCAGCAAAAGCAGATTGGTCATATCGTCGCGTATCGCATTGTTCATCACCGTCAACACCAGTTCGGTTGTTTCTTTCAGCTCGTCATCGCTTGCCGGGATGATGTCAATAGTGCGCACGGCAATGGCTTCGCGGCCAGTTTCAACAACCTGAATATCGCCGCTGTTTTGGGTAAATGCCACGTTGGCAATCAATCCGGCGGCTTCATGGTCTAGGCCAATGCCATTGCGCCGGAATGCCGGGCTTGGCGCGGTGTTTTGATCGGCTTGTGGGTTTGCAACGGCCGCTTCTGCCGCTGACCGCGCCTCTTTTATTGCCTCGATGCGTTTATAATCGGATATGACAAGTTTTTTAACCTCGTCAAGTCGCCGTTCTCTTGGTTCGGTTTCGGAAGTGACGTTAACCACAAAAAACACATCGTCACTGCCTTCTTGAATAACGCTGACCTCATTTAGTTCACTGTCCCAGATCAGGTCGAGAATAGCCCCATCTTGAAGCAATTCACTGGCCGCGCCTTCTACCGGCAAACCGTCGATTGTTTGCCCCTGCCGATCAATATCAGCGGCGATATCCAGCCTGCCGCCAGCTTTGTTAATGGCTTCTTCAATGGTGTCTCCACTGCCAAGCGCATCTTCCAGCAGGTTGACCTTGTCGTAGAGGGCATCAATGGCCTGTTCCGCACGCAAGGCGGCGATAATCTCGTCACGGACATCGTCAAGCTGTGTTACACCGCCAGCGGTGATCGTATCAATTGACAATAGATGGAACCCAAAAGCGGTTTGCAACGGCCCCACTACGGCACCAGCGTCAGCGGCAAAAGCTGCGGTGGCAAGGTCACCATCAAGCGCCGCTTGGGTAACGGTGCCAAGATTGGTATCGGCTTCTGACCAGTTCAATATCGATGAAGCGACCGCGGCAAAATCTTCACCATTATCCAACCGCTGACGCGCGGCCGTGGCGGTGGCTTCGTCATCAAAAACCATTTGGCGGATGTCTCTGGTCTCTGGCGTCCTAAATTCATCAAGGCGATCGTCAAAGGCACTGCGGATCTCGGCGTCACTGATGGTGATGCCCTCGGCAATCGCCGCGACGGACAAACTGCCAATCACGGCACTGCGCAGACGCGGCGCCTCATAGCTTGATTTGTTTTCCTGAAAGAATTTGTCAATTGTCGCATCATCTGGTGCCGCGACAGATTCTGGTCGAACCGGATAGCTGGTTAATTTAACTGTACGTTTTTGCAATTCATAGGCGGCGACAACGCTGGCTAACGCATTATTGTAGCGCAGCCCACCTGCAAGTGGTGCGATCAGTTGCTGGCGTTGCAGAATGTTATCAACACGTTTTAAATAATCCTGTTCAGAATAGCCTGCATTGGCGAGGGCTTGCATAAACCGCCCTTCTGAAAATTGTCCTAATTCGTCTTGAAAGCTTGCTTCATTGGCAACGGCGTCACGCTGCATGGCGCGGGTTACGGTCAAACCAAGATCGTGACTTTCCGCGCGAAACAATAATTCACGCGACATTGTGCCAATCACCTCATTCAACAAGCCGCCTTGAACGGCTTCTTCGGTTGTGGTGTTGGGAAGATAGGCCCGTCTTGTTCGGTCAAATTCGATCGCAACCTCGCGTGGAGACAAGCTTTGTTCTCCTGCTGATATGGCTTTGTCACTGCCGCCAATCAAACCGGTGGACCCGTCTCCAATGCCCCATAACGCAAATCCTCCTGCCAGAAACAGCAGAAAAAATTTCATTAGCGGGGATTTGGCGCCACTGCGCATCGCCTGTAACATATTGCTTTATCCATCAGTTTGTTGGTCTTGCGGCAGATGTCCTGGTACCCACATGGTTTAAGGCGATGCCGCAAGGCGGTAGATTGCTCAAGTTAGGTAATAATGCGTGGTGCCATTTGGGGCAACTTCAATATCGAAAATTTGTGATGAAACCGCCGCAAATTGGAATTTTTTTTGTTCTCACTTGCGGCATCAAGAATAATAGCGGCCATTTCGGTAGTTTTTGTCCTGTTCGCTGGCATGTTTTACCGGTGACACCAAGCTGGTGATTCCCATGCATGATTTTGACGCCAACATTGGCAGGCGTTCATTTTATTGCTAGACAGGCTGATAAGTGATCGGCCCAGTATCATTAGACAGCCTGTACCAGCAAAGGTCCGATAACAGAAAAAGAAAAGGGGCGTTGGCATGATTGTGGCAGCAAATTGGAAAATGAATCCAGCTTTGGATCAAGCCTCTGTTTTGGCAACAGCCCTCGCCAACCAGTCTTTTCCGCAAATCAAACGTATTTTATTTGCACCGCATCCCTATCTTGTGCCGATGTCGGTGCGATTAACCGGCACCGCGCTAGAAATTGGCGGGCAAGATTGTCATTTTGCCGACCATGGCGCATTTACCGGTGATGTGTCTGCCGCCATGTTGCGTGATTGCGGGGCGTCATTGGTATTGTTAGGCCATTCCGAGCGGCGGGCCGCCCATGGTGAAACCAGTGATATTATCGCCCAAAAAATAACGGCCGCGTTGGCGCAAAACCTTGATGTCATGCTGTGTGTAGGGGAAACCAAGGCAGAGCGGGATGACAAAAAGGCTGAACAGGTGGTAATTGACCAGTTGCAAGCCTCTATCCCTGAACATGCGCCGCCAGCACGTTTGATGGTTGCCTATGAACCGGTATGGGCGATCGGTACAGGGGCGGTGGCGTCGCCTGATGATATCGCCGCGATGCATAGTGTTATCGCGTCTGTACTGGCTGAACGATATGGGGCAAATCATGTGCCACCGATTTTATATGGGGGGTCGGTAAATGCAGATAATGCCGCGTCACTATTTTCAATCCCGTTAGTTAGCGGCGCGCTTGTCGGGGGTGCCAGCCTTGATGCGGATGCGTTTGCCACAATTTGCGCCGCCGCCCAAGATGCCGCCTAGCCGCGGGTGGTTTTGTGATTTTGGTGCCCGGCACAACCATTTTGGTTGAAAAAGCCGAAATATACCGATAAAAGCAACGCTCTTAATCGAATTTTCTGAGAGATATCCGCATGGAAACGCTTGTCTTGACCATTCATATCCTGATTGCCGTTGCCCTTGTTTTGGTTGTGTTGTTGCAACGTAGTGAAGGTGGCGGGCTAGGTATTGGCGGCGGCGGTGGCGGCGGTTTCATGACGGCGCGTGGCACGGCAAATTTAATGACGCGTACAACCACCATATTGGCGATTGGTTTTTTCACCACCACGATCATCTTGGCGATAATGGCTGGCTATACCACCGAGCCGACATCAATTGTGGATGAAGTGTTGCAACAGGCACCGGCACAGCCATCTGGCCCAACCGTGCCAACTGGCCAATAATCATTAAATTTTTTTTCTGAATAACAGCGCTTTGGCGACCCTGCCTGCTTGCCTGGCCCTGGGCAATGTGGGGGTTTCAAAATGTCAAGCGACACAATTTTATTTTATTCGTACATGAACGCATTTTTGGACTTATCAATGTCGCGTTGATCAGTTAAGTAATATGTCC
>JAYOVO010000048.1:0-11122 GCA_038151495.1 Alphaproteobacteria bacterium
TGACCAAGGCCTTGGTTGAGGGCATGACCATTGTTGGCATTGATTTCCGCGATGGCATTTTGTTTGTGCCAGAAGTTTTGATGGCGGCAAATGCAATGAAAGCCGGTATGGTAATCCTGCGGCCGTTATTGGCTGAAACAGGGGCGCCGCGCGTCGGCTCTATGGTCATTGGCACGGTAAAAGGCGATATTCACGATATTGGTAAAAACCTGGTATCGATGATGCTTGAGGGGGCTGGCTTTGATGTGATCGACCTTGGGATTAATAACCCGGTTGAAAATTATCTTGATGCGCTCGAAGAACATAAACCTGATATTCTGGGCATGTCCGCATTGCTCACCACAACGATGCCTTATATGAAAGTTGTGGTTGATGCGATGGTCGAAAAGGGCATCCGCGACGATTATATTGTGCTTGTCGGCGGCGCGCCGCTGAACGAAGCCTTTGCCGAATCTGTTGGGGCTGATGCTTATTGCCGTGATGCGGCGGTGGCTGTTGAAACGGCAAAGGAAATGATTCAAGCCAAACGTGACCGTGAACAAGCGGCCGGGTGATGCATCCCAATCTATAGCATCGCCGCGTCTTCGCCTGATTGCTTGTGGGGCATTGGCGCGGGAATTGCTGGCGATTATTAATCAATTGCCACCAGATGCTGCCGAGTTAACATGCCTGCCAGCAGCGTGGCATAACCACCCGGAAAAAATTGTCCCTGGCATAAAGTCAAAGGTTAAAGCCGCCCGAAAAGCTGGGTTCACCCCTGTTGTTATTTATGGTGATTGTGGCACTGGCGGTCAACTTGATGCGTTCCTTGATGAAGAAAATATTGCGCGAATCCCCGGCCCGCATTGCTATCAAAGCTTTATGGGCGAAGCTGATTTTGATGCGGCAATGGATCAGGAACTGGGAACATTTTTCCTGACCGATTACATGGTTCGTCATTTTGAACGGATTGTGATGAAAGGCATGGGGCTTCGCGATCATCCGCATTTGCGAGATATCTATTTTGCCCATTACAAGCGGGTTTTATATATCGCACAAACAGATGATGCCGCTTTGGTTGAAAAAGCGCGACAAGCGGCGACAACATTGCAACTGGATTATGACTATCACTATACTGGGTATGGCGATTATACGGCATTTCTAAATAATTTGTGCCGTCGCCGTCAGCCATCTGTCGCCGCTAGCTAAACACATGGTTATCGGGGCGGTTTAAATTAGGGAGATTTTGCCACATGGCGCATTTGATTACTTTATTCTGGCGCGATATTCCGGCACAGGTTATCGCCGAATCTGGACGCGGGCGTAATCGCCAACAGGCAAAAATCGAATTGCCGCGCCGCTTTGCCATCGCGATCGATGCGGCGGCGATGAAAGATGGGGCCGATTCCACCGATGACTATCTGGCCGAGTGGCGCCGTTCAGAGCCTGTTTCATGTAGCGATGATCTTGATGCAGAAGCGACCAAGCTGGCGGCCGATATTGAAGCCGACTATCCAGCTGAACGTGTACGCAAACTTGTCGAATCTGGTGGGTTCGATCGCGATTAACCGCATTTAGCCAATGTGTAAACGCAACTGATGTCGCAATCGGAAGATAGTGAGGCGTTGGCAAGCCATCTTGTGTCAGCGCAAACGTTCATTCTGCGCGGCGAAATTTGATGCAGGACAGCATCAAGGCCACAGCATAAACGGCGAGGTATAGTGCGATGCGCAATGATGTTGTTTCAATGATGCGGAAAGACGAATCTATGCAGGCGACAATTGAACAAATCCAGAAAGCTGCAGCGCATTGGTCAATCGAAGTGACGCCAGCAGGCGCCACTAAAATCGATAGTTTTGCTGATTGTTTGGACCCCGGCACCACTGTCAATGTCACATTTTTGCCCGGTAGCGACCCGATGGACACGGTGGCGGTGGCTGAACGCCTGTATCATGAAGGGATGAACCCGGTGCCGCATTTGGCGGCGCGGTCATTGCGTGATGCTGACCAGCTTGACTCGTTATTAGCCGCCTACACCAGTCGTTGCGGGGTGAATGAGGTGCTGGTGATTGGTGGCGGTGTTGACCAGCCGGTTGGTGCCTTTTCCGATTCTATGCAGGTGTTAGACACCGGTTTAATCCAGCGCCACGGCATCCAAAATGTGGGGGTTGCTGGACATCCAGAAGGCAGTCCTGACATCACCCAAAGCGAAATTGCCGAGGCCTTGGCGGCGAAAAATGCATTGGCCAAGCGTGATGGGCTGAATATGTATATCGAAACACAATTTTGTTTCGAGGCAGATATCGTGATGGCGTGGGAACGCGATGTGAGGGCGGCCGGTAATGCGTTGCCAATCCGTATTGGCATCCCCGGCCCGGCCACCATTAAAACATTATTCCGGTTTGCCCAGATTTCTGGCATTGGCCCGTCTATGCGGTTTATTTCAAAACAGGCCCGCAATGTTGCCAAATTGATGACGGTTCAGTCACCGCATCTGTTACTGGCGGATTTGGCCGCCGGGATGGCCGCTGATCCCGACTGTCTGATCCAGCATTTTCATTTTTACCCATTTGGTGGGTTTGCCAAGACAGCCGCTTATGCGAGCGCTGTCGCCAATGGTGACATCAAGATTTTGCCGAAAGGCGGATTCGATGTTATAGACACAGTAGCCTAGCCAAGCCGCCTTTTCCCGGAGCAATATCATGACCCGAACTTTACTTTCCTCTGACAAGCAAGAAATCGTTATTGGTTTCGATGCCCCATTTTGCGTGATTGGCGAACGGATCAACCCCACTGGGCGGAAATTGCTTGCTGCTGAAATGGCCGCTGGTGACTATTCGCGGGTGATCGCAGACGCCGTTGCACAGGTAGAGGCCGGGGCAACAATGCTAGATGTGAATGCCGGTATACCGATGGCAGATGAACCAGCTATTTTGGCCGAATCGATCAAGCTGGTACAAGATGCTGTTGATGTGCCTTTGGCAATCGATAGTTCGATTGTGGCCGCATTGGAGTCAGGTTTGTCGGTCTATAAAGGCAAACCACTTGTCAATTCGGTAACGGGCGAGGAAGAACGCCTAGAAACCGTGTTGCCACTTGTCAAAAAATACAATGCCGCGGTGGTGGCGATTTCAAATGATGAAACCGGCATCTCGGAAGACCCGAATGTGCGGTATGATGTTGCCAAAAAGATTGTGGAACGTGCGGCTGATTATGGAATCCCGCGTGAAGATGTTGTCGTTGATCCACTGATTATGCCGGTAGGGGCCATCAATATGGCTGGTCGTTCAGCGCTTGATTTGATCATCCGGCTTCGCAACGAGTTAAAAGTGAATACCACCTGTGGTGCATCAAATATCTCATTTGGGTTGCCAAACCGTCACGGCATGAATGCCGCATTTTTGTCAATGGCCGCGGGGGCTGGCATGACATCGGCCATCATGAACCCATTGCACGCCGAAGAAATGACCGGCATCATGGGGGCGAATGTGATGAATGGAAATGATCCAGAATGTCGCCGCTGGATTGAACGGTTCCGTGAACCCGTTGCCGCTGGCGAAGGCGGACGCGAGCGCCGGCAGACCCGTCGTCGCCGCAACGCATAGATATAGATAGATCTGGAATGGCCATGCCCGAAGACCAAACTGCAACATCCAGATCATCCACAACAGATGTGAAAATCGTATTTACCCCCTCGGGGCGTCAAGGCCGGGTGCCGCATGGCACATCGGTTCTTGCGGCGGCACGGCAGCTTGGCGTTGATATTGACTCGGTTTGTGGTGGCCGGGCGATGTGCGGGCGCTGTCAGGTCAATGTGGGTGTTGGCGAATTTGCCAAACATGGGATCCGTTCTGGTGCCGATAGTTTAGATGACGTGACCGCGGTTGAAACCCGATATGCTGACAAACGTGGTTTGGCGGCCGGGCGGCGTTTATCCTGTCAGGCAAAATTATGCGCCGATGTGGTGATTGATGTGCCGCCGGAAAGTCAGGTTCATAATCAGCTTGTCCGCAAAGAGGCTGATGGCAGGCAGATTGAGATGGACCCGATCGTGCGGCTATGTTTCGTCGAAGTGCGCGAACCGGATATGCATGAACCATCTGGTGACCTGCGCCGACTGATTGAGGCGGTCGAAACGCAATGGCCAGACCGTGTGACCGGCCCGATCCGCTGTGATTTACATGTAATCCAGACCTTGCAACCTATTTTGCGTGCTGGCAAATGGCGTGTCACGGTGGCGCTGCGCAATGGGACAGACATGATCGCTGTATGGCCCGGCCTGAAAGAACAAATCGTTGGTGTTGCCATTGATGTGGGGTCAACAACCATGTCAGCGCATTTGTGCGATATGGTCACGGGCGATGTGCTGGCGTCGACCGGGGCGATGAATCCGCAAATAAGATTTGGTGAAGATCTGATGAGCCGGGTGTCCTATGGCATCATGAACCCGGGTGGGGCTGGCGAAATGACAACCGCCGTGATTGGCGGGTTGCAAACCTTGATTGACGGCGCGGCTGAACAGGCCGGATTAAACCGTGATGATGTTGTCGAGGTTGTGCTTGTTGGCAATCCGGTCATGCATCATCTGTTGCTTGGCATTGATCCGATAGAACTGGGCGGGGCGCCATTTGCGCTGGCGGTGGATAGTGCTGTTGAAATCCCAGCTTCCGAGATTGGCCTTGTTGCCAATCAGGGGGCGCGGGTCTATGTGTTGCCATGCATTGCCGGGCATGTTGGTGCAGATGCCGCGGCTGTAGTCTTGGCAGAAGCCCCGCAAAAATCGGACGAGATGATGCTGATTGTTGATGTGGGCACCAATGCCGAAATTGTTGTTGGCAATAAACAGCGGTTGCTGGCGGCATCATCACCAACGGGTCCAGCATTTGAAGGCGCGCAAATATCTTCTGGTCAGCGCGCCGCGCCGGGGGCCATCGAACGTATCCGCATTGATAAAGATACATTAGAGCCGCGTTTCCGGGTGATTGGCGTTGACCAATGGTCAGATGAAGACGGGTTTGACGCGGCGATTGCCAAGACCGGCATCACCGGCATTTGTGGATCAGGCATTATTGAAGTTCTTGGTGAAATGTATCTGGCCGAAGTGATCACCGCAGACGGGGTGATCGATGGGGCAAAGGCGGCCAAGAGCAACCGTATTGAAAGCGATGGTCGTACTTTTGCCTATCGGATTTCAGATACTGTCAGTGTGACCCAAAATGATGTGCGGGCGATCCAGCTTGCCAAAGCGGCCTTGTATGCCGGTTTCCGGCTGTTGATGGATAAAATTGACATTAAATCTGTTGATCGGGTGGTGTTGGCTGGTGCGTTTGGCACACATATTGACCCCAAATATGCCATGGTTTTGGGGATGATCCCAGATTGTTTATTGGACAATGTGCGGGCGGCAGGTAATGCGGCTGGCGCCGGGGCGCGTATGGCGTTGCTGAATCAACAGGCGCGGCGCGATATCGAATCCGTTGTCCGCGATATTGAAAAAATTGAAACGGCGGTTGAACCATCTTTTCAAGATCATTTTGTCAAAGCCATGGCGATCCCGCATAAAAGTGACCCGTATGCCAAACTCGCCGCGGCAGTGGCCTTGCCAGCGCGCATATTAACTGATGAAGATGCACCTGCTTTGGCTGGCGGCAGGCGCCGCGGTGGCAGGCGGCGCACCGCAGACTAATCTTGTTGTGATGCCGTGGTCTGGTTTGGCGTTTCGGCATCTTTGAGATGCTGTGCGGCAGTTTTCGCGCGGTGCCAACTTGCCAAAAAAAGCCAGATAAGCGCGATACATGTGATGATATAGCTTGGCCAGATGAAACCGCCATATCCGCCCATATCTAGAAAACTCGTCATCATTCTAGGCCCCGGGTCGCAGACGAATAGCCGCTAAACGTCGTTCTACCAATAACGCCCGCATGCGCAAAATAACAACAATAATGAAATATCCATGGGCACCGATGAGCATCAGAATCAAGGGGGTCAGCATACTGCCATCAATTGCCGGGCCACCGCTACGAAGAAGACTGGCGGGTTGATGTAATGTATTCCACCAATCGACAGAAAATTTAACGATGGGTACATTGATAACCCCGACCATGGCAAGAAGCGCGGCAGGTCGGCTGCCACGTTCTGGGCGATCGAACCCATTGGCCAGCGCGATGACCCCAAGATAGAAAAAGAACAAAATCAGCATGGATGTGAGACGTGCATCCCAGACCCACCATGCCCCCCACATAGGCTTGCCCCACAAGGCCCCGGTGATCAGTGTCAAAAATGCAAAAACCGCCCCCACCGGGGCAATGGCGCGTGCGGCAATATCTGCCAGCGGGTGGCGCCACACAATATAAAACAGGCCACATAACCCAAGCCCAACATACCCGAACAAGGCCAGCCATGCCGCTGGCACATGGATATAAATAATACGCACAGTTTCGCCTTGCTGATAATCTGCAGGTGATGAAAACAGCCCAAGATACAAACCATAAGCAAGACAAATCACCGTGATAATGCAGACAGGCACAAACAAACGGTTTGATAGCCGCATAAATCGTGATGGGTTGGCGAGATAATCAAACATGGCCAACAGCTATAGCGGGTTTTGCCAAGTGAGAAAAGCACCGGCGGGCGCACAAAGGCGCATTTTGACCAAAACAGCCATCTAAATACCGCTTTCTGTTTCGCCGATTTTGAGGGCGGTTGCGGCAACCAGCGGGGCCATTGCCAAAAGCAGGGCCAGCATCGCGCCCAACAGCATCAGATGTGGGCTGATAATGCCATCATCCATGGCGGCGGCCAGCGCGCCAAAAATTAACACTGGCACCGCCAGCGGCAACACCAGAATGGCAATTAAAGCACTGCTACGCCTCGCCCCTTCGGCCAGCGCCGCGCCAATGATGCCAAGCAGAGTCAGGGCCATGGTGCCGACCAAAAGCGCTATCATCAATGCAGGCAATCTGGTGGTGGCAATGTTCAACATCAATGCCAGAATGGGTGTGATCAGCAACAGGGGCAGGCTGGCGGTAAGCCAATGTGATACGGCTTTGGCCACCGCATACCAGCCAAGACCAAGCGCGCTCAGGCTGATCTGGTCAAGCCAGCCATCCCGCACATCTTGGGCAAACAATCGATCAAATCCGTTCAGGCTGGAAAGCAAGGCGGCAATCCAGACCATTGGGATGCCGAGGCTTTGCAACATCGCCGATTTCGGGCCGATTGCCAGTGGAAATAAAGCGATAATAATGATGAAAAATCCCAGCATCACGACAACGTCCTGCCGGTTTTGCCAAGCAATATCCAAATCACGGCTGATTTGCGCAATGAATGGCCGCATAATTATAACCCCAGTGCCAAATGAATCGTTGCCGCGGATCTGGCCATTTCGATATGTGTTGCCGCAATGACCGCGCCGCCAGCCACCAGATGGGCGGCAATGGCAGTTTCAAGTCGTGTCTGGCTATCCTGGTCGAGGCCAGTATTTGGTTCATCAAGTAGCCAGAGGCTGGGCGCCGGCGCCAGCAACAACCGCGCTAGGGCCAGCCTGCGGCGTTGACCACGTGACAATAATTGCACCGGCATATCAGCAAAGGTCGCCGCATCAAATCCGGCAAGTGCCTGTTCAATATCATCGCCGGTTACGGTTAAGTCATTGACTGCCGCCCAGCTTTGCAGATTTTTCCGGCCGCTGATGGCCCCGGCCAGCCCATCAGCATGACCAATATAAATCCGCGGCAAATGACATTTTATATCGCCAGATTCGGCTGGCAATCGTCCGGCAATGCTGCGCAACAAAGTTGATTTTCCGGCACCATTGGCCCCGGTTAATACACATAATTCACCATGATTTTGCCGATAGGTCAGCCGGTCAATAACCAAACGCTGGCCGCGTAGCACGGTTAATGCGTCAATTTCTAGGCATGGCACCGCGGTGCCAGATGCAGGCGCCGGTTGCCGGTTGTTTCGGTCTGGCGTCATCTGGCCGCCTTCAAAATTGATCTGTTCATATTGTTCTGTTTACCCGTCCAACCTGCAGATGGTCTAGTGCCTTTGATCACTTACACTGGCGTTTTTATGATGGTTTTGCGGCAAACTGGTAATTACCCTCTGGAAAAAAGCTGCATGATTATTTATAGTGGCAACGACCGCTTGGAGGCGCCCCTCGAGTTGGCCGTTTCACATCTACTGAATGATCGAAGGGAGATCGCTATGTCCGGGACATTGCGCGACACATGCTGTGCAAGCCTTGAAGCTGCTGGCAAAACCTATCACTATTATTCGTTGGCGGAACTTGCCAAGACCTATCCGGCACTAAAAAAGCTGCCATTTTCACTCAAAGTATTGCTGGAAAATTTACTGCGCAATCAGGATGGTTCTTCGGTCACAACCGGCGATATTGAGGCGCTGGCAAACTGGGCAGACAGTGGCCATCAAAGCGAAATTGCCTTTCGCCCCTCGCGCATTTTGCTACAGGATTTTACTGGCGTGCCAGCGGTGGTTGATCTGGCCGCCATGCGCGATGCCATGCAATCGATTGGCGGTAATCCAGAAAGAATTAATCCGCTGTCACCAGTGGATCTTGTGATTGACCATTCGGTTATGGTTGACCATGCCGGTGGCGCTGATGCGGCGGCAAAAAATGTGGCATTGGAATTTGCCCGTAATCAGGAACGGTATGAATTTTTGCGCTGGGGCGCCACAGCCTTTGATAATTTCCGCGTGGTGCCGCCGGGTACGGGCATTTGCCACCAGGTGAATTTGGAATATTTGGCACAAACCATCTGGACGCGTGATGAAGACGGTGTCTGTTATGCCTATCCTGACTCGGTTGTTGGTACAGACAGCCACACCACCATGGTCAATGGGTTGGCGGTGCTTGGATGGGGCGTTGGCGGTATCGAAGCCGAAGCGGCAATGCTTGGCCAGCCCATTTCAATGCTGGTGCCAGACGTTATCGGCTTTCGTCTTGACGGCGCTCTGCCAGAAGGGGCCACGGCCACTGACCTTGTTCTGATGATTGTTGAAGCACTGCGCAAGCGCGGCGTTGTCGGTAAATTTGTTGAATTTTACGGGCCGGGTCTTGATCAGCTTTCCTTGGCTGATCGGGCCACCGTTGCCAATATGGCGCCAGAATATGGGGCCACTTGTGGGTTTTTCCCAATTGATGATGAAACGTTAAATTATCTTCGTCTGACAGGCCGTGACGACGCCCGCGTTGCGTTGGTTGAGGCCTATGCAAAAGCACAAGGCATGTGGCGTGATAGCACCGCGGCTGATCCGCAATTTACCGATACATTATCGCTTAATCTTGGTGATGTGGTGCCGTCACTTGCCGGGCCAAAACGGCCGCAAGATCGGGTATCTTTGCCAGATGTGGCGTCATCTTTTGCCGCAACTTTGAAAGACAGCACGGGTCGCACTGCGCCAAAATCTGTGCCTGTTGCTGGTGCCAATTATGAATTGGCTGATGGTGATGTGGTGATTGCCGCCATCACCTCATGCACCAATACATCCAATCCATCGGTGTTGGTGGCGGCTGGTCTTCTTGCCAAAGCCGCCCATGAAAAAGGTCTAAAGGTTCAGCCATGGGTGAAAACATCACTCGCACCTGGCAGTCAGGTTGTTTCGGCCTATCTTGATGCCGCCGGATTAACCCCGCATCTTGACGCGCTTGGTTTTAATACGGTCGGCTATGGCTGTACCACCTGTATTGGCAATTCCGGGCCTTTGGATTCGGCATTGGCAGATGCCATTGATGATGCCGACCTTGTGGTCAGTGCGGTGTTATCTGGCAACCGTAATTTTGAAGGCCGGGTCAGTCCGCATGCGGCGGCCAATTATCTGGCATCGCCGCCACTTGTTGTGGCTTATGCGCTGGCTGGTTCGGTGACCAAGGTGATGAATGATGACCCGCTTGGCACTGATCAAGATGGCAATGATGTGTATCTGCGGGACCTTTGGCCAAGCAATGACGATATCCGCAAGGTTGTTGACCAGGTGATTTCGGCAGATATGTTCCGTTCACGCTATGCTGATGTATTCAAAGGCACCAAAGAATGGCAGGCCATCCAGACATCTGGCGGTTTGACCTATCGCTGGAATGATGGGTCTACTTATGTGCAGAACCCGCCTTATTTCGAGGGCATGACCCGCGAAGTCCCGGATGTTGCCAGCAATATCGAAGGGGCGCGGGTGCTGGCATTGCTTGGCGATTCCATCACCACCGACCATATTTCACCAGCTGGCAGTATTGCCCGCGAAACACCTGCGGCCAATTTCCTGACAGAACATCAGGTGCGTCCGGTTGATTTCAATTCATTTGGCTCGCGTCGCGGAAATCATCAGGTGATGATGCGGGGTACATTTGCCAATATCCGATTGAAAAACTTGGCGGCTGAAGGCACCACCGGCGGTTTTGCCCGGCATGTACCAACAGGCGAAGTGGCGCCGCTTTATGATGTCGCTATGCGCTATGCAGATGAAGGGACGCCATTGGTGATCGTCGGTGGCAAGGAATATGGCACCGGGTCAAGCCGCGATTGGGCGGCCAAAGGGACAAGACTTTTGGGAATCAAGGCCGTGATTGTTGAGAGCTTTGAGAGAATTCACCGGTCCAATTTGATTGGCATGGGTGTGTTGCCGCTTCAGTTTCCGGCGGGCGTTACCCGCGAAACATTAGGCATGACGGGTGACGAAACCATCAATCTGACAGGGTTATCAGATGGTGTAAAACCAGCCATGACGGTAAAGGCGGAAATCAGTTTTGCTGATGGGCGTGTCGAACATATTGATTTGCTGGCACGCATCGATACTGATGGCGAAGCTGCCTATTTCAAAAATGGGGGCATCTTGCAATATGTGTTGCGGCAACTCGCCGCCTAGCACCTAGCCTTTATTATTGCATCTTTCAAAAGACCCTCTTGCCCTTGCTGGCAAGGGGGTTTTTTCATTTTAATGTCATGCCGGGGGTGTCATTGGATCGTCAATAATGTCACGCATTTTGCCAATGCGCCGTGCTGCCAAACTGACATAATTTGCCGATTGTTCGATGCCAACCCATGGCCGTCTCAGTTTTTCTGCGGCAATAGCGGTGGTGCCACTGCCGATAAACGGGTCTAGCACCAGCCCTTTGGCAACGGCGCTG
>JAYOVO010000049.1:0-10920 GCA_038151495.1 Alphaproteobacteria bacterium
TGGCTGTGCGGTTTTTGGCTGAAAATTCATCGAAAGCCGCGTATAAAACATAGGCCCGTCCTAATCCATATGGTTGCAAAGATGACAAAACAGAAACCTACATCAAATGATGCCACAAAATCCAGCATCTGGGGTGGCCGTTTTGCATCTGGCCCCTCGCAACTGATGCAGGATATCAACGCCTCTATCAGCTATGACCAACGGTTATACAAGCAGGACATCGCCGGATCAAAGGCACATGCGACAATGCTGGCCGCCTGCGGCATCATCACGTCGACAGATTGTGACGCGATTCACAAGGGGCTTGGGCAGATTGCGATTGAGATCGAACAAGGACAATTTGTCTTTTCAGATTCGCTTGAAGATATTCATATGAATATCGAATCACGTCTTGCCGAATTGATTGGTGAACCAGCACGCCGTCTACATACGGCCCGCTCGCGTAACGACCAGGTGGCAACCGATTTCAAATTATGGGTACGCGATGCCATAGATGCGATTGATCACGCACTGGCAGATATGCAAATTGCGCTGATCGACAAAGCCGCCAGCCATGCAGATATGGTCATGCCCGGATTTACCCATTTGCAGACCGCGCAACCCGTCACATTTGGGTTTCATCTGATGGCCTATGTTGAAATGCTGGGACGAGACCGAGGCCGGTTTGCCGACGCCCGCACCCGTCTGAATGAAAGCCCGCTTGGCGCGGCCGCCCTTGCTGGCACATCATTTCCAACCGATCGGCATATGACTGCGGCGGCACTTGGCTTTGACCGGCCAGCGGCAAATGCCATGGACGCGGTATCGGATCGCGATTTTGCGCTTGAATTTCTGGCCGCCGCCGCCATCTGTGCGGTTCATCTGTCACGTTTTGCCGAAGAGCTTGTGATCTGGTCGTCAGACCGGTTTGGGTTTATCAGCCTGTCTGATGCCTTTACCACCGGGTCATCGATTATGCCGCAAAAGCGCAACCCGGATGCCGCCGAACTTGTCCGTGCCAAGCCCGGCCGGATTATCGGTGCATTAAATGGCTTGTTGATTGTCTTAAAAGGCCTGCCACTTGCCTATGGAAAAGATATGCAAGAAGACAAAGAAGGCGTTTTTGACGCCACCGATTCGCTTGGCATTGCCATTGCCGCCACCACCGGCATGATCCGCGATCTGACAGCCAAACCAGATGCCATGCTAGCGGCGCTGCAACAAGGCTTTCCAACAGCCACCGATCTGGCCGATTATATGGTGCGCGAACTTGGCATGCCATTTCGCGAGGCACATCATGCCAGCGGCGCGATTGTTGCCGCCGCCGCCGCAAAAGGCGTCGATATAGAGGCGCTGAGTCTTGCAGAATTGCAAGCCATAGAACCGCGCATCAAACCAGATATTATCGGACAGCTTTCGGTGGCAAGCGCGGTGGCCGCGCGCACCAGCTTTGGTGGCACCGCACCAGATGAAGTGCGCGCCCGTATCGCCGATGCCAAACAACGTTTTGGGCTGGCATAAATGATGTATGCGCCCGGCAAACGCCAGCTTTGCCACTGGCTGTAAAGGAGATTTTACGATGCAACGCAAATTAGTGATGGCCAGTCTATGTGCCTTGCTTGTGATCGCCGGATTAAGCAGTTGCGGCAAACGCGGCGATCCTTATCGTCCGTCTGAAATCCCCGCCCAGCAGACCAACAGCTAGCTGGGCCCGGCCAATCCCATCAGCCCCGCATTTTCGGCATAAAGGATCTTTGACATGTCTGCATTCTACCGCGATGCCCACAACCATCTGACCATTGATGGCTTACCGCTTGACGGTCTGATGGCAGAATTTGGTAGCCCGCTATATGTCTATTCAGGTGCTGGGCTAGAACGTGCCTTTACCGCTTTTCAAGCCGCCGTCGCCCCCGTTTCCGGCAAGGTGCATTTTGCGCTCAAAGCCAATTCTGCACTTGGGGTGATTGCACTTTTGGCACGGTGCGGGGCGGGCGCTGATATTGTGTCGGCTGGCGAATTGGCGCGGGCATTGGCCGCTGGCATCGCGGCAAAAGATGTGGTGTTTTCCGGCGTTGGAAAAAGCGCGGCAGATATCCGCGCGGCACTGGCCGCCGGCATTGGCCAAATCAACGCCGAATCGGCTGAAGAGGTGGCACAAATCAGCGCTATCGCCGCGGCAATGGGGGTTATAGCACCGGTGGCATTGCGGGTGAATGTGGATGTTGATGCCGGCACGCATGCAAAAATTTCAACCGGCCAGCGCAGCACAAAATTTGGCATTTCAACCGACCAGCGCGAGGCCGCCAGCCTCTATGCCAGCATTAATGCCGACCCACATATCAAACCGATGGGACTGGCCGTTCATATTGGTTCGCAAATTTGCGATCTGGCGCCATTTGAGCTGGCATATGCGGCGCTTCTTGATGTCGCCAATGGATTGCGTGCCAGCGGGCTAGATGTGCCCGGTCTTGATCTTGGCGGCGGCGTTGGCGTCGATTACCAGCAGGCAAGTGACACAGATTTCAGCGCGTATGGCGCGCTGGTGACGCGGCTTTTCAAAGATAGTGGTTTTGCCCTTGGTTTTGAACCGGGGCGGGCCATTGCGGCAAATAACGGCGCGTTATTGACCGAAGTCATCTATGTCAAACAAGGCGATAACAAAAGATTTGTCATTGTCGATGCGGCGATGAATGACCTGATCCGGCCAACACTTTATGACGCCTATCACCCGATTGTCACGCTGGCCCCGCCGCAAAACACAATCGGCAAGGCCGATATTGTTGGGCCAGTTTGTGAAACAGGCGATTATCTGGGACTTGACCGGGATATGCCGGTACTTGCCGCCGGTGACAAGCTGGCAGTCTTGTCGGCTGGTGCCTATGGCGCGGTGATGGCCTCTGCCTATAATACCCGTCCGCCAGCTGGCGAAGTGCTGGTACATGACGGCAAGGCGCATTTGTTACGCTCGGCCCGGTCACTAGACAGCCTGTTGGCCGAAGAAACCATCCCGGTTTTTGCATAAACGCTTTTGACTGGGTGCTTTGAACTGGGCGCTTTTGACAAGACTCCCTAGCGATAGACGCGATTGGCAAGCGGCGTCACCGTGACATGGGCCTCGTGCCCAGCCTCTACAGCAAGCTGCACAAAAAATCCGCTTTCAGCTTGGGAATCAATAACATCATCATCTGGCCGGATCACCGTTTCCTGCATAATCGTACCATCTGCACCGCGCACCGTTACCCGCAGATCAGCCGCGTGCGTGCGCCACATACCAATATTGCGCAACCCGCCAGATAACCGCATCGTATCACCAACATAGCTGGCATTCAGCCCCGCCACCTGAAGCTGGGCCACCGCCGGGCGTATCGACAAGCCAATGCGATCAAACCCATTGATTAGAAACGGTAGATAGGCCGTAATCATACCCCGGTTCATAATCACACCGCCGGCAAGGCTGGCCGCAAGCACCGCCGCCAGACATGGCTTCCATAAATGTTGCAGCCGGTTACGGGCCACTGACAGCGCAGTAACAGGCCGTAGAGGCGACCCGGCAACCCAACCATCCAGCGATTGCACAACCGGCTGACTGGCAGACGGCAAAACCGGCGATGCAATCCAGATATGGTGGCAAATCGAACAGCGCACGCTCTGGCCATCCTGCGGAATCAGATCGGCATCAACCCGAAAAATTGTTGTGCAATGCGGGCAAGTCAAAAGCATGCAAACACCCCGGTAAATTAGTATAGTCTAATGGAATCTACCCTGATCAATGGATCATGCCAAATATCATTGTCGTTCCTGGCTGGTAACGGGCATATCTGCTTGGTAAACTGGGGCTGGATAACACAAAATAAATGGCACAAAACATGACAGACAACGCCAAAACCCGGGTTCAGCAGGCCAAAATTTTGGTAATTGGCTGTGCTGTGCTGGCGGCGATTTTTATATCTGGCTTGCAATATTTCGTGTTGAATTTGCCGCGGCATATGGAATCTCCCACCCGCCAAAGCGATGGCATTGTGGTGATCACTGGCGGCCAGCAACGTCTTGATGCCGGCCTGACGCTATTGGCCACTGGCACCGCGTCAAAATTATTAATATCGGGGGTTGGCGCCGGTCTGAGCAAAGTGATTCTGGCAAATGATTTACAGCTTGATCAGACCCAGCGTGATTTGCTGATATGTTGTGCTGAACTTGAATTTGCGGCGCGTGATACGCGTGGCAATGCAAAGGCCGCGCGGCACTGGGCCGAAACCAACAAATTTGCATCACTGTATCTGGTAACGGCCAATTACCATATGCCGCGTGCCAAATTGGCGTTTGAACGTGAAATGCCGCATATCGATTTGCACTATTGGCCGGTCAGCCCGGATGATTTGCATGTTGATAGCTGGTGGACTGACCCGGGGCTTGTCCGGCTTCTGGCCCGCGAATATGCAAAATTTCTGGCGGAATTTATCCGGATATAATGGCGAGCTGGACGATCAATCCTGACCAGCATCAATGATAGAGCGCCGAATTTCGCGCGTGCGGGAAAATAAATCTTCCAGCTTGTCACCCTCTTGCCAGCGGATCGCACGTTGCAAATAGGATAAATCTTCGGAAAAGCGCTGTAACATCTCCAGCACCGCTTCGTCATTATTCAAAAACACATCGCGCCACATCACCGGGTCCGAGGCGGCAATACGGGTGAAATCCCGAAACCCAGAGGCAGAAAACCGGATCACATCATTTTTCAATTGCTGTTCCAAATCAACCGCTGTGCCAACAATGGTATAGGCGATCAAATGCGGCAAATGCGAGGTCAAGGCCAGCACCTTATCGTGATAATCCGGGGTCATCCGTTCCACAACTGATCCCAGCCCGGTCACAAATGACTCAAATTCTAGAAGCGCTGATTCGGGCGCGTCTAATGGCAACACAATCCAATAGCGGCCATCAAACAGATGCGCGATGCCAGCCTGCGGCCCAGAATGTTCGGTACCAGCCAGCGGATGCGACGGCAACCAGATGATTGTGTCATTAAGATGCGGGGCCACATCACGCAACACCGACCGTTTTGTTGACCCAGTATCGGTTAACACCGCCCCCGGTTTCATATGTGGCACAATGGTCTCGGCAACCGCCCCCACGGCGCCAACCGGTACCGCCATAATCACCAAATCGGCATCAGCAACCGCCGCGGCGGCTGAATCTGCCACCTCGTCCACAAGCTGCAATGCGGCAACATCTGCCATCGCCGCAGGGTCAGCATCATAGCCAGCCATTACAGTGGCAAGGCCCGCACGACGGCTAGCACGGGCAATCGATGCCCCGATCAGCCCCATCCCGATAATCGCAATTTTGTTATAAATTACCGCCATAACATCACTTACCTGTCACTTTGATGAAGCCTTAGCGTGCATAAATACCTAGCAACCGTGCCGCCGGGCCGCACGCCTCTGGCACATGGTCATCAAAATATCCGTCAACAGCCACAATCTTAAAGCTGTCATCTGCCTGCGGCACAGCAAACAGGCTTATGTCATCTCCAGATTCATCTGGCAAGTAGTCAGCCAAAATATAGGCTGGCGTCACTGTTGGAATGGGAAATAACGGGGTGCGCGCCATGATATAGATTTTTGGGATGGCGCAGATGGCCTTTGCCAGCGCGGTGTCATCTTTTGTTGCTGGTACAAGCCCATAACGACAACTAGCCGAATCAAGCAAGGCCAGCACCGAATCAAAATCATCACAATGCCGCGCCGTTAGCGCACTGCCCATATGCCAGATCGCCGCCGGCAATGCGGCCTGATGCACGGCAAATGTTAAATCCTTGTTTTGTCTGGTCAAGCTGGCCGCCATAATTTGCCGCCAAATCCCCAGCAATACGGCAGGTGCCATATCGCTTTCCATCGCGGCCAACCGCCGGACCAGCGCCGCTTCGCGGCCCGGCCGGAACGCGGCTTCGCCATTTTTTGCCGCGATTACCTCGTCTGACAGGGTCATACGATGCGCAATCAGTTGCAGAATTTCAGCATCTATTTGATCGATGGCGTCACGTAACTTATGCAGCTTGTCACTCATTCACATACATCCTTTACGCGGGCCATTCACGACGATGCCAATGCAGGTGCGGTACCAACACGGCGGCGGCGAAGCTTACTGGTGTTTCCAGCCGCAGCATAGAGCTTTTTCTCTGCCTCGACCAACAACACCCCGCCCAATGCTGGCCACCAGCGCTGACCAAGCCGTTCAATCGTTGTCGCAAAACGCATCATCACCCGGTTATGTAATGGCGGCAAACAGACGGTTCGATAGGTGCGCTTTGGCACAAATCCATGGGTTTCAAGAAGCTGGCAAAGCTGGCGACTGGAATAGGGGCGGCCATGCCCAAAAGGTATATGTTCAAGGCGGGCCCAAAGCCCCCGCCGATTCGGCACCACCACCAACAATCTGCCCGCACCATCTAGCACCCGCCAGCATTCATCAAGAAGCCGCCCCGGTTCTGCATCAAATTCAAGCGCATGTGCCAGCAACAGCCGGTCAATATGAACATCCGGCAGGGGCAGGGCGTGGCTGTCAACAAGGCCGCTACGACCGGGTCCGGATTCTGGCCAGGCGATCACCCCGGATCGTGCCAACATCAAAGACAACAGATTTGCCGGCATGTCATGATCGCGGGACGCGGGGGACAGCCAGCCAATGCCATATCCCACCATCACATTGCAACAGCTGGCATCGGCTTGCCAAAACCTGGTCATATGGGGGTGCATTTGGCCTGCCACATGCTGGCCAAGTGGGGTTTTATAGAAATCTCGCAATGCAATCACATCATCATACATATGACGGTTTGCCTTTTATGCCGGCTGATATGTCCTGATGCAGATGATAGCGCAGCCTTGTGCAAAAATGAATTAGAGATCAGCCCAGATTTAAGATGGCAGATTACTCAACTCATAGGCGATCTGCTGACAGTCATCATAGGCCTCGGGTTTGGCGGTGCGCACCCTCACAGACGCAACCTCTGGTAGCGCCAGCAACGCGTCAAAAATGCGCCGTGCCAGCGTTTCTTGAAGATCGTAATGCATCGCCCCGACCAGATTGTGAATGGTATCGCGGATCACGTCATAATCAATTGTTGTATCAACCGAATCAGTTTGTGGCTCGGTGCCGTCACCTAGCAATAATTCAGCGTCAATCAACACCGTTTGTTTGGCTTTTCGTTCGGCATCGTAAATGCCAATTGATGCCTGACAGTTCAGCCCCTCAAGCAAAAATCTGCGGCTTATGGTCATGGATGATCATCCCTATTCGGTTATCGTTCAGCTTGCCCTAACTATGCCCCGGCACAATCCAGTCTGGCTGGATTCCGGTCGCGGCAATAAATCTATCAGCCCCGCCATCGCGAAACAGGCCCGCGCCGGTAATCAGAACCGATTGCAGACCAGCCGCACCGCCGCCCAAGATATCAGTGTGCAGGCTATCGCCAACCATCGCCACCCGGCGGCGATCAAGATGGCGTCCGGCCAGTTTGTTCAGCCTGTCCAGCGCAAGATCAAAAGCCGGGCGATAGGGCTTGCCATACCAATATACGGCACCCCCATGTGCTGGCATCTGTGCCGCTTGCATGGCCCGGGCCATCCAATAGCCCGGCTCTGGCGAAAAATGTCCGGTCTGTGGCGCCGCAACATCTGGATTAGCGACAAATACCGGCCGCGGTCGCGCGGTTAACGCGGCCTCAAAACTGGCCTGATCCTGATCTGTCCAATCAATCGCCCCAAGAAGCGCAAAGGCAGCTGCTTTGCGCCAAAAATCTTCTGTTTTGCCATAGGCCAAAATATCGTCTCCAGGTAACGGTGTGATCACCGCCCCAAGACAACCGATTACATCTGGCACGGTCGGCGGCGAAACCGCGGCGTTGCGGCAAAGGGCGGCATGCAGGGCATCACGGCTCGACACCACCGCATCCGGCATGATTGGCAAACGCCATTTGGCATATTTTTCTGCCGCCACTGATGATTCAAAACTGCCACCATTTGTCAGCACCACAACTGGTTTGTTGCGATCTGCCGCCACCTGCAGCAACTCTTCAATACCAGCCACCAGATTGGCGCCAACATTGATCACCCCATAGCCATCAAGAATCAGCCCGTCAAATTCATCCAAAATATCAATCAGGGCGCGGCGTTGGCGACCCGCCCCGGGAACCGCATTCGGCATCATCGCACGCTGTGTCTGGTAAATATCAATAACCGCTGTCAAATCGAGCGCGTCCGGCGCTGGAATCAAAAATGCCTCACTCACACCCAAAACCTTACTTTTCTAACACACCCTTATTGTAATTCAGCCGCGGTGATAAATTGGCCAAAAGCTTCACACCAAATCAAAACCGCCCGGTAATTTGTCACATCTACCCCATCTGGTAGATCGAGTGAAAAATTCTCAAACGCCTTGATCGGCCCAATTTGCAGTGATTGTGCCTTAATCGTCTGAAACCCGGGTCCGGTTTCAACATATTTCGGGGTCAGATACAAACGATAATCAGGCCCCGGCGCAACCTTGCCATCAAGCCAGATACGATCTGCATTGACCATAATCACCCCATCACCCCAATGCAGCCCATCTGACCCCGGCAAATCCCGGACAAATGTGCCGCGACGCAACGCGCTGTCGGACAAGGCCGCAATCGACGCCGAATCAAGGCCTTTTTCAGCTATCAAGATGGGCAGAAAATATACCCCTAACCCAAATCCAATCACCAACCCCGCACAAAATTTCACAACCCCAAACATCACAATATGGCGGCGCAGGAAAGCCATAACAGATGCCATCATATAAGCCTCCTTTTTTGCCTGCACCAACGCCAAACCAAAACCGGATCAGCACTGGTGCATAATGGTTAACAGATAGATGAAAAAACATAACACTGATAACAGCTTATCACAGATTATACTTGTTTTTTCATGATATTTTGCGCCAAGCTGGCAAAGCGTGAAACAGTCTGTAATAGACGCGGTGCAATGACCGCATCCCATTGGCGAGGAAAGACGCATCATGAAGCTTGCAACCTTTCAAAGCTATATTGTGAAAAACCCGCCGCCCGGTTTTGGTGGGCGCTATTTTATTTTTGTCACCCTGACAACATCTTGCGGCATCACCGGCACTGGCGAAATCTATGCCGCCAGCTTTGCCCCTGAAATCATCACCGCCATGGCAAGCGATATATTTCAGCGGTATCTGGAAGGTCAAAACCCGTTTCAGATCGAACAATTTTGTCGGCGCGCGCATGGATCCGGATTTTCGCATCGGCCAGACCCATCACTTCAAGGCGTTGTCAGTGGGTTAGAAATGGCCTGTTGGGATATAATGGGTAAAGCCCTAGACCGGCCTGTATATGATTTGCTTGGTGGTCAGGTGCATGACAGGCTACGCACCTATACCTATTTATATCCGCGGGCTGATCAAGATGCCGGGCAATTTTACAATGACCCAGCGGCCAGCGCTGAAGCGGCAATATCCTATGTTGAACAAGGGTTTACCGCGGTAAAATTTGATCCGGCTGGCCAATATACGGTGTTTGATGGCCGCATGCCAGATTTGCCAGCACTTGACCGGTCTGCAGCTTTTTGTGCGGCTATTCGAGACGCTGTCGGTGATAAGGCTGATTTATTATTTGGCACTCATGGTCAATTTACCGCGGCTGGTGCCATTCGGCTTGCCGAACGGCTAGCCCCTTATGACCCGCTGTGGTTCGAGGAACCAACGCCGCCCGACATGCCAGAAGAAATGGCCAAGGTCGCCGCCCGTAGCCCGGTACCCATCGCCACTGGCGAACGGCTTTGCACCAAATATGAATTTGCCCGGGTATTGCGCTGTGGCGCAGCGGCCATATTACAACCGAATCTGGGCCGGGCCGGGGGTATTTTGGAAGCCAAGAAAATAGCCGCCATTGCCGAGACCTATTATGCGCAGATCGCACCGCATCTTTATTGCGGGCCAGTGGTGGCGGCCGCCAATATTCAACTGGCCACCGCGACCCCAAATTTCTTAATCCTTGAATCAATTCAAAAAATGGATGGGTTTCACGCCAGTTTATTGCACACACCCTTAAGCTGGGAAGATGGCTATATCATACCGCCGAAAACCCCGGGGCTGGGCGTGACACTGAATATGGATGTTGTTGCCAAACATCCGTGGGATGGCGATAAATTGCATCTCGAAATGGGGCAAAATCCCTATGATCCGGTGCGTGATGGTGATTTTGCTGGCGGTTAGGGTCCGTATGGTGCACGCCATATCATAATGGCCGTGGAAAAACTGGCTGTTGAACCATGCGCAAACACAAGCAAACACTTGACAGTTCACCCGCAAAGCGTATAGTCCGCCGCATTGTCGCGTCCCGGCCACTGGTTGGGCGCGGTTTGGTGCGGTCAAGCTATACCGCATCATTATCACCGGCAACGGTTGTAGAAAGACGAATTACGCTGACGATAGCGTCATGCCAAACGCCAAACTGGCTGGGGTGCGATGCCGTCACATTATTATGATAAGGAAGATCGCCATGTACGCTTTGGTGAAAACAGGTGGCAAGCAGTATCGCGTATCAAAGGATGACACCATCCTGGTTGAACGTATCGCCGCAGAAGAAGGCGCTGAAGTCATTTTGAATGACATTGTTATGCTTGGCGATGGTGATAAAGTGACCATTGGCACGCCAAAGGTTGACGGTGCAGCTGTCAGTGCGACGGTTGTGCGGCAGACACGTGGCCCAAAAATCATCATTTTCCGCCGCAAGCGCCGGAAAAACCATCGCCGCACGCAAGGCCATCGGCAGGATCTGACGTTACTGAAGATCAATGATATCGCTGAAGATGCAAAGAAACTGGCACCAGCCAAGCCCGTAGCCAAAAAAGCGGCGCCAAAGGCCGATGATGCCGCCAAAAAGCCAGCCGCAAAAAA
>JAYOVO010000050.1:0-10895 GCA_038151495.1 Alphaproteobacteria bacterium
AGGTTGCCGATAACTCTGGTGCGCGCCGTGTGCAATGCATCAAGGTTTTGGGTGGATCAGGTCGCAAGGTTGCCGGTGTTGGCGATGTAATTGTTGTGTCTGTGAAGGAAGCAATTCCACGCGGCAAAGTCAAAAAAGGTGATGTGCATCGTGCGGTGATCGTGCGTACAGCCAAGGAAATTCGCCGGGCAGATGGCAGTGCCATTCGGTTTGACCGTAATGCCGCGGTATTGCTGAACAAACAGGATGAGCCAATCGGCACGCGTATTTTTGGCCCGGTTACCCGTGAATTGCGTGGCCGCAAATTTATGAAAATTATTTCTCTGGCACCGGAGGTGCTGTAATGGCTGGGAAATTCAAAATTAAAAAAGGCGATCAGGTCGTTGTAATCACTGGTCGTGACAAAGGCAAAAAAGGCGAAGTGCTGGAAGTGTTGCGCGCCGAATCACGGGTACGGGTTCAAGGCGTGAATATGGTCAAGCGGCATCGCCGCGCAACACAGAATGATGCAGGTGGCATCATTTCTATGGAAGCGCCTTTGCATATTTCTAATGTAGCTCATGTTGATCCAGAAAGCGGTGCGGCGACGCGCGTTGGCTTTGAGGTGAAGGATGGCGAAAAAGTGCGGGTCGCAAAGCGGTCTGGCAAAGCTCTGGCGTAACCCAGAGTAAGGAGTGGAAAAGCTGAGATGAAAACGCGTTTAGAAGAACATTATCTGACGGCAGTTCGCCCGGCGCTGATGGAAAAGTTTGGATATGCCAACGAAATGCAGGCACCCAAGCTTGAAAAGGTTGTGGTCAATATGGGGGTTGGCGAAGCGGTTCGTGATTCAAAGAAAATCGAACATGCCACCCGCGAGCTTGCAGCAATTACCGGTCAGAAGCCTGTTGTAACACGTGCAAAAAAGGCCAATGCGGCTTTTAAACTGCGCGAGGGCATGCCGATTGGTTGTAAAGTCACATTGCGGCGTGAGCGGATGTATGAATTTCTTGATCGTTTGGTAAATATTGCCTTGCCGCGGGTTCGTGATTTCCGTGGATTGAACGGTAAGAGCTTTGATGGTCGTGGCAATTACGCCATGGGGATCAAGGAACAGATCGTTTTTCCTGAAGTTGACTATGATCAGGTCGATGAGATGCGCGGTATGGATATTATCGTTGTGACCTCGGCCAATACGGATGATGAAGCGCGGGAATTGCTCGCTGGCTTCGAATTTCCGTTCATCAAAGCGTAAGAGCAGAAGGGTTCAGTCATGGCTAAGAAAAGTGCCGTAGAAAAGAACAATAAGCGCAAGCGTATTGTCGCTGCCCGTGGCGCTCGTCGTGCGGCGTTGAAGGCGATTATCGCTGATAAAAATGTATCGATGGAAGAGCGTTTTCAGGCGGTTCTGAAACTGTCTGAAGAGCCACGCGATAGTTCTAAAATCCGCGTACGTAACCGCTGTGAGGTCTCTGGCCGTCCACGTGGTTATGATCGTAAATTGAAAATGTCTCGTATCGCCCTGCGCGACCTCGCCTCTATGGGGCAGGTGCCGGGCGTTGTGAAGTCAAGCTGGTAAGAGGAGAAAAGCAAGATGTCTATGAGTGATCCTCTTGGCGATATGCTGACCCGCATCCGCAACGGCCAAAATGCGCGCAAAAGCGTGGTATCTAGCCCAGCATCGCGGTTCCGCAGCAATGTATTAGAAGTTCTAAAGCGCGAAGGCTATATCCGCAATTATTCAAGCGTTGATATTCGCCCGGGTCTGAAAGAGCTGAAAATTGAGCTGAAATATCATGAAGGTCAGCCAGTGATTTCCGAAATCAAACGGGTGTCACGTCCGGGCCGTCGTGTGTATTACGGTATTCGTGACTTGCCGCGGGTGTATAACGGACTTGGCATTGCCATTTTGTCGACCCCACGTGGCGTATTGTCAGATAACGAGGCGCGTACGGCAAAAGTCGGCGGCGAAGTCCTCTGCCACGTATTTTAAGGAGCGATTGACATGTCTCGTGTCGGTAGTAGCGCAATTGCCATCCCTTCAGGTGTGACGGTGTCACAGCAAGACGGGCTGGTTGTTGTAAAAGGGAAAAATGGTGAATTGAGTGCGCCGTTGCACAGCGAAGTGGAACTGGTTGTCGCTGATGATGTTGCCACGGTCAAACCGCGCCGTAAAACCAAGCTGTCGCAATCCTTGTGGGGCACCATGCGGGCGACCATCAACAACATGGTTGTTGGCGTTGGCGAAGGGTTCTCGCGCAAGCTTGAAATCAATGGTGTTGGTTATCGTGCGGCGATGCAGGGCAACAAGTTGGTATTAAGCCTTGGCTATAGCCATCCGGTCGAAATGGATGTGCCAGCCGGGTTGACTGTTGCCGTTGAAAATAACACCCAGATCAATATTTCAGGCGCTGACAAGCAACTGCTTGGCCAGTTTGCATCTGAAGTCCGTTCAAAGCGTCCACCAGAGCCATTTAAAGGCAAGGGTGTGAAATATGCCGAAGAGCATATTGTGCGCAAAGAAGGTAAGAAGAAGTAGGGACCGCTCATGTTTACAGCTAAAGAACTATTTGAGCGTCGCCGGGCGCGTAGTCGTACAAAGTTGCGCAAGGTGGCAAATGGCCAGCCGCGTCTGACAGTGCATCGTTCGTCCAAGCATATTTATGCGCAAATCATTGATGATCAGGCTGGCAACACCATGGCGGCCGCATCAACACTTGATGCCGATTTCAAAAAGGCAAGCAAGACAACGGCGGATGCGGCAGCAGCGGCTGTTGTTGGCAAACTCGTTGCCGAGCGCGCCAAAGCCAAAGGCATAGACGCTGTGGTATTTGATCGCGGTGGGTACATTTTCCATGGTCGCGTTAAAGCGTTGGCCGATGCCGCGCGCGAAGCCGGTTTGAAATTCTAAGGAGCACGGATTTATGGCACGCAATAACGAACGTCGGGATCGTAGCGCAGAACGCGAAGAACCGGAACTGCTCGAAAAGCTGGTTGGCATTAACCGTGTGGCCAAAGTGGTCAAAGGTGGGCGCCGGTTTGGTTTTGCTGCACTTGTTGTAGTTGGCGATGGGAAAGGCCGGGCCGGATTTGGCACAGGCAAAGCCCGCGAGGTGCCAGAGGCAATTCGCAAAGCAACCGAAAGCGCCAAACGTAACATGGTCCGTGTACCGCTTCGCGATGGCCGTACATTGCATCATGATATCAAAGGCTATTATGGCGCTGGCAAGGTGTTGTTGCGGGCGGCGCAGGCTGGTACCGGGATCATCGCTGGTGGCCCAATGCGTGCGGTTTTTGAAGTGTTAGGCATTCAGGATATTGTTGCCAAATCAATCGGCAGTTCTAATCCCCATAACATGATCAAGGCGACATTTTCTGCCCTTGGCCATATTCAGGCACCACGTGCCGTTGCGCAAAAGCGTGGCAAGCGGGTGGCCGATGTGTTGGGCAAACGCGAAGACAATCAGGCCGGCGATGAAGCCGCCGCCGCGAATTAGGAGAGTGTAGATGGCTGCTAAATCAACTGTAAGGGTAACGCAGACCAAAAGCGCGATTGGCCGCAAAAGCGACCAGCGGCAGACTTTGATTGGCCTCGGCTTGAATAAGATTGGCCGCACCCGCGACCTGGAAGATACACCTTCGGTCCGTGGCATGATCAACAAGGTCAAGCATCTGGTACGCGTTGAACAATAATTATCGTTAGATTTTAAACGACGGCAGGGTGATCTATACCGGCCGGCAGGAGCAAAACATGAAACTGAACCTAGTCAAAGACAATCCTGGCGCGACCAAAAACGCCAAGCGGGTTGGGCGTGGTATCGGCTCTGGTACAGGCAAGACATCTGGCAGTGGTCACAAGGGCCAGAAGGCACGTTCAGGTGTATCGATCAACGGATTTGAAGGCGGTCAAATGCCGATCCACCGGCGTCTGCCAAAGCGTGGATTTAACAATGTGTTCCGCAAGAATTATGTCGAGGTCAATCTTGGCCGTTTGCAGGCGGCAATTGACGCAGGCAAACTGGATGCGGGAAAGCCGGTTGATTCAGCCGCGTTGTTGGCCGCCGGTGTCATCAGCAAGCCGCGCGATGGTGTGCGTATCCTTGGTAAAGGCGAATTGACCGCAAAGAAGGTGGAAATACATGCTGCTGGCGCGTCGAAAGCGGCGATTGCAGCAGTCGAAAAAGCTGGCGGCAAAATTGTTGTCCCAGTGGCCGTAGCTGAATAGTTAGGGTAGTACAGGCGCATGGCATCACCGACTGATCGTATGGCAGCAGGAGCTGGTTTTGGCGCGTTGGCGAAAGCTGATGAGCTGAAAAAGCGGTTGTGGTTTACAGTCGGTGCGCTCATCATTTACCGTCTTGGTACGTATTTGCCATTGCCGGGCATTAATCCGGGCGCGTTGGCTGATATTTTCTCGCAGCAATCAAGCGGCATCTTGGGCATGTTTGATATGTTCTCTGGCGGTGCGCTTGGCCGGATGACAATTTTCGCGCTGAACATCATGCCGTATATCACGGCATCGATTATTATGCAGTTGATGACCGCCATTGTGCCGTCTCTCGAAGCGCTGAAAAAAGACGGCGAGGGTGGTCGCAAGACAATCAACCAATATACCCGTTATCTGACAGTATTGCTTGCCAGTGTGCAGGGCTATGGTATCGCTGTTGCGCTTGAATCTGCGAGCGGTGTTGTCGGTGACCCGGGCATGTTCTTTCGTCTGACAACAGTGGTGACATTGGTTGGTGGCACATTGTTCTTGATGTGGCTTGGTGAACAAATCACCAGCCGCGGCGTTGGCAATGGCATTTCTTTGATCATTTTTTCAGGCATCGTTGCTGAGCTGCCGACCGCTTTGGCTGGCACCTTGGAGTTGGGACGCACCGGCGCGTTGTCATCTTTGCTGATTGTGTTGTTGTTTGTGATGGCGGCGGCAGTCATTGCCTTTATCGTTTTCATTGAACGGTCGGTGCGCAAAATTGTGGTGCAATATCCAAAACGTCAGCATGGCAATAAGGTGTTTGGCGGTGACCAGTCATTCTTGCCGCTGAAAATTAATGTGCCAGGCGTGATCCCACCGATTTTTGCATCGTCCTTGTTGCTGATGCCGGTATCGATCATCAATTTGACCGGCGGCCAATCTGGCGGTGCTGAATGGCTGGTGACTTTGAATGCCTTGCTTGGCCGTGGCCAACCTTTATATCTGGCTATTTATATCGGCATGATTGTATTTTTTGCGTTCTTCTATACGGCGATTGTGTTCAACCCGGAAGAAACCGCAGATAATTTGCGTAAATATGGCGGCTATGTACCGGGGATTCGCCCGGGCAAGTCCACAGCCGACTATCTTGATTTTGTGCTGACGCGGCTGACTGTTTTGGGTGCGGCCTATTTGGCGGCGGTATGTATATTGCCGGAAATCCTGATCAGCCAATATGCTGTACCATTCTATTTTGGTGGCACATCATTGTTGATCGTTGTGACGGTAACGCTGGATACGGTGGGTCAGGTGCAATCACATTTGCTGGCGCATCAATATGAAGGCCTTGTCAAAAAGTCTCGTTTGAAAGGGCGCCGTTAGATGAACATAATTTTGTTTGGCGCGCCCGGTGCGGGCAAGGGTACACAGGCGGAACGGATTGTTGCCGAACGCGGCATGGTGCAATTGTCTACCGGCGATATGTTGCGCGCCGCTATTGCCGCTGGCAGTGACCTTGGGATGCGCGCCAAAGAAATTATGGATCGCGGCGAATTGGTGTCAGACGATATTATTGTCGGCATGATTGATGCGCGAATGGATCAAGATGATTGCGCCAAGGGTGTTATTCTTGATGGGTTCCCGCGCACGGTTGCCCAAGCCAAAGCACTAGACGAGATGCTTGCTGGCAAGGGGCTTGGGCTTGATCATGTGATTGAAATCAAAGTGGATGAAAACGCGCTGTTTGCGCGGATTGAAAATCGTGCGGCCGAAACTGGCGGGGCACGCAGTGATGATAATGCCGAAACCTTGCGTAAACGTTTGGCGGTCTATCATGAGAATACAGCACCTTTGCTTCCTTATTATCAGGATAAAGGGGTGTTGCGGAGTGTGGATGGCATGGCCTCTATAGAGGATGTTGCCACACAAATAGATAATTTATTGGGGTAACGCATTTGCGTTAAGGTTGACTGTTACAAGTTTCGGCCTATAATTCGCCGCTTTCATGGAAAAACTTCCGATGAATGCGGCAAAATAGGCGCCGGTAAAACGGGTACCTGTTACAACAGTCATCAATGAAAAAGGAGCCTGACTGTGGCACGAATTGCTGGTGTAAATATTCCGACCAAAAAGCGGGTCGAGATCGCACTGACCTATATTCATGGTATTGGAACAACCAGTGCCAAAACAATCTGTGCGAAAGCCGGTGTCCCGGATGAACGCCGCGTCAATGATCTGTCTGAAGAAGAGCTGACCCGGTTGCGCGATATTATCGATCAGGATTTTTTGGTCGAAGGTGACCTGCGTCGTCAGACCTCAATGAATATCAAGCGTTATCTTGACCTTGGCTGTTTGCGTGGGTTGCGCCATCGCCGCAATCTGCCAGTTCGTGGTCAGCGCACGCACACCAACGCACGTACCCGCAAAGGCCCGGCAAAGGCCATTGCAGGTAAGAAGAAATAGTCACGCTGACCCGAGGAGACCATATCAATGGCAAAACAACCTAGCCAAGGCCGAGTTCGTCGTCGCGAGCGCAAAAATATCTCAAATGGTGTTGCACATGTGAATTCCACATTTAACAACACCATGGTCACCATTACCGATGTGCAAGGCAACACGATTGCATGGGCTTCGGCTGGTGGCATGGGCTTTAAAGGTTCGCGCAAATCAACACCATTTGCCGCACAATTGGCGGCTGAAGACGCTGGCAAAAAAGCCGCAGAACATGGCATGAAGTCACTTGATGTTCAGGTTCGCGGCCCCGGTTCAGGGCGCGAATCTGCATTGCGTGCATTACAATCTGTCGGGTTTAACGTGACATCAATCCGTGATGTGACACCGATCCCGCATAATGGCTGTCGGCCGCGCAAGCGTCGGCGCGTATAACAGCCCTTTTTGCCGTATTTGAAGCGGCGCACTGCGTTTCCCAAGCGGGTGCCGCCAACCTTGATTAAAAGGACATCGCCATGATTGAAAAGAATTGGCTGGATCTGAAAAAGCCAGACGAAATGGAAGTTAAAATTTCCGAATATAACCCAAGTCAGGCCGTTGTTGCTGTTGGGCCATTCGAGCGTGGATTTGGTGTTACCATTGGTAACGCGTTGCGCCGTGTGCTTTTGTCGTCTTTGCAGGGCGCGGCGGTGACATCTGTACAGATCCAAGGCGTCGTGCATGAATTTTCATCCATTCCGGGTGTCCGCGAAGATGTCACCGATCTGGTGCTGAATCTAAAGGGTGTGGCTGTACGCATGGATGCCGAAGGGCCAAAGCGCCTGCGGTTAAATGCTGAAGGTCCGGCAACTGTGACAGCTGGCATGATTTCAGAAAGCGCCAATGTTGATATTATGAATCCAGACCATGTTTTGTGTCATCTGGATAAAGGCGCATCATTGGCCATGGAACTTACCGTTAATACCGGTAAAGGCTATGTGCCAGCCAGCGCATTGCGCGCCGAAGATTCGCCAATTGGCCTCATTCCGATTGATGCAATTTTCAGCCCGGTCAAGCAGGTCGCATACAAGGTTGAAAATGCCCGTGTTGGCCAAATCACCGACTATGATAAATTGTTGCTGACAATTGAAACAGATGGGTCAATCACGCCGGAAGATGCGGTGGCCTATGCCGCACGTATTTTACAGGAACAGTTGCAGACATTCATCAATTTTGAAGAGCCAAAGGGCGAACCAGCCCCATCAGAGCCAGAATTGCCGTTTAGCCGCAATCTTCTGCGCAAGGTGGATGAGCTTGAACTGTCTGTTCGTTCGGCAAATTGCCTGAAAAACGACAATATCGTCTATATTGGTGATCTTGTATTAAAGACCGAACATGAAATGTTGCGCACGCCAAACTTTGGGCGGAAATCCCTGAACGAGATCAAGGAAGTGCTGAAAGGTATGAACCTTGAACTGGGCATGGATGTCGCCAATTGGCCGCCTGAAAATGTCGAAGAATTAGCCCGGCGTCTTGACGAACCTTTTTAATGGTTGTCAGCGTTTAGAATTAGGATCTAAGGAGAAATAAAATGCGTCATCGCAATGCTGGTCGGAAACTGAACCGTACCTCGCAGCACCGCCAAATGTTGTTTCGCAACATGGCACAGGCGCTGATTAAGCATGAACAGATCGTGACAACCTTGCCAAAGGCAAAGGAATTGCGCCCGGTCGTTGAACGTTTGATCACACTTGGCAAGCGTGGTGATCTTCATGCGCGTCGTTTGGCCTTTGCACGGTTGCGTGATGATGCGGTAACAAAAAAACTGTTTGAAGTTTTAGGCCCGCGTTATGCCGAGCGTGCTGGTGGCTATACCCGCGTGCTAAAAGCTGGCTATCGTTATGGTGACTCAGCGCCAATGGCGGTGATTGAGCTTGTTGACCGGGACGAGGATGCCCGCGGACAGGATTCAGGCCCGACACAGGAAATGGCGGATGATGAGGTTGAAAGCGGCGCGGCGGCATAGCGTTTGCGCGATCATAGACAGGATTGAAAGGGTCGCCGGGTGGCGGCCCTTTTTTCTTTGCACCGCGGTCTGGCTTCATAGATGATACAGCCTATGGAAAAGTTCGATTTTGGCATGGCTCCGCCGGCACCACTGGCCGAATTATTGCGGCCCAAAACACTTGATGAAGTGGTTGGCCAAGATGGTTTGCTTGGCCCGGATGGCCGCTTACGGCTGATGCTGGCACAAGGCAATTTAGGGTCGGTCATATTATGGGGGCCGCCGGGCACCGGCAAAACCACCATTGCCCGGCTGCTGGCCGGGGCAGCGGAAATGGTGTTTGAACCGGTATCAGCTGTGTTTGATGGTGTGGCTGAATTGCGAAAAGTTTTTGCCCGTGCCGAAGAGCGGCGACAGGCCGGACAACGCACCTTGCTATTTGTCGACGAGGTGCATCGTTTCAACAAAGCCCAACAAGACGGATTATTGCCACGGGTTGAGGATGGCACCGTGACCTTGGTGGGGGCAACCACTGAAAACCCGTCATTTGCGCTGAATGGGGCGCTGTTGTCACGGGCGCAGGTGTTGGTGCTGGAACGGCTTGATAAAGCCGCTCTTGAGGCGATTTTGGCGCGTGTAGAGGCACATATCGGGCATCCATTACCATTAGATATGGCGGCGCGGGCTGATTTATGCGCCATGGCGGATGGTGATGGGCGGTATTTGCTGAATATGGCGGCTTTGTTGATTGATCGGCCGGAAACACCCACCTTGGATACAGCGGCAATTGCACAAATTGTTGCGGCACGCGCACCAGCTTTTGATAAAGCTGGTGACCAGCATTATAATTTGATGTCCGCATTGCATAAAACGCTACGCGCATCTGATGCGGATGCCGGGCTTTATTGGCTGAACCGGATGCTGGCAGGCGGCGAGGACCCGCATTATATCCTGCGGCGCCTGACCCGATTTGCCGCTGAAGATATCGGTCTTGCTGAACCAGAAGCGGTGCCGCGGGCGTTGGCGGCGTGGCAGGCTTATGAAAGACTGGGAAGCCCCGAAGGTGATTTATCAATTGCCTGTCTGGTGATTTATCTGGCAACGGCACCAAAATCAAATGCGGCTTATAAGGCGTTTAAACAAGCGCGGGACGCGGCCGCAAAGACCGGGTCATTGCCGCCACCATCACATATTTTGAATGCCCCCACAAAAATGATGAAAGATATGGGGTATGGTGCCAATTATGCCTATGATCATGATGATCCAGATGGGTTTTCCGGGCAAAATTGCTTTCCAGATGGTATGGAACGGGCCCGCTATTATATACCTGTTGAACGGGGGTACGAACGCGAAATTGCCAAACGTCTTGCCTATTGGGACAAGTTGCGTGCCAGCAAACAAAGTGACGATCAGACGTCATGATATATCGGGATGATTGATGACGGAAACTGCAGATAAAAAGCCAGTGCCATGGCGCATCGAGACGGTGCCGCCAGACGAGGATAACAGCCGTCTTGATCGCTTTTTGCGGCGGCTAGTCCCCGGGCTGGCGCAAGGGTCAATAGAAAGAATGCTGCGAAACGGGCTTATTCGTCTGGATGGAGCCAAAGCCAAAGCCAACAGCCGGATTTCTGTGGGGCAAAGCGTGCGCCTGCCACCTGATTTAAGGCCAACCCCAGAAACATCTAATTCAGAAACATCTATTTCAGGAAAAACTGGCCTGTCAGTGCCAAAAATCATCGCGGATGCAGATTTGCGGCGTAGATTTGATGATATGGTTTTGGCAGAGGGGCGCGGATGGATCGCCATTAACAAGCCAAGCGGGCTGGCGGTGCAGGGCGGCACGTCGATTTCAACGCATATTGACGGTATGCTGCAAGCGCTGGCGCCCCACACCAATGGGCGGCTTCGGCTGGTGCATCGCATTGATAAAGATACAAGCGGGGTATTGTTGCTTGCGAAAACGCTGGAGTCAGCCCGCGCGCTGACCGAGGCGTTTCACCGTCATAAAATTGAAAAAACCTATCTGGCGATTGTTATGGGGATGCCAGCCGAGTCTGGAAAAATCCGCGCGCCATTGAAAAAGCTGGCGGGAAAAGCTGGCGAAAAAATGGTGGTTGATCATGACGGACAAGACGCGACAACGCTGTATCGCCGGATTGATCATGCTGGGCGTAAATTATCGCTGATGGCACTCCGCCCGGTAAGCGGGCGCACGCATCAATTGCGGGTGCATATGCAACATATCAACACACCGATTTGCGGCGATGGCAAATATGGCGGTGA
>JAYOVO010000051.1:0-10551 GCA_038151495.1 Alphaproteobacteria bacterium
CCGTCGCAAAATGGTTGGTTTGCGCTTTTCCCACACGAGCACCAAAAATAATTTTTGCCTTCTTCGACTTCTACAGGCATCGGCGCTTTTTGTGCGATTACAGGATCGGTCATATCGTACCTCTATGATTTTTTGGTGGAAGTTGTGTCATTAACACATCAGCCGCATCAAACCCTATTTCCCCATGAAAAACTGGAGCGGGCAACGGGGTTCGAACCCGCGACCCCGAGCTTGGGAAGCTCGTGCTCTACCAACTGAGCTACACCCGCATAGCGCGCATACTGCCCATTTTCACAATCGCCGACAAGCTGAAAATATACCTGCCGGGATAGAATGCTGGGCAATCTATCTGGTGGCCGCCAAAATCAGCGCTTTGACATCACCCCTATCAGCCTGATGCCAGCAAAACCCGATATCGGTTGCATTTCGGCATGGTTTTGTTCATAAACTTGGCGTATCCCGTATGGGTTTTAACCGTTGTGACAATTTGGCAGAGCCGATGATGACACCTTACGACACTGGCGAGACGAAAGACATTCCAGAAGATCAAACATCTTCAGTGTCAGCCGCCACTAGACGCCCAAGCCGAAGCGAGGCTGAAGCCGCAGTTGAATTGCTGTTGCGCTGGATTGGCGACGACCCAGCCCGCGAAGGCTTGGTCGGCACGCCTGAACGCGTGGTCCGCGCATGGGAAGAATTTTGCGTTGGCTACAATGAAGATCCAGCCAGCATGCTGCAGCGCACCTTTGAAGAGGTCGAAGGCTATGATGACATGGTGATGTTGCGCAACATTCGGATGGAAAGCCATTGCGAACATCATCTTGTGCCCATTTTAGGATCGGCACATATCGCCTATATGCCGGATCGACGTGTTGTTGGCATTTCGAAACTGGCGCGTGTCATTGATAGCTTTGCACGGCGCCTGCAGACGCAAGAAACCCTCACCGCACAGGTTGCTGAAACCATCCAGTCTGTCCTGCAGCCAAAAGGTGTGGCCATTTTAATCGATGCCCAGCATCAATGTATGACAACAAGGGGTGTGCGCAAGCCAGATGTATCGATGGTCACAACCCGCTTTACCGGTGTATTCCAAACCGATACAAATCTGCAACGGCGGTTTCTGGAGCAGGCGCGGCTTGGCTAGAATGTAGCATGGCACCTTGCCACATCAACGTAAAAAGTTGAGATTACCAGCATGCAACTATCGCCTGTCATAAATATTTTAGGATTGCTGACAACGGTACTTGCCGCCGCCATGTTGATTCCCATGTGCGTGGATTTATATTCAGGTTCAGGTGAATGGCAAGTTTTTGCACTTTCCGCACTTTTGACAGCTTTTTTCGGCGTTTCTGTCTGGCTGGCGACAAATCGCCGCGAAGCGCTCGACCTTGGATTGCGGCAGGCCTTTTTGTTGACCAACGGGGCGTGGTTCCTGATTGGCATCTTTGGCGCGCTGCCTTTTTTGTTCAGTGAATTAAACCTGAGCCTGACCGATTCTGTTTTTGAGTCAGTGTCTGGCATCACCACAACCGGATCAACAATTCTGCCACTTATTGAAATCGCCTCGCCCGGCATTTTGATGTGGCGCGCCCTTCTTCAATGGCTTGGCGGGGTTGGTATTGTGGTGATGGCGATGGCGGTTTTGCCGATGTTGTCGGTTGGTGGGATGCAGCTTTTCCGTACTGAATCCTATGAACGCGCCGAAAATGTGGTGCCACGTGCCACCCAACTGGCTGGGGGGATTGGCTTGATCTATACTGGCCTTACAGCCATCTGGGCCATCATGCTAGCCCTTGCCGGCATGAATATGTTTGATGCTGTGACCCACGCCATGACGACGCTTGCTACGGGCGGATATTCCACCCGCACAGCCTCTATCGGTGCGTTCGATTCGGTAGCAATTGAATGGATCGTTATTTTGGGAATGATCGCCGGCAGCTTGCCATTTGCGCATTATCTCGCTGTCACGCGGGGTGGCTGGCGTAGCCTGATCAACGACCCACAAGTACGCTTATTTTTGGTATTGGTGACCGGGTTAATTATTCTGCTGAGCTGGTATTTAACGCACTCTGGTCAGGCCTTTGGCAACGCATTTCGCCAGTCAAGTTTCAATGCCGTGTCAATCATGACCGGGACCGGCTATGTGAGTGCGAATTATTCAGCATGGGGCGGCTTTGCCTCGACAATTTTGTTAATGGTGATGTTTATTGGCGGATGTGGGGGGTCAACCACCTGCGGCATTAAGGTGTTTCGCCTGCAGGTTTTAGCCGCCACCGCACGCGTGCAAATTAATCGGCTGTTGCGGCCGCATGCCGTGGTGCTGGCCTATTATAACCGGCGTCCCGTAACCCAAGAAGTCATGGATTCGGTGATGGGGTTTTTCTATCTGTATATTCTTGGCTTTGTGTTGATCGCCACCCTGCTTGGTTTAATGGGGCTGGATTTTGTGACCGCACTTTCGGGTGCGGCCACCTCTATCAGCAATGTTGGCCCGGGGCTTGGCGAGGTCATCGGGGCAGAGGGCAATTTTTCATCTCTGCCTGACTCAGCAAAATGGGTGATGTCCTTTGGCATGCTGCTTGGACGACTGGAAATTTTCACCGTTCTTGTGATGTTGAATCCAGCGTTCTGGCAACGTTAAATTCGCTGGCAACGCCGCTAATATTTACGGTAAAATAATGTTATTGATTTGCGCAAGTTCGGCACGTGCTTGCCGATCAAGCGACGTCAACGCCCCCATCAACGCTGTCTGCATGGCATTTTGCAAATCAACGGTGTTGGCCGATTCAGGGATTGTGACACTGTGATCCGCCTGCAATTGCACCAAAGCCTGACTGCCACCAACCGGTTGCAACCACATAATCTTAACATCAAATTCTGCCTTGATTTTGCTTTCCTGCTGGTCGGTCAGCAAGGTTTTAATGCCAGCTTCCAATGGCAAGGCAATCCGTGTCACCGAGGCACGCGAAATATCAAAAACAAGTTCGCCACTGCCACCAGCTGGTTGCAAGACCTGTGATGCCCATTTCGCCAAGAGATTGCTTGGCAAGGTTTGCGCCCGGTGTCCAATATAAGGCGGCTCAACAGGCATTTGCCAATTATCAATGATTTCAAGACGCCGCGCATTCATTGCCAGCGGCACAAATTCATCAGCCGTTGTGGCGGGCGGCACTGGTGCTGTTGTCTGACAGCCACCGAGCCCGGCGAAAACCGCAAAGACAATCACAACATAGCGCCAAATCTGCATGGATGAATTCTTTCCCATATTTTCTTGCCAAGCTTGCTCTATCATCAGTCAGTTAGGCAAAAATGCCAACTGCCAATTCGGTTCATAGTGCGAAATTTTGATCAGCCGCAAGACATTAGCTTTTAAAAAGCTGGCAAATCACTCTTGTTAAATACACGTTCAGTTTTGCAAAATTCACAGGTGATATGCAACGCCCCATCAGCATCTGCCAGATCATTGACATCATCAACGCTTAACTGCGTCAGCATAGATTCTATTTTCTGCACATCACACCGGCATTGATCGGTCACCGCGCGGGCTGGCGCCACATGCGGGGCCATAGAGTTAAATAACCGAAAAATAATCTCTTCGGGGGTAAGAGCCGGATCAAGAAGTTCGGCGCGGGTCACGGATGACAGTAATGTTTTTGCCGTATGCCAGGCATCATCACTGGCCGCTTTGGCACCTGCGGCCGATACAGCGTCACCGCCTTCGGTAGCAATACGTTGAAGCATCAGCGCCGATGCCTGCCATCCTGAACTACCTTTATCAGCGGCACATAACACCATGGTGTCGGTTTGTTCCGAATTTTCAAACCAGCGCATGGCGGCGTTGCTTAAATGCGGGCCATCAAGTTCAACAATGCCCTGATACCGCCCACCGGTGGCATCATCATCAACGGTAAAGGCAATATAGCCGCCCCCCATAAGCGGTACGATATGAACAGCGTCATCATTTGGCTGGGCCAGTTGCAGGGCGGCAAGTTGGCTTTGATCCTCATCCAGCGCACAATAGCCGCGCAAATCGCCAGCCTCGGTGATATCGGCGAATAAAGTGCGCACCAGACCATCACCTTTGGCCTGCAAGGTGAACACACCATCAAACTTTAACGTGCTTGATAAACAGGCGGCCAAAGCCAAGGCTTCGGCTTGCAGGCGGCCAACCAAATCGGGATAATTATGCCGTTCGATGATGGTGCTAGCGGCTATGCCAACAGACGCCATCCGCCCGCGAATCAGCGCCACATCACTCGACCCATCAGCAAGATAAAATGGCAGAATCTGAGACCCGGCCGCTACATTATCGTTGAGCATCACCCCATCCTGAAAAAAAATTGTCAACGCGATGCATCAAAACGCGTAAACCATGCTATTTGCCAGCAAAACACCAGGCCAATATCGCCTTTTGCGCATGCAACCGATTTTCAGCTTCATCAAATACTGCAGATTGCGGGCCGTCAATCACCGCCGCAGACACTTCTAAGCCGCGCTTGGCAGGCAAGCAATGCATAAAAATTGCGTCACCCGCCGCTTGCTTCATGACATCTTCATTTACCTGATAGGCGGCCAGATCCTGTTGTTGATTGCCGCCTTCCTGCCCCATTGATACCCAGACATCGGTAACCACGGTTTGCACTTGATCTACAGCTTCGGCCACATCTTCGGTGAGGATGATATCGCCGCCATTCGCCCGCGCCCAAGCCAATAATTCAGCTGGCGGCGCATAGCCATGCGGACAGGCCATACGAAGTTGAAAACCAAACAGTGACGCCGCTTCAACCCAGCTGGTTGCCACATTATTCCCATCACCAAGCCATGCCACACTCTGCCCGATCAGCGGCCCGTGATATTCAATCATGGTTTGTAGATCAGCCATCAACTGGCAGGGGTGGGACCGGTTTGTCAGCGCGTTGATCACCGGTACCGTGGCATATTCTGCCAGAAGCAATACCGTGTTGTGGTCAAAACATCTGATCATAATAGCGTCGACATAACGTGATAAAACACGCGCCGTATCTTCAATGCTCTCACCGCGCCCAAGCTGCAAATCCTGCGCCGAAAGCACCAGCGGCGTGCCGCCCAGCTGAACAATGCCAGTTTCGAAAGACACGCGTGTCCGCGTCGACGGCTTTTCAAAGATCATCGCCACCGTTTTACCAGCCAACGGTTGTTCATGGCCGGTGCCAGCGCGCCGCGCCTGCTTCATCGCCTGCGCGTGATCCAGCATCATTTGCAGCGTATCTGCTGAAAAATCTCTTAGATCAATAAAATGCCGCATCTTGCGTCAATCCTGTCCGACAAAGTAAATGTCAAGCCGCGCCAAGCTGCCGGTGAAGCGCCGCCATCAAAATATCGATTTCTTCACGGCTGATGATTAATGGTGGCAACAAACGCAATGTATTTTCAGCCGCCGGCACACATAACACGTGATCGCCGCGAAGCGCCGACACAAGCGCCATCAAATCAACCCCTTCGGCAAGGCAAATGCCGCGCAAAAACCCGCGTCCGCGAATTTCGCTGATCGCCGCGGGAAAGGCTGATTGCAAATTTGTTAAAGCTGATTCCAAATATGCGGCACGGTCGCGTACATCCTGCATAAAGCCGTCTTCGGTCAGCACATCAAGAACCACCGCCGCGGCGGCCATAGCCAAAGGGTTGCCGCCAAATGTAGAGCCATGCGTGCCAGGCGTCATTGCCGACCCCACCGCCGCTGAAGCAATCACTGCACCAACCGGAAACCCCCCAGCAAGGCCTTTGGCTAAGGCAACAATATCCGGCTTGATGCCGCTTGGCTCAAATGAAAATAAATGACCGGTCCGGCCAATGCCTGCCTGCACTTCATCAGCAATCAACAGCGCGCCAAATTCATCTGCGGCGGCACGGGCATCTGCCAGATAGTTATCAGGCACCTGTTTTGCACCGCCTTCACCTTGCACCGATTCGATCATCACCGCCGCCACATGCGGCCCCATTGCCGCGCGTAACGCATTCATATTGCCAAATGGCACATGCGCAAAGCCAGCTGGCATCGGGCCAAATCCGGTACGAAACGCTGGCCGGTCTGTTGCCGCCAACATACCAAGGGTACGCCCATGAAATGCCCCGCTTGCACATAAAATGGTTGTCCGATCAGCCATGCCTTTTTCATAGGCCGCCCGGCGGGCAATTTTTACCGCCGCTTCAGTGGCTTCAGCCCCAGAATTGCAGAAAAACACCTGATCAAGACCAGATAATGACGCCAGTCTTTTCGCCACCTGTTCTTGACCCGGAATACGGTAGAGATTTGAGGTATGCCACAATTTGCCGGCTTGGTCCTGAAGCGCGGCCACCAGCCGCGGATGCGCATGGCCAAGCGTGTTGACCGCAATGCCGCTAGCACAGTCTAAATACCGCTCGTGCGATTCACTTTCCAGCCAGCATCCATCCCCCCGCACAAAGGCAATTTCAGCCCGTCCGTAGGTATTCATCACCGCGGTATCTGCAGCGTAATCTGTCATATGATGTTTATCGTCCATACAACCATGGCTCTGTGGTCATTTTGTCCAAAAAATCAAACCACCAGCGATGCCCATATCACTGGTGGCGCAACATGGCCGAACGACCATGAAATACATCTTTGAAATGCCACCTTTTTCACCGATTTGTCAAGTCAGCCAGCCAATTTGGAAAATACGCATGCCGTGATATCTGGTACGGCGCATCAGCGGTTTTTGCCAGTTGGAACTAGTCTTGAATGAAATGTTTAGCCAGCCGCAGGCCTTGCGATTGATAATTTGACCCGGCACTGCCATACAGCACATCCGGCACCGCCAGCATCGGTTCATAGACAAGGCGGCACACCGTTTGCCCCTGTTCAATCAGGAACGGCACATCATGCGAGCGCACCTCAAGCACGGCGCGGGTCTGGCTGGCCCCCAATTCCGCCATGCCAAATCCCGGGTCAAAAAACCCAGCATAATGCGCCCTGAATTCGCCAACCCGCGTGTCATAGGCGCGCATTTCAGCCGCATGATCACGCGGCACAGTGACAAATTCACGGCTTGCCAGAATATAAAATTCGTCAGGATTCAACACCAGCCCACCAGCCGCCAAATCAGATGGGGCAACACGTTCCCAGAACGCATCAACCGGGCAACTTGCCGGGGCATCGATATCAATCAAGCCCGCATGTTTGCGCGCGCGCCAGCCAATCATGCCGCTTTTTTGATCAGGTTCGAGATTTACCGTCAAGCCAACGCCGTCTCGAATATCGACTTTGGCTCCCCGGTCTCCATGCACAAGACCAACATCTGTATGAAGCGATTGCATGGCATCATCCGATACGGCGGCTTGCCCTTGACGCAATCGCAATTGCGATAGGCGCGATCCGGCACGCACCAAAACCGAAAATGTGCGCGGCGAAATTTCCGCATATAGCGGGCCTTTATAGCCATCCGCGACCGATTCAAATTCAGTGGCATGGTCACAAATCAGCCGGGTAAAAATATCCAGACGGCCGGTTGAACTTTTCGGGTTCGCCATCGCTGATACGCCGCGCGGCAGGGCCAGTGATTCTTGCAGTTTCACAATATAGACACAGCCACGTTCAAGCACCGCCCCATCCGTCAGGTCAATTTTATGCATGGCAAATTTGGCAAGTTTATCTGCCACTGTCATCTTGCTTCCCGGCAAAAATGATGCTTGGACACGCCACGCATCGATGCCAAGTCGCAAATCAAGGCTGGCTGGTTGCAATTGTGCCGCGGTGATCGGCTGGGCCGCCGATATCGCGCCATCGTGAATGGCCTGTTGCAAATGCTGTACTGGTAAAATGCCGTTTTGTGGCTGTTGTCCCTGCATATGATAACCCTGTTAATTCTGTCCGTCAGACGCCATCAAATACCCATTTGCGCATGCACCGATTCCAGATGCAGGCGATCATGCCTTATGATTTGAGCCGGTATCCAGACGACAACGCCCGGTAACAAAGCACGCCTAGCCCTAAATTGACCGCACAAAGACACAAAAAGCCAGTTAAAAGTGACCGGTCAGCCACGCCAATCATGCCATAGCGGAATCCATCAATAGCATAAAAAACCGGATTGAGCGCGGCCATCATATCAAATGGCGCGGGCAAACGGTTTATCGAATAAAACGTGCCAGATAAAAATGTCAGCGGTTGCACAATAAAATTGGTAATGGCGGCCATTTCGTCAAATTTATTGGCCCAAATACCAGCCAAAATGCCAGCAAAAGACAGCGCCAACGACCCAAGCAACAAATAGGCCAGCGCGATCAATGGGTAAATTGGCAGGCCATGTCCCCCCAGGCTTACCAGTGTGACCGCGGTCACAATGCCAACGCAAACACCGCGTGTCATGCCCGCTGTTGCCAGACCAAATAACAATTCGCCCGGCCCCAATGGCGGCATCAATAAATCAATAATATTGCCCTGCACTTTGGAAATCACCAAGGATGACGAGGTATTGGCAAAGGCATTTTGCAACACATTCATCATGATCAGTCCGGGCACCAAAAATACCACAAAATCAACACCACCAGCCAGATTGCCGCGATTGCCAATGGCCACAGAAAACACCAAAAGAAACAACACCGAGGTAATCACCGGCGCGGCCAATGTTTGCAGTGCCACTGTCATAAATCGTTGGACTTCACGCCGATATAATGTGGCCACCCCGATTATGTTTATCCGGCCAATAAAAATCGGTCGAATCGGCATAGGCATATGGTGAGATGCCACAGTTGTAGATCGCGAGGCGACAACTTGTGAGGTGGCAGATTTTGAGGATGTTTCAACGGGTTTCATCGGCACAAAATAGGCCGGCTTTGACAGAACTGCAATGGGGTTACCGCCAGCTTTTGCGTTTCTGATGCAAAGCCACTATCCTGCCAGCCTGCATGGCGCGTCTGGCACCGGCATATCGATAATTATGGACACCAAACATGCCCCGAAAACCGGCACATGTCCGCATGATGAACAAAGCGGTTGATTATCTTGGCCGCTATGCCAGCTCACGCCACAAATTAGGCCAGATACTGCAACGGTTTGCCAGCCGGAAATTAACAGATTATGACGCCAACGATATCGCCGCCGCCATCGAGCAAACCATTGATCAATGCAGCCAGCTTGGCTATCTGGACGACCGGCAATTTGCCGTGACAGTGGCGCGTAGCCAGCGGCGCCTTGGCCGTTCACAGGCGGTGATTCGCCAGCGCCTACGCCAGCATGCACTGGGTGATGATATCATTGCCCATGCGCTTGCCGAAGCTGACGAAAATAGTGCCAATGGCGATCTGCAAGCGGCGATCCGCTTTGCCCAACGCCGCCGCCTTGGGCCATTTGCACAGCGCCATAGCGCGCATCATCAACGTCTTGATGCCCAGCAATGGAAACAGCGCGATCTTGGTGCCATGGCACGGGCTGGGTTTTCAATGGCCACCAGCAGGCAAATTCTTGATCATGACGACCCCGACACAATTGATGACTTGCTGCACCGGTTGGATTAGCCGGACTTGCCGATCTGCGACAGCTACGATAAAACAGCATAAAGGCGCATGTCGAAGATGTAAAAAAGACCGCAAAAAACGGGTCTAGGGGGGGTAAATGGATCAGGAGCCTATTTTTCAGCCAAGCCAAGCGCTTGCCAAACACGCACATATTGATGCCAAAGGGTATGAGGCGCTCTATGCCGAATCGATCGCTGACCCAGATGGGTTTTGGGCGGAACATGGCAAGAGAATCGACTGGATTAAACCCTACAGCCAGATTAGCGATGTGTCCTATGACGCCAGCGATCTACATATCAAATGGTACGCCGATGGCACCTTGAACGCGGCGGCGAATTGTCTCGACAGACATCTGGCCGAACGCGGTGATCAGACCGCGATTATTTGGGAAGGCGATGAACCAGACCAGCAGCGCCATATCACCTACAAAGAATTACATGAAGATGTGTGTAAATTTGCCAATGTGCTAAAGGCCAATGGCGCTAAAAAAGGCGATCGGATCACGCTTTATATGCCAATGATCCCAGAAGCCGCGGTGGCTATGCTGGCTTGTGTGCGCATTGGTGCGGTGCATTCGGTGGTGTTTGGCGGATTTTCGCCAGATGCGCTGGCTGGCCGTATTCAAGATTGTGACTCGACCATGGTGATCACTGCCGATGAAGGCGTTCGTGGGGGACGTCCAATCCCGCTAAAGGCAAATACGGATGCCGCATTGAAAAGCTGCCCAGACTGCAAAACAGTGATTGTTGTAAAACGCACTGGCGGTGCCATTGACTGGGTTGAGGGGCGCGACGTTTGGTATGAAGACGCCATGCGCACCGCTGCAGCTGATTGCCCAGCTGAAGAGATGAATGCCGAAGACCCGATGTTTATCCTGTACACATCTGGGTCAACTGGCAAACCAAAAGGGGTGTTGCACACCACTGGCGGTTATATGGTGTATGCTTCGATGACGCATCAATATGTGTTCGATTACCATGATGGTGATGTCTATTGGTGTACCGCCGATGTGGGCTGGGTCACCGGGCACAGCTACAT
>JAYOVO010000052.1:0-10409 GCA_038151495.1 Alphaproteobacteria bacterium
CATTGCCACTCATGATGATTGGCATCACCATGTTGGCGGCGCGCGCCACATTGACAAATAGTTTACGTGGCAGTCGGTCTCGTCTATTCATACGCGGGGTGATGTTGGCAACGATTATCTTCATATTCACTTATTTTATGCAAGTCATGGGTGCATCGTTGCGCGTGCCTACAATTGTTGCGGCATGGACACCCGCATTTGCCGTGTTTTTAATTGGAGCCATCATTCTTGCCCGAGGTGACGAAGCCTAAATCAATCATTAGCCTAGACCCAGCCATGCCAATATGGGGGTCGCAAAAAGGATTTTGCCCGGTGATCTATCGACTTTTGATACAGACATGCATTTTTGGCCTTATTTTGATCAGCGCGCTGATCCAGCCGTCATATGCGGCTATTGAAATTGTTGCAAAAGTGAATGGCCAACCCATCACCAATTATGATTTGAAGCAGCGGGTAAATTTTCTCGCCGCGGTCACCAATATCAAACTGAATGACAGCAACCGTCAGCGTATCGAAACAGATGCCTTGCAGATGCTGATTGATGAAAAGCTGAAACTTGCCGCGGCACAGGAAATTGATCCAAACATTGCCGCGCGCAGCCTTGCAATGGCGCGAGACCTTGTCGACAGCTCATTTCAGCAAAATGGCAAAAACGGCTTTGAAGTTTTGCGCGAACTGCAACTAGACACCGCATCTATTCAGCAAAAATTTGTGACCGATCTGGCATGGGCTAGTTTCATTCAGGCAAAATTTGGCAACAAATTAGGCGATATTAATGCCAAAATTGACGCCGAGCTTGCACAGATTTTGGAAGATGCAACAAAACCGCAAATCCGGGTCAGCGAACTGATTCTAGTACCCGAACCAAGCCGCCCTTTGCAAGAAACCCTAAGGCTAGCTAATGAGATTGTCGCAGCTGTCGGCCAAGGGGCGAATTTCAATGCCATTGCCCAACAATATTCGGTCGCTGGCAGCGCCCAAAACGGTGGACGTCTTGGCTGGTTATCGACAAACCAATTACCGGAAAATGTTAGCAACGCGCTTGCCAAGATAGATATTGGCGCTGTGACACCACCATTACAGCAGGATGGCGCTATTTTGCTGTTTCAGAAGAATGGCGAACGCAAAAATGGTCAGGCTGATCCTAGTCAAGATCGCGTATGGTTGACCCGTGCCCTGCTTCCACTGGCATCTGGGGCGGCCAACGCCGACCGACTTGAAGCGGCGGCACGCCTTGAACGCGACACCGCGGGCATTTCAAACTGTCCAGATTTGCTGACGCTTCATGACAGCTACGGGTCCAATATGCAAGGCCGTCTCGATAACATCATTATTGGCAGTCTGGCCCCGCAAATGCTTAATCTTGTATCTGAATTACAGCCCGGTGTTGCCAGTACGCCGCTATCCTTTAGCGAGGGGGTTGCGGTGTTCATGCTATGCAAACGTGAAAAGGCAAAAATTGATCTGCCGTCACGCGAAGATGTAGAGCGTGGCATTGTCGAAAAATTATTCGGATCACTGGGTGAGCGCTATTTGTTGCGGTTGCGCCGCGCCGCGGCAATTGAACGTCGCTAACATCATGTCATCCGGCCTTCCCTTGATCGTGACCCCGGGCGAACCAGCTGGTATTGGCGCGGAAATCACCATTAAATCATGGCATGCCGGCCAGCGGGATATCTGCGTGATTGAATCGCCCGATCGCCTAGCAGATATCGCTGCCAAGCTTGGCATACCCCTTTCCATTCGCGCGATAACGCATCCTGATCAATTCACTGCCGATGATGAGTCTTTACATGTGATCCCCATTGACTGGCAGGTTCCACCGGTTTTTGGATCACCCGATCACCGCAACGGACAGGTTGTTGTCGAGTCTATAACCACTGCGGCGGCATTTTGCCGTGACGGTTCAGCCACTGGCATGGTGACAAACCCCATCCAGAAAGCAACGCTATATGAGGCTGGGTTTCGCTATCCCGGCCATACCGAATTTCTTGCCAGCTTGGCATCTGTTGATCGTGGCGGCCCGATGATGATGCTTGCCAGTGATGAATTAAGGGTTGTGCCATTGACGATACATATCCCGGTGAAAGATGTGGCGAACAGCATTTCAAAACAATCAATCGTCACCGCAGCACAGTTGCTTGATGCCAGCTTGAAACGGTTTTTTGGCCTGTCCACACCGCGAATTGCCATTGCCGGTTTGAACCCGCATGCTGGTGAAAACGGCAATATTGGCCGCGAAGACCAAGATATAATCCAGCCAGCAATCACCGATTTGCAACAAAGTGGATTCAAAGTCACAGGCCCCTATCCGGCTGATACATTATTTCATGAAGAGGCGCGCAAATCCTATGACGCGGTTATAGGCATGTATCATGACCAAGTTCTTATACCACTAAAAACATTAGATTTTTTTGGTGGCGTAAACATTACCTTGGGCCTAGATTTTATCCGCACATCGCCCGATCATGGCACCGGTTTGAATATTGCCGGGTCCGGTACAGCGCGTCCAGACAGCCTTATGGCGGCAATAAACATGGCCCGCAAAATGGCCGCCGCATCACTGGCGGTTTCATCATGAATGAGCTAGCAGATGGCGATCTGACGGCCAGCATTGACGCCCTGCCGCCGTTGCGCCTGCTTGTTGAAAGCATGGATATGCGGGCACGCAAATCGCTTGGTCAGAATTTCCTGTTTGATTTGAATCTGACCCGAAAAATTGCCCGCAGTGCCGGCCCGCTGACAGGCACCACAATTGAAATCGGCCCGGGTCCGGGCGGCCTGACTCGTGCCTTGCTTCTTGAACATGCGGCACATGTCATCGCGATTGAAAAAGATCGGCGTGCCAGCGCGGTGTTATCATCGCTATCGGTGGCGGCTGGTGACCGCTTGACATTGATTGAGGCAGATGCGCTGACCAGTCCAATTTGGGAACTTGGCACCGCGCCGCGGCGGATCATTGCCAATCTCCCCTATAACATTGCCACAACGTTGCTAATCCAATGGCTGGCCCATGCCAGTTGTTTTGATTCGATGACCTTGATGTTTCAGCGCGAAGTTGCCGAACGCATCACCGCCCGCCCCGGCGAAGCGGCCTATGGACGTCTAAGCGTGCTAACCAGATGGCTTGCCGATGCCGAAATCTTATTCGATGTACCTGCATCAGCCTTTGTACCACCGCCAAAAATCATCTCATCCATTGTCCAAATTGTCCCGCTGGCACAGCCCCGTTACCCTTGTTCGCAACATGCCCTAGAATTCATCACACGCACGGCATTTGGCCAGCGCCGTAAAATGTTGCGTAGTTCGCTAAAGAAAATCAATGGTGACCAGTTATTGGCAGAGGCTGGCATTGCGCCTGAATCGCGGCCGCAAGACATTGATATTGAAAAGTTTTGTAAATTAGCCAATCTGTATGAGATGGCTAGCAAAACCGCCTGTTAATAGCCAGCGCGCAATTTCTTCACAAAATTTGTTAGCCCCACCTGGCGGTCACGGCGCAATCTTTCAGCCTGCAAAATGGCCTTGACCTGTGCCACCGCCACATCAATATCGCGGTTCACCAGAATATAGTCATATTCGCGATAATGGCTGATTTCATCAGCGGCTTTTGACATGCGTGCCGCCACCACATCAGCACTGTCCTGCGCCCGCGATAACAGCCGTTGTTCAAGATCACGCGTCGACGGTGGCAGAATGAAAACCGAAACCAAATCTTCTCGGCTTGCATCCGCCAATTGCTGGGTACCCTGCCAATCAATGTCAAACAACATGTCACGCCCCTCGGCAAGTGCGGCCATAACAGGTGCCGATGGGGTACCATAATAATTATCAAACACTTTGGCATATTCCAAAAGCGCACGATCATTGATCATAATCTGAAAATCAGATGTCGTGACAAAATGGTAATCTTTGCCCTCTACCTCGCCCGGGCGGCGTTGCCTTGTGGTCGCGGAAACTGACAGTTCAAGCCCGGCATCTTCGGCCAAAAGCCGTCTGGCAATGGTGGTTTTACCAGCCCCGGATGGCGACGATAACACAAGCATTAAACCGCGTCTTCCGCCCAGTTCCCCGTTGTCTGATCCGGTGGCGTCACCGTCCTGTTTCATGGTTTTGATCCCTTTGGATTTTGTGCTTCAATGGCCCGAAATAATCTGACATTTTTATTGTGAACGTCCAGCGTTTTTGCAAATCGAAGTCCGCCAAAGCCATCTGACACAAAATATAGAAAATCGCTATCGGCTGGGTGCAACGCCGCCTCTATCGATTCAAAGCCGGGGTTGCAAATTGGTGTTTTTGGCAAGCCGGTAATCACATAGGTGTTCCATGGGGTTTTGCGCCGCAAATCAGCCTTGCTGATTGGCCGGTCTGTTTCAACATCAATGCCATAGCGCACGGTTGGGTCTGATTGCAGGCGCATACCACGCTTCATCCGGTTGACTAATACCGCCGCAACCAATTGCCGGTCAGCTTTGCTGGCGGCTTCCTTTTCGATGATAGAGGCCATGATTAACGCCTCATAAGGTGTCTTATAGGGAAGATCAGCCTGTCTGCTGGCCCATGACTCGGCAAGGGTGATCTGCATTTTATCCTGCATCCGCGAAATCACGTCAACACGTGCAGTCGCATAGGTATAAAAGTAAGTATCGGGATATAGACTGCCTTCATCAACCACGGAGTCAACGGCACCGGTCAAAGCGGGCATGGCGTCAAGGGCGGTGATAATTTCAGCGCTTGTTTGCCCTTCAACAATAGTCAGGCGACGTTGCAGGCTTTTGCCTTGATGCAAAATGTCCATAATCTGGCGCAGGCTCGCCCCAGCTGGCAGTAAAAATTCACCAGCTTTTGGCACAAAATTATCGCCAGCTAGCATCCGCGCCGCATCATAATGATACATGTGATGTAGAACACCAGCCCGTTGCAAGTCCCATCGCACCGCCGCGTGACCACTGCCAGCGGTGATGATGACAACGCTGTCATCTGTATGAGGGCCGGCCCGTTCCAACATTGTGGACACCCACAGCCAGCTTGCGGCCACCATGAACAAGGCCAGCACCCCACAAAGAAATGCCGGCCGGGTCATCAACCGGGCGGCAAATCGAAGCATCAGGTCACCTGGCCAACAATCAAGGATGCGTTGGTGCCACCAAAGCCAAATGAATTTGACATGGCGTTACGCACTTGACGCTGGCGGCTTTGCAGCGGCACCAGATCAAACCCGGCCACGTCATCTTCAGGATCATTCAAATTCAAGGTTGGCGGCAATGTCCCAGTTTCAACGGCTTTGATTGAATAGATGGCCTCAATGGCCCCGGCCGCGCCAAGCAAATGCCCGGTCGCACTTTTGGTTGATGAAATAGACACAGTGCCAATGGCATCACCAAGCAGGCGTGCCACTGCTTTGGCTTCAATCACATCACCAAGCGGCGTTGAGGTGCCATGCGCGTTCACATAGTCAATATCAGCCGGGGTCAAACCAGCACGTTTCATCGCGGCTTGCATGGCCCGGAACCCCCCATCACCATCATCAGCCGGGGCGGTGATATGATGCGCGTCACCAGACATCCCATACCCCTTTACCTCAGCATAAATTTTTGCGCCGCGGGCTTTGGCATGTTCCAGTTCTTCCAGAACCACAATGCCAGCACCTTCGCCCATCACGAATCCGTCACGCCCCTTGTCCCATGGCCGTGACGCCACCTCGGGTGTGTCATTATAGCTTGTCGAAAGCGCACGGGCGGCGGCGAATCCAGCCATGCCAATGCGGCATACAGCGGCTTCAGCACCGCCGGCAACCATGACATCTGCGTCATCAAGCGCCACCATCCGCGCCGCATCACCAATGGCATGCGCCCCGGTTGAACAAGCCGTGACAACAGCATGGTTCGGCCCACGGAAACCATAGCGAATCGACACATGGCCGGAAATTAGATTGATCAAAGCCGACGGAATAAAAAATGGGCTTATGCGGCGCGGCCCTTTTTCATTCATCAGCTGGTCGGTAACAACAATCGATTCAAGCCCGCCAATGCCAGACCCAATCATTACGCCTGTACGGTTTTGTGACTCGCGATCATTTGGCATCCAGCCAGAATCTTCAACCGCCTGACATGCCGCGGCAAGGCCAAGCTGAATAAATCTGTCTTGTTTTCTTTGCTCGCGAGGGTCAACCCAATCATCAAGATTTAGACCACCGGGCTGGCCAGCGCCCGGCACCTGCCCGGCGATCCGACAGCTGATATCAGACACGTCAAAATTCTCAATTTTGGATATACCGCTTTTGCCAGCGGTGATTTCTGACCAATTATGGTCTACCCCTGATCCAAGCGGGGTAACCATCCCTAATCCGGTGACTACGACTCGACGCAAAGCAACCCTCCAGGATATAATATTGGTCAATTAATGGCTGTGCATCACCATCGTAATAGCCATGCACAGCAATAGTTCAGTCGCGGTAATTAACCAGCGTTTTCTTCGAGGAATGACACCGCATCTTTCACGGTCAGGATACGTTCTGCAGCATCGTCTGGGATCTCAACACCAAACTCTTCTTCAAATGCCATAACCAGTTCAACGGTATCAAGGCTGTCAGCGCCAAGATCATCGATGAAACTTGCGCCCTCGACAACCTTATCGGCATCGACGCCCAAATGTTCAACAACAATATTTTTTACACGATCTGCAATATCGCTCATAAGTGCCCCCTCTTAGAAGCTTGGATGTTGGCCGATAGTGGCCGGAGAAATCAAAAGTTGGCGGCAGATAACATAGTTTTTGCGGATATGCCACCCTGTTTGTTCATTATAACGGTTTGCATGCCGAAATCAAAGCATTGCCATACCGCCATTCACATGAAGTGTTGCGCCGGTAATGTAGGATGCCTCGTCACTTGCCAGAAACACAACGGCGGCGGCAATTTCATCAGCTTGGCCCAAACGCCCGGCTGGCACCCGCGACAACAACCCGGCTTTCTGCGACTCGTCAAGCACATCTGTCATCGGCGTTTCGATAAAACCCGGGGCCACGACATTCACGGTCAAACCGCGGCTTGCAACCTCGGCGGCCAGTGATTTGCTAAAGCCAATCATACCCGCTTTTGACGCCGCATAATTTGTTTGGCCGGGGTTGCCTGTTGCCCCAACAACCGAAGATATAGAAATGATACGACCGGTTTTGGCTTTCATCATGCCGCGCATCGCCGCCCGGCAAAGGCTCATCGACGCTGTCATATTAACCTCTAAAACAGCGTCCCAATCATCATCTTTCATCCGCATCAACAATCCATCGCGGGTAATGCCAGCGTTATTGACAAGAATGGAAATCGGGCCTGCCAAAGCGGTGGCCGCCTCGATTAACCCGGCCACTTGATCGCGATCAGATAGATCAACTGCCAGTGAAAAGGCGCGCTCGCCAAGCTGCTGCTGCAGCGATTCAAGTTTTTCTGCCCGCGTGCCATGCAACACCACCGTGGCACCTTGCGCATGTAGTGCGCGTGCCACTGCCTCGCCAATACCGCCGCTGGCCCCAGTGACAAGCGCGGTTTTACCGGTAAGATCAAACATAAAACATTCCTCTTTTTCAGATACAGCCTTGCGGCATCAACAGTTTTACAGCTCGGCCAGCACACTGTCCAGATCGTCTGGCCCGTCAAGATTGGCAACGCGCACATCTTCTAGACTGCGTTTGACCAGACCTGACAAAACTTTGCCGGTGCCAAGCTCGATATAGCGCTGGCACCCAGCCGCCTGCATGGCCATCAAAGATTCGCGCCAACGGACCCGCGCTGTTACCTGTGTGACCAGATTATCACGCAAGTTATCAGCAGATGTTTCGGCGCCCGCGGTGACATTACAAAATACCGGCATCTTGGCATCATTGATCTGGCTGGCCGCTAGTGCCTCGCGCATAACTTCTGCCGCTGGTGCCATTAATCCGCAATGGAATGGTGCCGATACCGGCAATTTGATGGCACGGCGCAACCCAGCGGCTTTGGCCTCATCAATGGCTTTATCAACCGCATCTGCGGCACCGCTAATGACAATCTGCCCGGGCGCGTTATCATTGGCAATCTCAACAAGACCGACGTCTTTTGACGCCGCAATAATAGCGCTAATTTGATCTTCATCACCCCCAAGAATGGCGGCCATCGCCCCAGCACCGACCGGCACCGCTTCCTGCATGGCGTCACCGCGCTGGCGGAGCAATTTTGCCGCGTCACCAATTTGCAAACTGCCAGCCGCCGCCAATGCCGCATATTCACCAAGCGAATGCCCGGCACAAACCGCATTTTTGTCTGACAGCGGCTTGCCAAGTTTTGATTCAAGCACCCTTACCGCCGCCATTGATGTCGCAAACAGTGCTGGTTGCGCGTTTCGCGTCATCCGGATGAGATCATCCGGGCCATTGGCCATAATCTCAAATAAATTTTCATTCAAAGCGTCATTTACTTCATCAAAAACATGTTTGGCTGGCTGGTGCGATGCCGCCAACGCGACCCCCATGCCGACTGCCTGTGACCCTTGTCCGGGAAATAAAAAAGCGATCTCAAAAGATGTCATATGCCTCAACCCAAGTAATGGCGCCAACCAGATGCTGGCAAAAACTGATTATCTGTGACCCAGCTGAACAAAAGCGCTGTGCAGTGACCTATTCCAGATTTTCACCGATAAGGCAAGTTTTTGCACCCCGCATCGCCAAACGCGCTGGGCGCTGATATGGTGAAATCTGATCGAAAGACTTGCAAAATCACAATGAATGTGTATTGTGCGCTCCAGTCGTCCGGCGGATACGCAGGATGGCTGTACATCATTGACCAAAATCCTTGCCGGAACATCCGGTTAGTTGATGCGGTGCGGGTCCGGCATATGCGCCAAGCCATCACCATCAACAATGAGCCATAAGGAGTTATCATGCGCTTGTATGAAAGCGTGTTTATTGCACGCCAAGATATTACCTCTGCCCAGGTCGAAGCCATGGCAGATGAATTTGCCGAAATCATCACATCTGCTGGCGGTTCGATTAAGAAACGCGAATATTGGGGCCTGCGGAGCCTTGCCTACCGGATCAAAAAGAACCGGAAAGGCCATTATGTAATGTTCAACATGGAAACCGGGCCAGAAGCATTGCGCGAATATGAGCGCATTATGGGTCTGAATGAAGATGTTTTACGGTTTTTGAACCTGAATATCGAAGAAGTTGAAGACGGCCCGTCAATCATGATGCAGGCCAAAACAGAACGTTCATCTCGCGGCCAGCGCGATCATTCTGATGCCGATGCACGGGATGACAAAGATGATAGCTCAGAAAATAGCGAGGACTAATCCATGACACAGTTAGAAATCAAACGCGAAGCTGTTCGCAAGCCATTTAACCGTCGTCGTAAAGCTTGCCCGTTTTCTGGCCCTAATGCGCCAAAAATCGACTATAAAGACACCAAGCTGTTGCTTCGCTTTACCTCGGAACGGGGCAAAATTGTTCCGTCGCGCATTTCGGCTGTATCAGCCAAGAAACAGCGTGAACTTGCAACCGCCATCAAGCGCGCACGCTTTCTGGCATTAATGCCTTATGTTTCTGAATAGGCATAGCCGGATAACAGGAGACCAATAACATGCAAATTATTCTTCTTGAGCGCATCGAAAAGCTTGGCCAGATGGGCGATCTGGTGAATGTTAAGCCCGGATATGCGCGCAACTATCTGTTGCCACAAGGCAAAGCATTACGCGCCAACAAAGCCAATATGGAACGGTTCGAATCAGAACGTGCTCAACGCGAAGCTGACAATCTGACAAAACGGTCAGAAGCCGAAGCCGAAGCCAAAAAGATGGACGGCCTCGCAGTCAACATGGTGCGCGCCGCGTCTGAAATGGGCCAATTATTTGGGTCCGTGACATCGCGTGATATTGCCGAAGCTGTCACAGAAGCCGGCTTTACCATCAACCGTAGCCAGGTGGTGATGGATCGTGCGATCAAAACACTAGGCCTGACCGATACACGCATCCGGTTGCATCCAGAAGTGTCGGTATCCGTCACGGTCAACATTGCCCGGTCACTTGCCGAAGCCGAAACCCAGCTGAAAACAGGCGTTGCCGTAACGGGCGAGGCAAATGATGACGCCGCCGCAGATGAACAAGCTGCCAGCCCATCAGAACAAGGCGAAGATACCGCGGCAGTTACCAACGCTGACAACACCGCGGATGATGCTGGCACCGCCAGCGACGCCGACGACGACCAGTCATAAATCAGGCTTTTGCCTGCATCTTTAAAAAGCCGGGGATTATCCTCGGCTTTTTTTATCCCCATTATCCCCAAAAGTAACAAGCACGACCGGGCAATAAGCTGATGGTAAATAATGTACAATTTGTTACAAATTGATCATGGCTGATGAACAAACAAATATTAAAAATTTTCCG